>CAZCMJ010000014.1:0-33091 GCA_964499845.1 uncultured Methanomassiliicoccales archaeon
AGGATGCTCTTCCACGGAGACGACCTGTATGCCCATGATGTGGACATCAACTCCCTGAGGATGAGGATAGGGATGATCTTCCAGAAACCCAACCCCTTCCCCATGACCATCAGGGAGAACATCACCTATGGTCCGAAGGTCCACGGGATCAGGGACAGGAAGGAACTGGATGAGCTTGTGGAGAGATGCCTCCAACAGGCCGCACTCTACGACGAGGTGGCAGACAGATTGGACAAATCGGCACTGGGACTATCCGGAGGACAACAACAGAGACTGTGCATCGCAAGGGCGCTGTCGGTGAACCCCGAGGTCATACTCATGGACGAACCGACCTCCGCTCTGGACCCCATAGCCACATCGAAGATCGAGGACCTTGCCATCGAACTCAAGAAGGACTACACGGTGGCGATTGTGACCCACAACATGCAACAGGCATCCCGCATCAGCGACTATACCGGGTTCATGTACATGGGGAAGATGATCGAATTCAACAGAACCGAATCGATGTTCAACAAACCTGGCAAACCCATGACCGAGAGATACCTCACAGGAAGGTTCGGATGATAGCATGAGGAGATTCAGAGAGGATATGGACGAGGTTGTGTCGGACACCGCGGAGATGGGGGGATTGGTGTCGGACATGATAGCCAGGTCGGTGCACTCGATATGCGACGGTGATGTTGCCACAGCTGGTTCGGTCATAGGGGATTTCGACATCGCGGACGGATACGACAACAGCATCGAAGAGAAGGCCGTTCGCATCATGACTCTGTACCAACCCACTGCGGAGGATACGAGAACGGTCGCCGCAGTCCTGAAATGCATCACATACCTGGAGAGGATCGCGAAGTACAGCCGCAACATCGCCGTTGCAACGGAATACCTCGCCGACAAACCGGATGTCGAACCCATGGGATCGATCGGACCCATGGGTGAGACAGCGGTGGAAATGGTGAGGTTGGCCACCGAATGCTTCGAGAGGAGGACTGTGGAAGGTCTCGGAAGGATAACCGAGATGGACGATTATCTGGACGGTATGATGAAGGCATGTCTGTCGGATACGGTGGAGTTCATGAGGCACCATCCCGAGAGCGCCGACGTGTGCACATACTGCATCTCGGTGATGAAGTACCTCGAAAGGGTGGGCGACCATGCCTGCAAGATCGCAGAGAAGGTGACCTTCATGGTCACGGGGGAGAAGGTCCGCATCAATTGATGGGGTGGGGGCTCCCGTGCACGGTCGGACGGGGGCCCCGACGGAAAGGGTTGTTCTGTGAGCCTGATCAGCTCGTGAAGTGATCCTTCTTCCTGTAGACAAGATACGTCACTAGGAATCCGATGACCACGGAGGCATAGGAGGCGACGGTGATGGATAGTACGGACGCAACCACAAGGAGGATGACCGTCATCAGCCATTTCTCGGGCACCTTCATGTTCCTATATGCGAGCACGGCACAGATACCGCTGATGATCGCGGGGACACCGGACATGATGAACGCCCTCGAGAGGTCATCCACATCCACATCGCCCAACATGGATTCCCATTCGGGGAATTGGTCTATCAGGTCCTCTATCATCGATTCGGTCATGGTCAGTCCCATCACGATCGATAGGAGACCGAGGACGATCGCAACCAATCCGTACACACAGGTCAGGACCAACAACATCCTCAACGGATCCTGACCAGTGTTGACGGGACCTCTGTAGGGATTCGTGCCGCCGTTCTGGGATGCTCCGCAACTGGGGCAGAACGCACTGCCCGGGGGAAGATCGGCACCGCAACGGGGACAGAAACTCCTGTCTTCATCTGTCATGACCACGGCCAGTCCCACCACTTTTATAAAAACATCATCAGGAACGCACGGAATGTCCGAAGTTGTTCACACCATCGCATCCACCAGACGCCCTCCAGACACATCCTCTATCGTACCCATCCAACGGATGTAATCGGTCAGACAATCGATCATTGTGCCGTACATTCCCGAATAGGGCATATCGGCGAACATCGTGTAACCGTCCCCACCGTCGAGGACATACCCTATCGAGGCCAGGGTGTAGACCTCATCCGGATCCAAGGGGGAGCCATCTATTGTCACGGAGACCAGCCTCGAACCGGGTTCCGCGGAACTGTCGTAGACAACCTCCATTCCGGAGATCTGTGGGAATGACCCTGCCGCCCCGGGAAGTCCGGAGAGGCCGTGCTCCAAGGCGTCCGACAACGTCGCACCATCGACCCTCTTCACCCCGACGAAGTTCTCGAAGGGGATGCAGGCATAGATGTCCCCGACATCGATGTCACCTGCCGGTACAGAAGCCCTGAACACCCCGCCGTTGATCAATCCGATATCAGAACCGGTGAGCCACCTCAGGGAATCCGCCGTCAGGTCACCCATATTGGTCTCACCGGTGCGGTTGGGGACCCTCTCACCGTTCAACCCCACCAGAGTGGAGCCTATCAACTCTCCAAAGACCTCCTGTTCATCGGAACGTATCTGCGAGATGATCGTATCCACCCCCTTGTCGGAGGACCCGCACTCATGGACCAGGAATGCATCGGGCACATCACCCAAGGTCACGACACCCACATTCTGGATGTAGGAACCGGTGCTGGCGATAAGGGTCCCACCACCATCAACCTCGATGGAACCGTCGACCACCTTGCCATGTTCCATCTCCGTGTGACTGTGTCCGTCGATGAAGACATCGATACCGCCCACGGAGGAGCAGATGTCTGCAGAGGTGACCGACGATGATGGGTCGAGCCCAACATGTCCGACCGCGACGATGTAGTCCACATCGAGACCTTCCAGGATGCCGACCATCTCCTCAGCCGCATCGAAGGGATCGGTGATGGTCACATCATCGAGATACCCGTAGTAGACCGAATCCATGGTGTCCGGGGTCAGGAGACCGAAGAAACCTATCCTCACCCCGCCATCCTCCATCACAACATACTCATCGAACACCGATTCACCCGACTCTGCCCAGACGAGGTTCGAACATATCGTCGGGAAGTCCAACTCCGTGGTGTATCCGAGATAAGTGTCAAGGGTGTAGTCGAACTCGTGGTTCCCAGGCACCATGAGGTCGTAACCGGCCGCATTCATGACGGGGATGGTGGAATGACCATGGGACATCATGGTGGATGCTGTCCCCTGGAATGCATCACCTGCATCGATGACGAAGACAGTGGCCCCGCGGGAGCGGTAATCCTCTGCGATGGAGGCGACTGACGTGAAGCCCAGATATTCATCGTAGTAGCCGTGGGAGTCGTTGGTATGGATTATGATGACCTCTCCCTCGAGATCACCCCCGTCCCAATGACCGATCAGATATCCTGCGCATACAGAGACCGCTAGCACGGCCACGATCACAGCGACAGCCTTCCGGATGTTCCTCATGCTGTGTCAATCGCCCCATAATGATATATTAGGGAGGAAGGAGGGAGGGGCGACAGGACACCCATGATGGACAGGGTGGCGATGATGATCATCAGAAGTCGTCCTGTGGTCGATCCGGCAGATGTTGTTATATACTATGATCCCATCCTCCGTAATCACGGAGATTAGGTTCCGCCGGTTGGACGGAATACTACCGTGGAGGGTTTTTCACCCTCAGGCCGTACGGGGTCGATGGACGAACGTGCGGGATTTGAAGTTTTACATGATTGCTTGATAGCAATGCTTATATACCATCTCTGATTACGCAGTTCCGTTAGTGCCCGATATCGGGCATTGCGAGGTATTAAAATGGTTACCGTCTACGATGTTCCTGCTGAGCAGCTCATTCTCAGGACGGCCCAGAAACTCAAGGAGAACCCCAACATCGTTCCCCCTGAGTGGGCAGAGTTCGTGAAAACCGGCAGGCACACAGAGAGAGCTCCTTCACAGGACGACTGGTGGTACACAAGGTGCGCCGCCATCATGAGAAAGATCTACGTCAAGGGACCCATGGGAACCTCCAGGCTCGCCGCCGAGTACGGTGGATACGCCGACAAGGGATCCATGCCCAACAGGGCCTGCAAGGGAAGCCGCAACATCGCCAGAAAGTGCATGATGCAGCTCGAGGCAGCAGGACTCCTGGTCTCCAAGGACAAAGAAGGCCGTGCGATCAGCCCCGCGGGACAGTCCCTCCTGGACAACACCGCGAAAGAGGTCTACGACGAGATGAAGGCCTGAAGGAGGAATCAGCATGGACGATCCCGAATTGGCAGCACTCAGACAGAAAAAAATGGCCGAGATCCAGCAGCAGGCACAACAGCAGGCTGCACAGGAGGAACAGGCCAAACAGTTTGAGATGCAGAAACAGTCAGTTCTCAGACAGATCCTCACACCCGAAGCGAGGGACAGGCTCTCCAACATCAAGCTTGCGAACCCGCAGATGGCCGATGGGGTCGAGATGCAGCTCATCCAGCTCGCACAGAGCGGAAGGCTCCAGGGAGTCATAGATGACGCCATGCTGAGGAACATCCTTGCGCAGATCGCCCCTCAGAAGAGGGAGATCACCATACAGAGGAGATAATCATGTCAAGCACAAAGGCCCCGGCAATGAAAGCCAGGTTGAACAAGAAGGTCAAACAGAACCGCCGTGTTCCCGCCTGGGTTATGATCAGAACGAACAGGCAGTTCCTCCGCCACCCCAAGAGAAGGTCGTGGCGCATGAGCAAACTTAAGGAGTGATTCCAATGGCAGATGAAATCGAGAGAATCATCGTCATCCCCCTCAGGAAGACAAAGCAGGCCCCCCGCACCAGGAGGTCCAACCGCGCTGTCAAAGAGGTCAGGGAGAACATCATGAGGCACATGAAGGTCGACGCAGACAACGTCTGGATCGACGCAAGTGTCAATGAGAAGATCTGGGCGAACGGAATCCGCAACCCTCCCTCCAAGATCACCGTGAAGGCCGTCAAATTCGATGACGGTCTCGTCGAGGTCTCCCTCGCAGAGTGAGTTGGTCACAATGATGAGACTCTCACGTTACGGTGGAAATCCCAATATAGGCGTATTCGCAGTGGCGAACGAGAGTTTCGCATTCGTGGCCGGAGACGCCGCCCCCGAGTTCACAAGGGCTCTGGAGTCGGCTCTCGACGTCAAAACCATCATGACGACGGTGGCCGGATCCTTCGTGGTCGGGTCACTCGTCGCCATGAATTCCAACGGCGCCGTCGTATCAGGACTGGCGGAGCCCCGCGAACTCGAAACACTTGGCGAACACCTCCCATGCTTCGCACTGGACGACCCGCTCAACGCCGCAGGGAACAACATCCTCGTGAACGACAACGGCGCCATCGTCAATCCATACTACGGGGAAGAAGTCATCAGGAAGATCTCCGATGCGCTCGGTGTCGAATGTGTGCCCTCTGCGATCGCAGGCGTCAGCACAGTCGGATCCGCATGCAAGGCCACCAACAAGGGATGCGTCTGTCATGCAGATGCGTCCGATGACGACCTCGCACTCATCCAAGATGTCCTGAAGGTCGAAGCTGTCAGGACGACCGTCAACCACGGATCCCGTATTGTCGGAGCAGGTATCATCGCCAACTCCAAAGGGGCCGTCGTGGGCGACGAGACCACACCCATCGAGATGGGGAAGGTCGAAGACGGACTTGTACTCTACTGAACGGGTCCGGCCAAACAACTTAATCCCGATCTTTTTATGAACACCGACCGAGGATTCAACGGTCGAATATCCAACATTCCTTGATGTCACCCACATCCTCACGGAACACGTCGATCTCATTACCGATGTAGTCGACGGCATCCTCAGGAATCATCTGCAGGAAATCATCTATGGTGGACAGAGGAAGCGTCAATCCACCGACCCTGTAACTCATGGGGATGATGATGTTGGGGTTGACCAGCTCGATGAAATGCCTCACATCGTCCATGCACATGGTACAGACCTCACCGGTGGGTATCATAAGGAAATCGACACCCCTGATACGGGATATGACATCCTCATCGGGGATGCAGCCCAAATCGCCGCAGTGACAGATGGTCATCCCATCCATCTCGAAAAGGTACATGGTGTTCATACCGAGTTCTGTACCTCCGGAATAATCGTGACAGGTGCTCAGACCCTCGATGGTGAGACCTTTGACATCGAAGATACCGTTCTTGGCCATGATGTCGGTGTGCTTACCGCGGATGGAACGGACGGCATTGTGATCATAATGGTTGTGCGTCATCAAGACAATGTCCGCAGAGGCGGACGGGGGCTTGATGCCGATGGAACGTCCGTCATGGGGATCTATGACGACAGTACGGTCGGAATCCCCGAACTCGAAACAGGCGTGACCATGCCATCTGATGCGCATGGACGGTGTATGAAGGGAACCCCATGATAATGGTTGCCACTATTTCGGACATCCTCCATATCCCGTACAGTTTTTCGTACACTTTATCTACAACTGGGATGATATGAACAGCATGAAGAGGACATTGGTCCTGGTCGTCGACAGGGACGATGATTTCGGTGTGAAGGGAAAGGTCAACACACCCGTCATCGGGGTTCAGAACTGCATAGATGCAGCAACGGCTTTCGGCATAGCCGATCCCGAGGATTCGGACCTGAACGCCCTCTATGCAGCGATAAGCGTCTGCCTGGAGATCCAGGAGGACGGACACTATGCGGATGTCGCACTGATCTGCGGTGATGAAAAGGTGGGTCACAGATCGGACCTGGCCCTGGTGTCACAGTTGGAGGAGGTCCTGGACAAGGTCGAACCCGACAGCATCGTCCTCGTCGGGGACGGAGCAGAGGATGAGTACATCTACCCCATCATATCGTCCCGCGCCCATGTGGATTCCGTCAGGAAGGTCTATGTGAAGCAGGCCCCGGGATTGGAGGGTACCGTGTACATCCTCTCGAGGATGATGTCCGACCCGGCCAAGAGGAAGAGGTTCCTCGTGCCCCTGGGTGTGGTCCTGGTCCTGATCTCGCTGATCTTCATCATCCCCAGTGCCCTGGTATATGCCACCGACAAGGATGTGGCCACAATAGCAGGGATGTCCGGCAGTCTCACAATCCTTCTGATAGGGTTGCTCCTGCTGATGTACGGATACAACTTCTCAGACAAACTGGCAAGTTTCCAGAAGTACCTGATCAACTCGATAGTGCGCAGCAGCACACGTCTGATCTTCCTGTGCCTCGCCGTGGCCATAATCGCGGTGTCGGCTATATGGGTGTACTACGAGGTCGGGGACATGTACATGTCCTCCAACATCATCACGTGGATCTACTGTATCTCCTCGATGATATGGCCCGTGATCCTGGGTATCGTCGTCTACGTGGTGGGCAACATGATCGATTGTTACCAGTCCACCAAGACACTCAGACTCAGCCAGATGTTCGGATTCCTCGGCCTGGCAAGTGTCGGACTCGTGGCCCTGGGGATCATGGACCTGTTGCAGACCTACATCACGGCATCCTACGACGGTTCGCTTGGGATCCTGGAGATCGTCACAGGAGTGGTGATATCGATCACAGGCAACTTCGCCAAGGCACGTGTGAAGGAGGAGAAGGCGGTGACGGCGGATGAGGTTCTCTGATTGGGAACCGATGTACCTCGAGATCCTGGACGACCTTGGATTCGACAGGAACGACGACGAGATGGGCGTCCGTATCCTCAAGATGATGACTGTGAACTCTGACCTCATCGATGACGATGAGTTTGGAGGCTGTTTCTCCAGGGAGGTGACGGTCTTCGGTAACGCACCATGCCTCGAAACCGACATCGACGCCGGAGGTTGTGACGGAACGTTGATCGCATCCGGATCATCAGTCGGCAGGTTGCTCTCCAAAGGGATCGTTCCCGACATAGTGGTCACAGACCTCGACGGGGACATACGCCCGCAGATCGAGGCATCATCCTCGGGCGCGGTCACGGCGATACACGCCCATGGGGACAACCACGACCTGATACGCATGTACGCATCCTCATTCGAGGGCAGGGTGGTGCTCACAACACAATCGACTCCGGAGAACACCGTGTATGATTTCGGAGGGTTCACCGACGGCGACAGGGCCGTATGCATGGCAGTCCACTTCGGTGCGACCAAGATACATCTGAGGGGGTTCGACTACTCCGATCCGATGCCGAAGGACGGGTCAGACCCCGTCATGAAACTCAGGAAACTGGCATGGGCGGAGAGGATAATCGGCACCGTGTGCACCCCGGACATGCTCGACCGATCCGACTACGGTCACCGAAAGCCCGGTGGAAGGCCCTGAACCCCTTTTATAATACCAGTGTATCGGGCATCCGGGGAGAAAATGAGCACTGCGTATCTTGTTCTGCTGATTTTGCTTATCCTGTACATCCCGATCTGGATATGGGTCTGGAGATGTCCGGAGAAGGCCGAGAAATACCATCTCATGAAATACGGTCCCACGATCATGATAAAATCCCGCCTCGGGATGAAGACCATGGACCGTTTGGCCAAATATCCCCGTTTCTGGCGTGCATTCGGATTCATCTCGAAGGTCATCTCGGTCATCCTGCTGTTCCTGATGATGTACATGATGGTCATGGCCCTGTTGGCCATACCCTCGAGGATAGGGAGCTCGTCGATAGGGATCGAGTACGCCCTTGCGATACCCGGATTCAATCCGATCCTTCCCCTGAGCTACGGTATCGTTGCACTGGTCGTGGCCATGGTGGTCCATGAGATGGGTCATGGCATCCAGACCAGGACGAACGGATGCAGGGTTGATTCCACAGGACTGCTGTACGGGGTCGTCCCCCTCGGAGCCTTCGTGGAACCCAACGAGGAGGAGATGTCCAAACAGCCCCGCAGGGTCCAGATGGACATGTACACCGCAGGGATATCCGTCAACACATTCGTGGCCATCGCCTCGATACTTCTGCTGATTCTCTCGTGCGGATTCGTATCCTCACCCCATGACGGAAGCGTTGGTGTGTATGCGGTGGACCAGGATTCCCCCGCATATATCGCGGACATACCCGGATCGGCCATCATCGTGTCGATCACCGACACGGACGGCGTGGAGATCCCCTACGAATACGTGGCGAACGGAACCACGGTCACGATACAAAGCGCCGACCCGGAACGGCCGTTCGACCCGCTGAAAAAATATTCCGTCGTATACGATTACAAAGGGGATATCAGCAATCCCGTAGAGCTCCGCCTGGGAACATTCATCAAGACGATCACCAACAACAGTCCCGCACAGTCACTCGGTGTGAACCCGGGAGACATGCTATACTCTATCGAAACGTCGGACGGAGTCACACACATCATACGCAGCCCCATCGATTTCACCGACCTCATGAACACCACGTCACCCGGGGACACGGTGTATGTCACAACAATAGACTCCGTCACCGGGGATGTAACCGTGTCTGGGAATGTCGAACTCGGGAACAAATCCGGCGTCGGATTCCTGGGCATGTCGGTGAACACGAGCGGTATGACCCTGACGACACCGGAGATACTCATCGAGAGGGCATCCGACCCGTTCTACGGTGCCACCGATGCCTGGTCGCACATCACCGGGATATTCACCTACCTCTCAGGACCGTTCAACGGCTTCGACCCCATTTCCGACGAGGTGAAATGGTGGTACGAGACACCTCTGGGCGACATCTTCTGGGTTATCATCTCTCTGTTGTACTGGATCTTCTGGCTGGACCTCCTGCTGGCCATATCCAACGCCCTTCCGGCCTACCCCTTCGACGGAGGGTTCATATTCGCCGGAGGAATCAACTGGTTACTGGAGAAGTGCGGAATCTCCGATGAGGAGAGGCGCAAGAGGATGAGCGACAGTGTGGCGAACAGCGTGTCCAGCGTGACCCTGTTCATGTTCATACTGGTGTTCATCTCGTTCCTGTTGTGAGGATGAACCAATGACGATCGACATCTATGAGATGAGGGACGGAAGGCCCTGCAAGACGGACGCCATCAAGGAGGACGTCTGGATCAACCTGGTCAACCCCACGGTCGAGGAGATAGATTATGTGCAGACATCCCTCAACCTCGACAGGGAGGCGCTGACCGCGGCTCTGGATGACGAGGAGGGATCACGTGCGGAGGTCACATCCAAGTACACATTGATCCTGATCGACGCTCCTACGAGGGAGTGGAGGAACGGCCGCGAGGAGTTCACAACATACCCCATCTCGATCACTGTCACGGACACGGCCATCATCACCGTCTGTCTGCAGGAGCTCTTCGCACTGAGCAACCTCATCGCGGGGAAGAACAAAACCATGAACATAATCAACGTGGCCAACCGTCCCCGCTTCGTGCTTCAGATCCTCTTCAGGATCGCAATCAACTACCAGGCGGACCTCAAGTACATCGAGATCAAACGCATGGCGATCGAGGAGTCGATACGCAAGGCCACAAGGAGGGACGACCTCTTCGAGCTCCATGAGCTGGAGTCCAACCTGGTCTACTTCAAGACATCGCTGAGCGTGAACACCTCGATCATAGAGAGGATCAGCAAACAATCACGTTTCATATCATCCACGGAGGACAGAGACCTCATGGATGACGTCATAATCGAGACAAGCCAGGCACTTGAGATGACCAACACGTACAGTCAGATCATCAAGGGAACCAGGCAGTTGGTGGAGGCGGACCTGAACAATTCGCTTGCCAACACCATGAAGTTCCTGACATCGATCACACTGATCATCTCGATACCCACCATGATCGCCAGCTTCTACGGCATGAACGTGCCCCTTCCCGGGACGGATATGCCGTACACATACCTGGTGCTCTTCGGATCGATGATCGTACTGAGCCTCGTGTGCATATGGCATCTCCGCAGAAGCGGATTATGGCGGTAACGATTATCAAACTCAGGTGTAGACCCATGTCGGTACAATCAATCGCAGATGCCATACGTGAACATCCCGGCGTCACCAGGAAGAACGCCATACACGAGGTCGTGGACCTGCTCCCTACCGCAGGATTTCCCCATGTGGCGGCCGCAGAGGGAGAGGATGCCGCCGCACTGGATGTGGGCGACCAGTACATCCTCTTCGCCACAGACGGCATCATGGAGTCCCTTCTGGCCGTGAACCCCTTCTATGCGGGATACTTCGCAGTATTGGTGAATGTGAACGACATCGCGGCCATGGGTGGCCGTGCCCTCGGCATGGTGGATGTGATGTCCGTCATGGAGGGCAGGATCTCCGACGAACTCCTCCGCGGCCTGATGGAGGGTGTCAGGAAGTTTGGTGTGCCCATCGTGGGAGGCCACACCCATCCCGATTGCCACTACAACGCCATCGACGTGGCGATCGTCGGCAATGTGCCCAAGGATGCCCTTCTGAGGAGCAGCACAGCCCAGGACGGAGATGACATCGTGTTCGTCATGGACCTGGATGGATTCTTCCCTCCGGAACTGCCCTATGCTTACGTCACGACCATGGACAAATCCGATGATATCGTACAGGGACAGATGGAGGCCGTTGTGAAGGTGGGCATGGAACATCTCGCCCATTCCTGCAAGGACATGAGCAACCCCGGACACATCGGCACCTTGGGGATGATGCTGGAATCCTCCGGCAAGGGGGCTGAGGTCGACATCACCGCCATCCCGAGACCCGTTGGTGTTGACGAGGTCAAATGGGCCCTGTCCTATCAGGGGTGCGGATTCGTTTTCGCCTGTCCCCCCGAGAACTCACAGAGGATCATCGAGATCTTCGAAGAGGTCGGATGTGAAGGCGCCGTGGTCGGAAAGGTCGATGGTTCCAAGATCCTCAAACTCACCGATGGTGCTGAGAGCACTGTGCTCTTCGACTTCTCAAAGGACATCATAACGGGCATCGGACCCAGATGATCCAAACCGCACCCTTCGGGGTGCTTTCCTTAATCAACACAAAAAGCGCCTGGCCACAGGGGTGGACCCCTCATCCCAGTCCAAGTTTACCATTTCGCTTCTCAACCCTGCCACCCCGTAAACGTCAGTAGTTCGGAGTGAGGCTGCTCCCGTCAGGACCTGACCCGGTTTCCCCGATTGATGCATGAACAACAACCCTCCGGCTGTTTTCGTTGCAAACACCGACTCTACAGGACAAGATCTCATAGTCGCTCGATGGGCTTGAATGTTCAGAGGAGCCGCCCCCTGCTGTCACCCCGTATATTGACGATTTACGGTATAGGGCACGCCAAGCTCCCCGGTCAAGCCAGACAACCACCTGATTATCGGCCAATATAAAATAACTTTGGAACCTTGATTCAGAAGGTCCGTTTCCATAACAAATCCCCATGCCTAAGATGGTGGCTATATCATCCATCTCGCCGAGGATACCCATTAGATTGTACATATTACATGTCCGAAGGCTTCCGAAGGGCAATCGGAGTTATACTACATAGATGTATGATTGTCCAGATACCGTTATATACGGTGTTCCCATCCATCACCTATACCGTGCTACGTGTTAGCACGGATGAAGGTGAAAAAGAATGAGCTTCTTGGGAATACCCGACCCGTGGATATGGATGTCCTATGTGGGCTGTTTCCTGTGCGTCGCATTCTGTGTCGCATACGGATTGATCCAGGGAAGGAAAGTGACTGAAGAGGAGGATGAACAGGATGGCAACTGAAGGAGTCAACCTGGCCATCTTCGGCGTGATGGCTGCGGTGTTCATCGTGGTGACGTTGTTCCTCGGGATATACGGTTACAGGAACACGAAGAACAATGAGGAGTTCCTCCTCGGAAGGAACAAGACAAGTCCGGTCATCATCGCACTTTCATATGGGGCCACATTCCTCAGTGCCTCTGCGGTCATAGGATTCGGCGGACAGGCCGCTGTCCACGGTATGTCCCTCATGTGGCTCTGCTTCCTCAACCTGTTCGTCGGACTAATGGTGGCGTTCATCGTTTTCGGAAAAAGGACGAGACGCATCGGAAGGAAGGTCGGTGCCTCCACCTTCGCGGACCTCCTGGGAAAGGTCTACCACTCCAAGGGGATCAGAGCATTCACGGCCATTCTGATCATCGTGATGATGCCTATCTACGCCGCCGCAGTCCTGAAGGGAGGCGTGAACTCTCTCGCCTCCATCACCGGACTCACGGATTACTACAACTACATCCTGATCGCACTGTCCCTCGTCGTGGCGATTTACGTCGTCTACGGAGGCATCATCGCGGTCATGTACAACGATGCCCTCCAGGCCGCGATCATGTTCATCGGTATGCTGGTGATCCTTGTCGTCACATACTCTGTGTTGGGAGGGGTCGGTAGCAGCCATGATGCACTTGTCGGCATGTGGGATCAGAAGATCGGGGACACCGACCTGGGAGTACTCCCCGGATTCAACGGTTGGACCTCCATGTCCGACTTCGGTTCCAAGGAATGGCTCACAGTGGTGACGACATTCCTCCTTGGAGTCGGTATCGGTGCACTCACCCAGCCCCAGCTGGCAGTCAGGTTCATGTCCGCCAAGAGCGACAAGGACCTGGACAAATCACTGATCATCGGATCCATCTTCATGCTGGTCATCGTCGGTTCCGCATACACCGTCGGAGCCCTCAGCAACGTGTACTTCGCCAACGAACACGGAGGCCTAACCGCATTCCAGTACGTGCACGGGTCCCTCGGACTCGATGTGGACTTCATCATCCCCCAGTACATCCTGGAGGTCTTCCACGGAATCACATTCGGGGATGTGTTCATCTCGCTCTTCCTGCTGTCCCTGGTCTGTGCGGCAATCTCCACCATCAGTGCTCTGATGCACACCATCGGAGCCGCAGGCGGATACGACCTTTACACCCTCATCCACAACAGGAAAGGTACGATCGAGGGAGATTCGAAGAACATCAGGGTCAACAGGATCTGCATCGTCGTCATCCTGGTACTAGTGGTCATCTACTGCTACCTCATGCCTCAGAACATCATCGCGAAGGCCACATCCCTCTTCATGGGAATGAGTGCCGCGGCCCTGCTGCCCACTTACTTCCATGCGCTCTACTCCAAGAGACCCTGCAAGAAGGCCGCGGTCGTGAGCATCATCGGCGGGACCATCGCCTACCTGTTCCTCGCCCTGTTCATCAACACGGGTATGAGCATATTCCTGCCCATCTGCAAACTGATCACCGGGAATGCTGTGCTGTTCCCCGATTCCCTCATAGCGTCGGTGGATCCCCTGGTCATCGCACTCCCTCTGTCCATCATCCTGATGGCGGTGATGCTCCTCATCGAGAGGAACAGATCGTCTGAGACCGTCGAAGCGATCTCGGAATGATCATATGAAACACGAGGGGCATGTCCCCTCCACTTTTCATTTTCAGAACATGGTCACCGAGGATACGACCGTCCCGACTTAACCATTATATCATCCGAGTCCTACCGCCTATCATACAAAGGGAGGATGATGGAATGGTGGAGAGGATGACGTACCCCGTAGCGGAACTTGAGGAGAAGCACCTGATATCGATACTCATGTTCCTTCTCGACAAAGGCCCGAGCAGGAAGACCGATGTGTACGATGGCGTCTCCACCAACCCCCGCATGAACCTCAAGGTACAGCATCTGGAGGCCATGGGGCTCATCAACCTGGAGTACAACAACGCCCTCAGGTCCACGGTCGTCACCCTCACGGATGCCGGTCGCAGGATCGCCGAGCACCTGGTCGTCATTGAATCCATCCTCATGTCCGTCCAGTGATTCCCACCCCTTAAGTACGGATTGCCGATAGGGGTCAGTATGGAGAAGGCACTGGAGCTCAGGAACGTCTCGGTCGTGAGGGATGGCAGGTACATCCTCAGATCGGTGGACCTGGACATCTTCAAGGGAGAGAATGTGGCGGTGATCGGACCCAATGGATCCGGGAAGACCACGTTGATCAAGCTCCTCAGGGGTGACATCCACCCATTCTATGATGAGAATTCACCTGCCGTCATGCGCATCTTCGGAATGGAGAGGTGGAACCTCTTCGATGTCCGCAGCAGGATGGGCGTAGTCTCCATGGACCTTCAGAACATGTTCCGCAACGACACCAAGGTGTACGAGGTCATCTGCTCCGGTTTCTTCAACAGCCTCGATGTGTTCAGGAACCACACGGTCACCGATGATATGGTGTCCAAAGTACATTCATGTGCCCTGATGATGGGCATCGACGACCTCCTCACAAGGGATATAGAGCATCTCTCCCTGGGGGAGATGAGGAGGGCACTCATAGCCAGGGCGATGGTCACAGACCCTGACCTCCTGGTCCTGGACGAACCCATGACCGGACTGGACATAGTCATGAAATCGAAATTCAGGGCGATGTTCGACATCCTCATAGAGAAAGGGGTCAGCATAGTGATGATCACCCATGAGCTCACAGACATCCCGGCCAGCGTAAGACGCGTGGTGATGATAAGGGACGGAGAGGTGTTCGCTGACGGCGACAAGACCGACCTACTTACCGATGGGATGGTCTCCGACCTCTACGGTGAACCTATTAACGTTGAGAGTACCAATGGGATCTACCGCATGCACATGGCGGACGACGTGATACAATGATGTACATCTGCTCCCAATGCGGAAACCAGATACCGGAGGATGCGGAATTCTGTCACTGGTGCGGTTGCCTCAAATCCAAAGCACTGAAGATGGATGAATCCGGCCGCATAGACACAGGCAAATGCCATGTCTGCGGGGAACCGGTCCATGGAGGCGAGAGCTTCTGCACCAAATGCGGTGCGGCACTCATCATGGAGAGGCCCATGGTGCATGTGAAGATGGATGGGAAACGCATCCTCGCCCTGATCCTGGCCACGATACCTGCATTCTTCAACGTATTCGGACTTGGTCATTTCGTCATGAGACAGTGGTCAAGAGGATTCATGTTCCTGGCCATGACCGCGGTTCTCTGCATCCTATGCCCCTTCTGGGTCCCATCACCGAACGTCTTCGTGATGCTGTTGCGTGTGGGACTGTTCATGTACAGCGTCTTCGACGCGATGCGTTACATCTACGCCCCGGAGATGAGATGATGGATTGGACCGAGAAGTACAGGCCGAAGGACCTCAGGGGCGTCATAGGCAACCCTACCGCCGTCAACACACTCAGGACATGGGCCAAATCATGGGAGAACGGCATACCCCAGATGAGGGCGGTAGTCCTCATAGGTACCCCCGGGATAGGTAAGACGACCTCCGCCGAGGCTCTGGCCAGGGAGATGGGTTGGGACATCGTGGAGATGAACGCATCCGACCACCGTACCGAGAAGGACATCCAGAGGATAGCCCTGAGGGGATCGATGTTCAACACGTTCACCGAGGACGGTTCCTACAGGAGCACGGGCCAGGGAGGGAGGAAGCTCATCGTCCTCGACGAGGCGGACAACTTCTTCGGGAACGCCGACCGTGGAGCCATACCCGCAGTGAACGAGCTCATTAGGAACACCAAACAGCCTCTGATACTGATTGTCAACGACTTCTATGATATAAGCAGAAAAAGTGTCGCGATGAAGAACGACACCCTTCAGATCACATTCAAGAAACCGCAGTCAGGGACCATCGCCAAGGCACTCTACGCCATAGCGGAGAACGAGGGGGTGGAAGTGGAACCCGCCGCCATGGAGATCATAGCATCCAACGCCAACGGGGACATGCGTGCAGCGGTCAGGAACCTGGAGTCCCTGGCATTGGGCCAGACGGAGATCACCCTGGAGATGGCCGAGGGACTGTCAAAGAGGGACAACCGCAACGACATGTACACCCTCATGAGCGCAGTGTTCAGGAAAGGGGACCCATCGGGGGCCAGGGAGACTCTGAAGAGGGTCGATACCGAACCGGACAGTGTCCAACTCTGGGTGGACGAGAACCTGCCCTATGAGTACACGGCACCAGGGGATCTGGTACGCGGATACGAGAAGATGAGCCGCGCGGACATCTTCATCGGAAGGGTCCACAGACGCCAGTATTTCGGATTCTGGTCGTATGCGAACGATATGAACACCATGGGTGTGGCCACTGCCAGGATGAGCAGCAAGACATCCCATGAGAAGATGAGGTTCCCATCCTTCCTCACGAAGATGTCCAAGAGCAAGAACGTCAGGGCCACGAGGAAGGCCATCGTCATGAAGATCGCGGTGAAGCTACACACATCCACCAGACGTGCAGAGGCGGATATCCTGCCGAGCATGAGGATCATGCTCAAGAACGATGGGGACCTGAGGGCATCGGTTGCCGAGGACTTCGGTTTCGAGCCCGAGGAGCTGGCGTTCCTCATCGGTGCCAAAACAGACTCCAAGGAGATCAAAAAGATCTACGATGACATCAAGGAGAAGGTGGAAGCACGCAGGATCGCATCTGCGATGCCGAGGAAGCAGGTCTCATCCGGACCTCTGGACACCATCCTCAAACCTGAACCGATCCCCGAACCAGAGCCCGTGCCCGAGGTGAAGGCCGCCCCTGCCAAGACCAAGGGACAACGCAGCCTGTTCGACTTCTGAGGTGCATATCATGGACCAGGCATACAAGGACCTATTGACGAAGCAGCAGTACCGCCTCCACAAGGACCATGCGGCGGTGAAACTCTGCCACTGGATGAAGGAGAGCATGCTCCATGAGAGGCACTGCTACAAACAGGATTTCTACGGCATCAGCAGTCACCGCTGTCTCCAGATGACACCGGCCATCAATGAATGCAGCCACATGTGCTCATTCTGCTGGAGGATCCAGGAGAACGACTTCGAGGTCAGGGACTGGGCCGAGCCCAAGGAGATGCTGGATGCCCTGATAGAGCATCAGAGGAAGCTCATATGGGGGTTCAAGGGCGATCCCCGTTGCGACCCGAAGATGTTCGAGGAGGCCCGCAACCCCAATCAGGTGGCCATATCTCTTGCAGGAGAACCGATCACCTATCCCTATCTGTCCGATTTCCTGAAGGAATGCCACAGTCGCGGCATGACCACGTTCATGGTCACCAACGGAACATACCCCGACAGATTGGAGGAGTTGGACACACTTCCGATGCAACTGTACGTCACTGTGGCCGCACCCAACGAGGAGATATACAGAAAGGTGTGCAGGCCCAAGGCGTCCGACGGGTGGCAGAGGATAATGAGGACATTGGAGATGATGCCCTCTCTGGGAACACGTACGGTGATAAGGCACACCCTGGTGAAGGATGTGAACTTCGGATGGATAGACGACTATGCCGCATTGGACAGGATAGCCGACCCCGACCTGATAGAACCGAAGGGCTATGTCTTCGTCGGAGGATCGAGACAGAGGCTCTCCATGTCCTGCATGCCGTCGTTCGACGAGATAAAGGACTTCTCCAGATCGCTCGGGGAGAAGGTGGGCATGGAACTGATAAAGGAACGTGCCGACAGCCGTGTGATGCTCCTAGGTCATCCCGGTGAGGAGACCGACGTCAGGAAGATCTACGGATTGGAATGATGATCGAGGGGTGATCCCCCTCTTTTTTTTGAAGTTTCAGAAGATGATGCCCTTCGCGACCATGTAGACGATGGCCACGATGTGAAGCACGAGGAAAACATAGACCAGTTTGAACTTGAGCTTCCTGGTCTTGTGCCTCGCAACCTCCATACCCGCTACGGCACCGAAGGGTCCGAAGAGGGCACAGAGGAGAAGGGTCGACTCCTTCGTCCTCCATTTGTCGGTCTGGGCCTTGTGCTTGTCCCAGATGAACATCATGAACGCGAACGCATTCAGGATGATGTAGACGAAAAGGATGAGCGACATGCCCATACGATCACAGTCTCTTGATGAACTCGTCGACCGCTGCGGGGAATCCCGCGTCGTTCATCTCCTCTGCCTTCTTATTGAAATAGACGGCATCGGAGATCCCGAACTCGTTGGAGACGGCCTCGCACTGGGCATCCCCCTTGTCATCGTTGTACATGCAGGAGATGAACAGGAAGAGCTTCTTGCCGGCAAGGTCCTCCTTGTTGTTCTCTATGAAGTCCTTCACGGGCTTGTAGGGCTTTCCAGCATGGATGCCGGTTCCGAAGATGATCTCATCGAATGCCGAGATGTCGATCTTGGTGATCTCCTTGAGGTTGAAAATCTCGGCACCGGTGGATTTCGCGATGTACTCAGCGAGTTTCTTGGTGTTCTTCGTTATCCCTGTAGAGTAGATTACAGCTTTTCCCATCCTGTTCATCTCCAATTAATCATTATTCAGAGCTTTTTGGCGATCTCTTCCGCCTTGGCGATGGCATCCGCATTCTCTGCGAAGTTGCCGGAGTCCTTCTCGGAATAGACCAACTGTCCTACGACATCACACTTCATGAAGTTTGTCATGACGCCCTGCATGGCGTTGGCGATGGCGTGGGCACCGTCGATCCCGCCGCCACAGGTGACAACGATAGCGACCTTCTTGGGGGTGATGGTGGGCTGGTAATCGGGACCGACGAATCCGTAGAGCCTGTCCTCGAACATCCTGTACTGTCCGCATGCCTGGGAGAAGTAATCGGGGGTGGTGAGGATGAGACTGTCTGCAGCTGCGACGGCATCGAGGACGGGTGTGAGGGAATCGTTCCTGACACACTTTCCAGGGTTCTTCTTGCATCCCATGCATGCCTGACATCCCTTGAGGTTGTCGATCTTGTTGATGTTGATGACCTCGACCTCGTTTCCGTTGGCCTTGGCGACCTCTGCCATCTTCTCGACGATTGCGTTTCCCTGACCTTTGGCCCTGGCGCTTGAAACAATAGCAACTACCTTGCTCATATTGATCGGGAATCCCAGCACATTGATCTTATTAATATGTTGTTTCAAAAGGTAATTAAATATCAAAATGATACTGAATGATATGAAGGAGATCGAGCACAGGATGAACTGTGCCATTGATGCGACCATGTCCGTGATCGAGGGGCGTTGGAAAGGTACGATCATCTGCATGCTCTACAAGAACGGTACCATGAGATTCTCCGAACTGCAGAGGGCGATCGGGACCATAACATCACGCATCCTGACCAAACAACTGAAGGAACTCGAAGAGGATGGAATGGTCCGCAGAGAGGCCATCACCGAGGGCAAGATACGTGTGGAATACTCCCTTACTGAACGCGGGATGTCGATTATACCCGTGATGAAGAGCATGGCCGAATGGGGGCTCAGGAACCAGTTCGTCCAAGTGATCGTACCGGACCTGGAGGATTCGGGATCAACCGCTTAAGGTCTTCACGATCACCCTGCGTCTGCGGGGTCCGTCGAACTCGCAGAGGTATATCCCCTGCCATGTGCCCAGAACAGGTTCTCCGTCCGATACGATAACCGTCACGGAAGGACCGACACAGCTTGTGCGGAGGTGGGCATGGGAGTTCCCCTCTGCGTGCCTGTACTCCTCCCTTATGGGGAAGGCTTTGTCCAAACCATAGAGCATATCCCTCTGCACATCGGGGTCCGCATTCTCGTTTATGGTTATCCCAGCAGTGGTGTGCATGGAGAATATCACACATATCCCATCCCTCACACCGCTCCTTCTGATGCAATCCTTGACACGTGATGTGATATCGGTCATGCTAGTCTTCCCGGTCTCAACCTCGATGGTATCGTATCCCGACATGGTATGGAACATCCGCCGACAGTGTAAAAGCCCTTTCAGGACGGAGCCATGTCTGATGTCCTTTATGTACGGGCAAGGCTTCATCATCCCGGGGAGAAAAAATGGCTTACGAGGTAACAATCATCGGAGCCGACCGGACAGCGGAACTACTCGACCGCTGCGGGTCGATAAACCATTACAGATCCAAAGCGGACATAAACGGCGTCTGCGTGGAACTGTTCACCTGCAACAAGGACTACCTCGACATGTGGACCGACAACTTCTACCACATGTCGGACAGGGTGAGGTCCCATGCCCGCATTTACTGCATCGATGATGAGGGGGCCGAACTCCGCGTGGAGTACGACAACTGCTCACACATCGTGTTCCTCTTCAACTTCGACTATTACGGATGGGTCAAGAGCATCGCACTGGGCGTCGCAGGGAACATCCTCGAGGAATCCCACAGAATCTACTCGGTCCACGGGGCGGCATTGGACATAGATGGTGCAGGCGTGACCCTCATCGCACCCTCCAAGACAGGGAAGACGACACAGTCCTGGGGCCTCCTGAGGATGCCAAATTCCCATCTGATCTCCGACGATTGGTATTTCGTGAGGACGGGCGACGGGAGGCCGAAGATCTCCGGATCGGAGAAGAACTGCTACATTGATGCCGACATAGGCGACGTATGGGAGGAGTACAAACCCCTCGTGACATGTGTGAGGTTCGACAGCAGAGGTCGCGGGATCGGCAACGTCAGATGGGTCACCGGTGAAGGGTCGGTCATCGAAAGGACGGCCATGAGGAACATCATCCTGCTCAAGAGGGACAGGGAGGACCCGGAGATCGTCCGCAGACTGGACACCGATTCGGCATTGGATTATCTCAGGGCAAACGATTTCTGCAACCCCCACCAGCTCATCAGGGATGAGAGGCACATGACAATCCGCACCGAATTCTTCAGGAGATATCTCGACGGGTGCCGTGTGTACATGGTCAACACCGTCTGTTCGGCCACCGAAACCCAGGAAAGGATCAGAGGGATCCTCAAGGAGAGTGACTGAGATGAAGCTCAACCTACCGGAGATCCCCGGGATAACAACCGAGAAGGGATTGGACTCCAGTTTCAAGAAGGTCAGGGCATCCAACGTCGAGAAGGAGCATATGAACCTCACCGTCGTGAAATCGGTGGCGATGATCCTCGGCCTCAGCCTGATCATGTTCCTGATAATCGTGGCGATCAATGACACATGGACCTTCGGAGACTACATGAACAACATCTTCTGCAACACCATCGCACTGGTGTTCGTGGTCGTCTTCCTGGACACTCTGGTCTCCAGCAACAAAGAGGGCAGGAAGAAGCGTGAGGAGGCCAGGACCATCCTGCGCCACAACCGCATCATCCAACCTGATATCGACATGTACCTTGTGAGGAAGAACATGGTCATAACCCCCAACGGGAAGACCGTCAGGAAGTTCCAGATCGACTCCAAGTTCTCCATACAGGATATGAGGGACATGTACGGACCCTCGGAACTGGTCTCCGATGTGGGCATCTCCAAGATCAAGAGGTACGCATACTTCCAGAAACAGCTCAAGAAGGACTTCGAGAACCTTGTGGAGGGTGTGGATTTCACCCACTATCCCGAGATCGCAGAGGCTGCTATGAAGTACATCACCGCGACATCCTACGGAGAGGCGGCATTGGATGCAGTTGTCGGATACGAGGATTCCAAATCAGGAACCAGGAGCATGAGGGTCATGGTGGTGGGTATGATGAAGGAGGAGCCCCTGGACGGGAAGTTCATGGACGCCAACCCCACTATGAAGAACATATACCTCGTCCACCAGATGATCAACGACCAGGAGAGGGCCGTCTCCGAATACATAAGACTCGTCGGAGTCCTGGATGAGGAGAACCACACAGAGAAACGCGACAAGACGGACTATGAGTGATGTCCGTCACAGAACGAAGGGGAGGCGACGGTCCACGGCCAGGGAATCCTCGGTGACCTTGCAATCGAAGACCAGGACCTTCACTCCCCTCGAAACAGCTTCGCTCAAGGCCTCACCGAACTGCTCATGGGTCTCATAGTTCGGCGTGACGTATTTAGCACCCTCCATCTGGACGATGAACACGATGTATGCATCATAACCGTTCTCGACGGCATCCATCAGCCCGAAGATGTGCTTCACACCCCTCTCAGTGGGGGCGTCCGGGAACCTGCAGACCCCGTCGGACTCCAGAGTGACGCCCTTCACCTCGACAAAGGCCTCCCTGTCACCCATGGAAATATGGAAATCGAAACGGGAGTCACCGAAGAACCTCTCGGGATGGACTTCGGGTGAATCGCCGAAGAGTCCAGAGACGGGGATGTACTCCTGGAAGACCTTATTGGGTGCCATGGTGTCTATGTTGATCAGCTTGTCACCCTTGTAGGCTGCGATGAGGTCGTAACGGGTCTTCCGCTCAGGATTGTCCGAACGCACCAGGATGACCCTGGTGCCGGGGATGAGGATCTCCCTGCATCTACCGGTGTTCTTGACATGGACCTTCTCCAATCTGTCACCTATCTGGACCAGGGCGATGAACCTGTTGGGACGTGCAACGAAGATGGCGCCTACGACATCACCATAATGCATGCGTCCGGAATCCATGACGTAGTTCAAATACAAGTCGGGGGATGAAGGTGATATGTCCCCATACTTCACCCTTGATGACATACCACCGGAAGAGATCATCGTCCTGGACACGGAGACCACCGGCCTCGAAGGTGCGCCCAAGGACCTGGTCGTGGACATCGGTATGACCAGGGTGAACCTCCACAAAGGGACCGTGGAGGATGTCTACTCCTCCGTTCTGGGATACGATGTGGATTCATGGGATGACTACCACAGGAACGCGTGGATCTTCCAGAACACCGACATGACCCTCGAGATGGTGGCCGATGCCCCTCCCGCGATGAAGGTGATCGAGGATGTGCGCAGGATCCTCAAGGGAAAGGTTGTGACGGCATACAACATCGCCTACGACATGGGGAAGTTCCTGTACCACGAACCTTGGGACCTGAAGGGCACTTTCACCGAGTGCGGCGACATCATGCTCGCGGCCAAGGACGTCTGCAAACTGCCGAGTCAGTACTACGGAAGATCGTACAGATACCCGAAGCTGGACTATGCGTACTCACACATCGTGGAGGGCGATCCCGCAGGGATACACGGACTCCAGAACCACAGGGCACTTTCCGATGCCCAGATGGCATCATATCTGATGATCCAGATGTACAGGGACCACAACTACCACATCTGAGAACCATCGGAACCTTGTGAAGTTCCCTCGGAAACCCTTATTAATCCCCCATTCCTGGTCCGTTCATGGTGAGACTTCACTTCCTCAATGAGAAAGGCTGGGAGCTTCCCGATTATTTCGACTGCGGACCCAAGGACTTCGAGAGCGAGAAACAGGCCCTCGACATCGTCATGGATGCGCTGTCCCATACCATAAACATAAACAGACTCAACAACGTGGTTTCAATCCGCGTCGTTGGTTCTGACGGGAAAAGTATGGACATCCCCCGGGAGCAATGGTGCTTCTGGTGAGGATGTCCGGAGGAAGGCGGATGGGACCGTTCCTCCTTTTTGAATAGATGTTTGTCAAACGGTTCAGGGGTCAATCATCCTCTTGAACATCACCCTTGGTGTACTCGTCCTGTAGTTTCTTCATATAGAACTCCTCGAACCTCTCAGCGGAACCTTTGAAGATCTGCTTCTTGAGCAGGAACAGCTCCACGAAGAACCATACTCCGATCAGCAACAGCAGGAACAGGAAATAGGTCGTCGGGAAAATGACCAACCTGACCAACCACACCGCGATTATCGGGAAGAACTCGTACATCGCGAATATCAGGAAGAACAGGAAAGCCATGATCAAAGGGATCACGAGGGACCGGTTGGTCCTTCCGTTGACGGACAGGAACCTGTATCTGGGAGTGATCAGCAGGAGCTGCAGGATACCTGCTATGGAGACGGTGAAGACCATGGCGGACCTGGCGCAGATCTCGGACATGCCGGAACCTCCCCAACCGAACCAGCTCTCGACGGTCTCGCCATGGGGGACGAACTGCATCATGAAGTCCCAATCAATGACCAGGACACCGGAATCGAACAGACACCATGTGACGCCATAGGCCAACAGACCGAAACATGCGATGATGATGGCCGATGGGATGCAGAACCTCAGAACATCGGGCAGGATCAGTTCCTTGTTGGTCTCCGGCTTCGAGATGAACGTCATGAAGAAGGCGGCTATAGTGACCGATACGAACGCATAGAACGTGTTCTGGATCGGCAACATCGGAAGCGATCCGATGAAGAGGTAGATGACCACCATCATGATGGCCAGGGCGAAGTTCCTGGTGAGGTACAGCTTGAGGATGTCCCTCATACCTGTGACGGTCCTCCTTCCCTCCACAAGGGCCTTGGGCAGAGCGGAGAAGTTGTCGTTGACGAGGACCATGTCGGCCACGCCCCTTGCGGCACCGGAACCGGTCTCAAGGGCCACTCCGACCTGTGCGGATTTCAGCGACTTGACGTCGTTGACACCGTCACCGATCATGGCGACGTACCTTCCGTTCCTCTTGAGGGTCTCGATGACCTCCTCTTTGTTCTCGGGCTTCATCCTGCCGAAGATGTTGGTCTCCAGGATCGCCCTCTCACGGGACCCGGGGTCCATGGCCTCGAGCTCCGGACCAGAGATGATCTTCCTGTCACCGGGGATGTCGGCGATGGAGAAGAGGGCATCGACAGTGACGGGATCGTCACCGGATATGACCTTGAGGTCCATGTCGTTCTGGAGGAACACCTCGATGGTCTCCCTGCAATCGGCCCTGACCTCGTCCCTGATGGAGACGACGGAAACGGGCTCCAGAGCGGGGATGACCGGCCCACTGTCATCGTACATGGGGGAGTCGGGTGCCCTGCAGACGATGACGGTCCTCAGACCCTTGGACGATTCACGGGTTATCCGATTGTCTATGAGGTTCGGGTCCGCGATATGAGGGCGGATGACGTTCCATGCACCTGAGTAGATGCAGTACCTGTCACCGGAATCGTCCACCTTCACGGCACTGAACTTACGGGAGGATGAGAATTGGATCTCCTCGACGAGTTCCACCTCGGTCCATCCGTACCTGGTGAGGAGCGTTTCAACCGTACGGTTCCTGCTCCCGGTGGAGGATGCGAAGACGGAGATCAGATGGTCAGCCTCGGAGGGATCGATGAAATGGAAAGCGTCCTCGAAGACGAGCTTGTTGGTTGTGATGGTTCCGGTCTTGTCCATGCAGACTGTGTCAACATGACTGATGGATTCCACGGAGTTCGCCCTCTGCAGAAGAACGCCGGAATCGGACATACGGACGGCCGCGATCATGTACGTCAGGGTGATGAGCAGGAAAAGGGCTATCGGAACGATATCGAGGCACAGCACGAAGACCTCCAATGTCTCCCCCACGGTCCCTCCGGATAGGAACTGGATGATGAGGGACACGCCCATCAGGATGAAGGCCAGGGTCATCAGGAGCTCTGTGACGGAACTTGTCTCCATCTGGAGGGGGGTCTTCTTGGAGGTGAACTTCTTAGCACTGCTGAGCATCTTGGAGGCGTACGAATCATCACCGAATGCGGTGACCGTGTAGTATCCCTCTCCGATGACACAGATGGAACCCGAATAGATTGTCTGTCCAACCTCCTTACGGACGGTGCTGGACTCGCCAGTGAGTAATGATTCATCCATTTCCAAGGAACGGCAGTGTTCAAGGACACCGTCCACAAGGGCCTGGTCACCTGCACGGAGGATGACAAGATCATCCTTGACGACATCGTTCTGATCCACCTCGACCTCGACACCGTCACGTACGACGGTGACCTTCGGACGGGTCAATAATTCGATCCTGTCCAGACGGCGCTTGGCCCTCATCTCCTGGACAGTGGAGATCAAGATGTTGACGATGATGATGCCGGTGGCCGATAAGGCACTGACCACATTGTCCAACAACAGAAGCAACGCACCGATGATGAACAGCAGCACATTGAACGGTGTGAATGCGTTCTTCACCAGGATATCCGTGTAGGTACGACTGGTCCTGACATCGGAGTTATTGACTAGACCCTGGCGTCTCCTCTCCTGGACCTCCTCTGCCGTCAATCCTTTCATGTTCGAGGGTCGTCGAACTCGTATATATAACAACGGTTCGTCATGACACGTACCTCGGAAGCTTGTCACGCACATGTTCCGATATCATATCCATGGACCACACCTCCACCTCCTCGGAGGGGAGGTCGGACGACACGTAATCTATGAAGCATCTCACAGGCAGACCGTAATGGGCCATGGCGGCCTGGGCATACACTGAGAGCTGGAATGTGTACAGGTCCCTGAAACGTGTCGTGGAATCGGTCTTGTAGTCGTGGATCTCCACCCTGTCGGGGAACACAGCTATCACATCGATCTTCCCACGGAGTGTTATATCGGTTCCCGGGATGGGCAGACCGCAATCGACCTCACCTCTGACATCCGCACCCCTCAGACCGTCCAATATCGATTCGATACGGAGGATCTCCGGAAGCCTCTCCCCGGGTGTGCCCCCGCGGAGGATCTGATATGCGACCCTGTGTATCTTGTCACCGTAATCCTTCCCCTTGCCACCGACCTCGTCGCAGTCCTGAAGGGATTCCTGACCCGTTTCGACATCGAAATCCATGAGGTCGTGCACCGCCATAGTCCTCCTCCTACGGATCACGGGCCCCATATCGGGACGGTCCATGACGGGAGTGTCATCGGAACGGGGGTCGAATGCCGTCTCCGGGATCGGAGTGATCAGACCCTTCGAAAGATGGTCGAAGAAAGATGATGCGGAGGATCCGTTGCAGATCACGGTCTCATACTGCTTGGCACGGGACATGGCGACGAACATGAGACGCCTCTGTTCATCATAGTCGGCGGGAACGGCCCCCTTCACCAACCTCGTCCTCCATGACCTGCATACCTTGGTGTAATCACCGTAACAGGCGACCTCCTTCGTGCATCTGATACCGAGGACCGGATCATAGGTGAAGGTGGAGAGGTCGCGGGCGGGCTTGGGTACCGTCCCCCTGTCGATGAACGGGAGGATCACCGCAGGGAACTCCAACCCCTTGGATTTATGCATGGTCATTATTTTGACGGCATCCGTCTCCACGGTACGTTCCACACCATAGGTCGTTCCGTTGTCGATATCGTCCTCGATGATCCTGATGACATCGGAGACGGTGAGCAGGGACGACCTGTGGAGGGATGAGATGTTGGAGATTATGGCCTGGGTGATGTCGTTGTCCAACCCGTAGTAATCGAAGATGGATGTGAGCAGCTCCGTTATCCTGCGCCTCTTGTTGCGCAGGAGGGACCTCTGGGCGATCAGGTCGGCAGGCAGATCGTAACGGCGTGGCTGCCCCTTCTCAGGCTTCCTCCTCTCCAGCTCGTCCAGGGTGTAGCCCATGTCTGCGAGGATTGGCATGTAACCCCATTCATCCGACTCGTTGTTAACGAATCTGAGCCAAGCCAGGGCCAGCTTTCCCTCACGGGTGGCCATGATGTCCACATCACCGTAGAGATATGCGGGGATGCCCGCATCGGTGCACGCCTCCATGATCTTCACGCACTGGGCATTCTTCCCTGCTATCACCGCGATATCGCCGTACCCCAGAGGCCTGGGGGCATCACCGTTGTGGACGTGGTAGCATCCCGAAGACACATAGTCCTTGATGGCCTCCACGGTCATGGCGATCTCCCCGTCCCTGTCATCGGCCTGTGCATAGCGGATGTGCCTATCTTCTCCGATGTCCGTCCTCCCTGCGGTGATGTAGGTTATCTCGGGGACCCTCACGACCTCGTCCTTGGTGGCGGGCATCAGGAGACACTCATATGCGGTGTCTATTATCTCCTGTGTGGAACGATAGTTGATGTCCAGAGGGAGCCTCGACACCTCTGGTATATGGAATGGGACACGCCTGTTCCCATCGTCGTTGAGAAAACGTCTCAACTCCACGACCCTCTCCTCGAACTCGGTGATGTTCTCGATGGAGACATACCTGAAACCGTAGATCCCCTGTTTCCAATCGCCGACGACACAGAGATTAGGCTCCCTGAGGATCATGAGGGCGGTCATCAGCTGGTTGGCGTTGGTGTCCTGGAACTCGTCGATCATCACGTAACGGAAGGAGTTCCTCTCACGGACATGGGAATCGTTGTAGAGCACGGTGAATGCGAAGGTGGACACCAGACCGAATGTGAGCCTGTTGTCCCTGATGCTCTGCCTTATGAACTCGTAGTAGACGTCATGGAAGAACCTGAACAGTTCGGACCTATCGCCGTCGGCCGCCGCCTCGATGTCCTCATCGGCCAGGATCATCATGTCAGGGGCGGAATGGTAGTCGTACACATCCTCCTTCTTGATCAGGTTCTTGAGGGAACCCTGGGTGCGGAGTGTCCTGAGAGCGTCCGTGACCTTCCCCACATCACCTTCCACGGACCTTCCGCAATCACGGTCGAACCACCCCTTGGATAGGGGCACGATGCCGCGGGCCATCAGCTTGTCTATGGTGGCCATCACCGCAAGGGGTTCATCGGCGGCGATCTTGGCACAGTCCCCGTAGTCGTCACCGTGTTCGTTCAGGAACCGGTCGAAGAACCTCTTGAAATAATCGCGGTTGAGGGTGGAGTTGGTGGACATCCTGACGTTGTGGGTCAGGGTCTCCGGGATCCTGAAGAAATCACTGATCTGATCCGGGGAATCCATGACGATGGACAGACAGAATGAATCGAATGTCCTGGCCTGGATCCTCTTGGACTCCTTCACCCTGCCCTGCTCCATCAGGGCCGCCTTGAGACGTTGGGACATCTCCAATGCGGCGTTGTTGGTGAATGTAAGGAGCAGGATGTCGTCAGGGGAGACATCCTCCTTCTCCAATATACGGAGATATCTCTCCGTGATCGTCTTGGTCTTGCCCGTACCCGGACCTGCATCCACGACGACCATCCCGTCGACGGTGGAGGCTATCCTCTCCTGTGATTCATTCAGAGCCATTGGAATCATCCTCCAGGACCACTATGTCCCTTGTGCATATCCTGTAATAGTCGCATCCTCCGCATGGGGAGATGGGCTGTGCGGGGAAATCCGTCACACGCTGATCAAGCATGGTCCGATGAATGTCCATGAGGGCGTCTGCGAAAGAGGAGGCATTCTCCGTGGGTATCTCCAGGGAGGAGGGGGTCATGATGCAACCTCCCGATATGCATTTGACAACCTTGTTCACCGCGGCGCGGACATCCTTGAGGTTCGTCTTGGTCACGTTCTGTCCGCATGCATCCAGGATGGCGGACATCATCGCCTCATCCCTGGACCAATCCTGCGGTTCGGACCCGCCCATGTCCTCCAGCACATCCATGATGACATCCACATGTTCCCTGTATTTCGAGGACAGGTTATCGGAGAGATGCTCCCTCACATGGGAGCTTGCGAAGAGACAATCCCTTGTTCCGCCGGGGACCAGTTCGATGGACCGGACATTCTCGGAGATGTCGAACCCGGGGTCCAGGGAACGGACGTCGTTGGCCATGGCATAGAAGAGGTTGAAGGATCCGATTCCCTTCCCCTCCAACATGGCGATGGCCAGGTAGAACAGAGGTTGGAACTCGGGGTCGTCGTTCTTCGGATCCAAAAGCATCGACTTTGCGATGGTCTTCATCTCCTGCTGTCTTCCCGTCTTGTAATCGGTGATGTCGCGACCGTATGAGAGATCGTATTTCCCGTGCATCGGATATCCGGGAGCGGCATGATCCGTCTCACACATGGTGCTCGTCATATCCATTCCGGAGGCGGTCATGATCCTGTTCCTGTGGGAATCATCTATCCTCCTGTCCAATATGGGGGATTCGGGGGCATAACGGTCGATGTAAGCCATGACATTGGACATCGCACGTCTGATACGTCCGCGGTCCATATCCTTCAGAAGCGGGGACGACAGACCGGAGTACCTGTCAAAGGTCCTGTCGATGAATGCATCCAGGTCACTTCCCTTCACCGAATCCCTATGACAGAAGTACATCTCGGCGAACTCATGGATCAAATTCCCGAACTCCATCTGCTTCTGATCGGGAGTGGACACGAGGCAACTGAACATGTACGCACGGGGGCACCTGTAGTAAGTGTTGAAGGAACTCTTGGAGAACGGATGCCTGCCGACCCCGGTCTCCTCCAATCCGGATGAACCATGGGTGATGGGTTCCGGAACCCTCTCCGGGACCCAACGTCCGCGGACGATGTCCGGGCACAGGTCCCCGAAGGTCTCCATGCCCCTGCCGTAGATGACATCGAACATTGCGGACGGACGTGCGGGCTGTCCGTTCTTGGTGACATTGACGAAATACATGCGGGTGGACCCCTGCTGGAGGAGGACCTGCAGACGCAGAGCGTTGATGTCTGACTCCTGCTCCTGGTCGATGTACGGCTTGGAACGGACGGACATGTTCCAATCCTGTCCCAATCCCAGATAGAACACCACCGGACGGTCGATGTAGACCGAGTTGTTGCAATCCGTGATCAGAACACCCTCCCTCTCGTTCTGGGGGACCTCCTGGTTGTGACGGAGTTCACTGACATAGTTGACGGCGTATGACAGCTCGTTGACCGTTCCATGACCGATGGTCTTCCCAGACAGCTCCATGTCCGAAAGCAGGAGCTTGATCTGGGGAAGCCCGGGGTTGCCGACCAATTCGGCCACCTCCAGGAAGGTGTGCCTATCTATCTCGGACATGATGCTGAAGAACCGGAGACCACGGTCGGAGAAGGAGTCCATGGGCAGATCACAGAAGAGGAAATCATCACTGCGGGAACGTATCTGTACATTGTAGTTGGACAACAGTTCCCTGACGTGTCTGACACGGAGGGTGCGGAAGCTCAGGGACAACTGGATCAGTTGGAGGTAATCCCTGATCTGGGTCAGGTCCTTCACGTTGAGACTGTTGACGAATGGGATGCCTTTCCTGTACAGGGCCGAACGGACGGCATCGGTGATGGGTGAACCGAGGTTGAGGACCACGGCATAGTCGGAGGGATTGGAGGGGTCGATCAGATCCACCACGTTGTTGGCGATCTGACGGTCGTTGCCCACCTGGTAGATCCTATCGATGTCGAAGGGGTCCCCTTCAGTGAAGATGTCTATCTCGTGGAAATCGGGACTGTTCAGATTCTTGTCCAGGCTGTTGAAGAAATCCACACCTATCACCGCGACCCTCTTCCCTTTGAAGAAAGGCGAGGAGTCTGCATCGAAACCGGACATGACGGCCATCTGCGTGGGCATGGATCTGTAACGCTGATAGATCTCGTTAGCCCTCTTCGAATGGAGATTCTCCTCCACCTGGAAGGTGTACCTCCTGATCTCCTTGATGTTCTCCACCTCCCCATGGACGGACTTGAACGGGACTCCGACATCCTTGGATATGGACCTGAGGACACTGAGCTCCCTCTGGACGGGTTCACCGATGACGTTGACCGCCTCCAGTTCCGCCACCTGCTTGGGGGTGACTGCGAAGAAACCCACGACGGGCCTGTCTATACGGGCATTCAATGCCGTTGCCAAAGCAGCATCGGTCGTGAGGACAAGGTCGAAATCCCTGACCTCCTCATAGATCTCATCTATGGTCTTCGCACGCTTCATGTGGAAGATATTGCATATGGGGTAATTGAATGCTTGCCTGTAATACCTGTAATGTTTGTAATAAACATTATTATGTTATTGTAAACGGTTCAATACAAGCACCCCGTTGACACCCTCATGGACGACGTGTACATCGTTGAGATAGCCGCAACCGGTGAGAAGGGTATGCCCAAGGACACCGTCATCGAAGTGGCGGTCTGCAGGATGTTCCAAGACGGCAGTGAATTCGAAACGGTGTACTACGGGAGGGTCGCCACGGATCCGAGGGACCTCGGGAAGGAGGCATTGGACCGCCTCGTGAATGAATACGGTATCGAACCCGAAGGGCTCTACATGGGGGATCCCGAGGACGAGGTCGTGAAAGGGCTTCAGAACGCGGTGTTCGGCAAGGAATGCACATCGTTCGATGTGAACATGACCTTCGGAAGGTTCCTGTGCTTCGAACCCTGGGACACCACAGGGGAACTCACATTGCTACCGTCATACTCCGTGAGATTGGATAGGGACCTGAGGAATCCGCCCGAGGGCGAATCACCGATACCGTATGCCTATTCGAAGGTCTGTCCCGACGACCCGGCAGGCGTCGGAGTGGGGAGGACCGCCCTGGACCTCGCCCAGATGTCCGCATCCATCATGTGCAACCTGAGATGCGGCGGATTCTTCTGAGGAACCGACGGGGATGGGGGCCGGGATGTCCGTAGATCACCGGAACATCCCCTCCGTCAGATGGCTCAGACCCTGATCTCCATCCTGAACAGGGAGTTCAGGAGGACGTCGATGACGGAACCTATGAACATCAACGCATAGAGCAGCATCAGCGGGAATGCCCCGAGTGTTGCGAGTATGCCT
>CAZCMJ010000015.1:0-29351 GCA_964499845.1 uncultured Methanomassiliicoccales archaeon
GCTCAAGGCAGCAGAGAAGAAGGAGTGAGGTTTCCATGGCAATGGAGCAGACCTACCTCATGATCAAACCCGACGGAGTCCAGCGCGGACTCTGCGGTGAGATCCTCTCCCGCTTCGAGAAGAAAGGACTCAAGATCGTCGCTATGAAGCTCATGGTCATCCCCAAGGAGACCGCTGAGAACCACTATGGCGAGCACAAGGAGAGGCCCTTCTTCCCCTCACTGATCTCCTACATCACCTCCGGACCCGTCCTCGCGATGGTCCTCGAGGGTGAGAATGCGGTCTCCGTGTGTAGGAACATGATGGGAAAGACCAACCCTGCCGAGTCCGCTCCCGGAACCATCCGTGGCGACTACGCGATGGTCACCGGACTCAACATCATCCACGGATCGGACTCCCCCGAGTCCGCCAAGAGGGAGATCTCCATCTTCTTCAAGCCCGAGGAACTCGTCACCTACGACAGGACCTCGGACAAGTGGATCTACGAGTGATTCCAAACCCTTTCACCAAACCCCTTTTTTCATACCGTTTGAGGTGGTGCTCATGGCGATAAGGCAACCCGTTGTAAGTGTGCTCGGACACGTTGATCATGGAAAGACGAAACTTCTGGACCGTATCAGGGGTACATCCGTCCAGGCCAGGGAGGCCGGAGCGATCACCCAACACATCGGTGCCACGGAGGTCCCCATCGATCACATCTACAAGGTGTGCAAGCAACTCATCGGGAACAAGAAGTTCGGGGTCCCCGGACTGCTCTTCATCGATACTCCCGGACACCACTCATTCGTCACACTCCGTGCCAGGGGCGGTTCACTCGCCGACCTCGCCGTCCTGGTCATCGATATCAGGGAGGGGCTCATGCCCCAGACCATCGAGTCGATTCGCATTCTCAGGCAGTACAAGACCCCGTTCGTCATCGCCCTGAACAAGGTCGACACCATCCAGGGATGGATCAGCGAGGAGGGCAGGCCCTTCATCATCTCAGAGAAGGTGCAGCAGGAGCACACCCTCGCCGCATTCAACGATAAGCTGTACACCGTCATCGCACAGCTGGCCGAGGAGGGGATCTCCGCGGACAGGTACGACAGGATCGATGATTTCACCAAGGCCGTTGCACTGGTCCCCATCAGCGCCAAGGAGGGGGAGGGTGTCCCCGATCTGCTCCTGGTCCTCATCGGACTCGCCCAGCGTTTCCTCGAGACACAGCTCGAGAAAGGGGAGGGACCCGGAAAGGGAACAATCCTGGAGATCAAGGAGGAGCGCGGACTCGGCAAGACCCTGGACATGATCCTCTACTCCGGTACGCTGAAGAAGGGTGACACGGTCGCCCTCGGTACCAGGGGTGCACCCGTGGTCACCAAGATCAAGGCCATCCTAAAGCCCAAGCCGTTGGATGAGATCCGCGATCCCAGGGACAGGTTCGATTCCGTCAAGGAGCTCCATGCTGCCGCAGGGGTCAAGATATCCTGTCAGAACTGTGAAGGGGTCATCGCCGGCGCCCCCATCCTCGTGGTCAAGGGGCCCAACGACCCCGCGATCCAGACCCTCGTGGAGGAGTCCAGCATCAAGATCGAGACCCAGGAGAAGGGAATCACCATCAAGGCCGATGCGATCGGATCCCTCGAGGCACTGGCCTTCGAGGCCAAGGCCAACGACATCCCGATCAGGAAGTACGGTGTCGGGGAGATCACCCGCAGGGACATCGTCGAGGCCGCATACGGTGATAAGAAGAACAGTGTCATCCTGGGATTCAACGTCGCCCTCTCCAAGGATGCGGAGGCGGAACTGGTCCATCATGAGGACCTGAAGGTCATGACGAATCAGATCGTCTATCAGCTGATCGAGGACTACACCGAGTGGGTCGACGACAGCAAGAAGAAGACCGACACAGACAAGAGGTCCGAGTTCGCGTTCCCCGCCAAGTTCAAGATCCTGCCCAACTGCGTGTTCCGTGCCAGCAAGCCCGCCATCGTGGGTGTCAGGGTCCTCGCAGGAAGGATTAGGCCCGGAGAGAACCTCCTCGGAGCGGACGGTCACGATGCCGGAAGGATCAAGAGCATCCACACCGGAGAGGACACGCTCAAGGAGGCCAAGCAGGGGGATGAGGTCGCCGTCGGTATCGAGGGCGTCACCGTCGGTAGGCAGATCAACGAGGAGGACATCATCTACGTGGACCTCATCGGATCCGCCATCAAGCAGCTCCAGGAGCTGGATCTGAATGATGACGAGAAACTCGCAATGGAGGAGACCGTCGCCATCAAGAGGAAGGAAGATCCGTTCTGGGGCATGTGAGGCTTCAGGAAGTTGACATACTTCACAAAACCCTTTTTCACCCTTGTTTTCGCTATAGCGGACATCTATCCGCTGGTGATCCTGTTGGATATCATCGGGATCGTCCTCATCCTGTTCAAGGAGAGGTTCGAACCCCGTACGTTCGTTCTATGGCTGATGGTAATCATCGTGCTGCCCGTTGCGGGCTTCCTGTTGTATCTGGCCCTGGGTTGCACATTGTACTCCGCAAAACGGTTCGGTCGGAAGGCCAATGCGGACCGGGACGTATTGTCGGAGGTTCCGGAGGATTCGGTCCACGGTCTCGATATGGGCGACGGGTTGGATTATGCCACGTCCGGGAACACCGTCCGTGCCTATTGGAATATGGGCGATTACTATGCCGATGCGGCCCGTGATATCGATTCCGCAGCATCCTCCGTGTACCTGGAGATCAGAAAGATTCCCCGCAAGGGGTTCAATGCCATATCGGATGCCATGGGTAGAGCCGCTTCGAGGGGTGTGGATGTGCGCATCATCACCGGATCATGGGGGTTCGGAAGGACCCGTGGTATCCGTCGCGTAGTATCCGCAGGAGGAAGGTACTCCACATTCCACTGTCTGCCCTATTCCGCCCTGTCCCTGAAGAACAGCTACCGTCTGCTCAGGGGGATAATGACCGTGGATTGTGCGGTCGCATATTCCGGTACCGAGGCCGCCGTCCGTGTGGAGGGTCCCGCAGTTGAGAGGTTGGCCAGACGTTTCGCCGCGGATTGGTCGTTCTGTTCTGGGGAACCTTTGGACATCTCCGTCGGACTCGTCCGTGCGGGGGACGAGATCGTCCAGGTGACGTCGGGGGGTCCGGATGTGGGAGGTGAGGGTCCGCCTGCATCGGAGTATATGTCGGTGATAATGGGGTCCACCCAACGTATCCTCATGACCTTCGAGTACTTGGTGCCCAATGAGGTCCTGTACAACAGCATAAGGTTGGCCGTGTTCTCCGGTGCGGAGGTCCACATCCTGATCCCCCGCAGGGGCAGGCATTGGTATCAGGCGTGGAACAGTCTGTCGGCATCCAACGAGCTGATGCACGCAGGGGCACATGTGTACTTCACCGACAAGCGCACCATGAGGAACGTCGTGGTATGTGATGGGAAGGTGTCCTCGGTGGGTTCGGCGGTGTTCAACACCCGTTCCATGAGGTATGATTTCACCACGAACGTGCTGGTGTTCTCGGAATCCTTCGCCTCCGAACTGGAGGGTTACTTCATGGAGGAGTTGGCCTCTGCGGTGGAATGCCATCCCGAGGAGTACGACGACAGGTCCTTCGTGGACAAGCTGAAGATCGTCTTCTCCCGCATGATGATGTTCTTCAACTGACGGTCTCCTGTAGGGAATGTTTATAAACAATCCTCTTATAGCACCGGTTCACAGGTGTTCAAATGGTAGATTTCAAAGCTATCGTCAATGATGTGAAGACCGGTAAGTCCTACAACGTTACCGTCTCTGGTCACCACGCGAACTCTCTGATCGGTAAGAGCATCGGAGAGGTCGTGGATGGAATTTTCGTCGGTCTCCCCGGCTACAAGATCAAGATCACCGGCGGTTCCGACGGAAACGGAACCCCCATGAGGTCCGATCTCCCCGGAACAAAGAGGGTCAAGCTCCTCCTGTCCGACAGCAAGGGATTCCACGAGAAGTACCACGGTCAGAGGAAGAGGACCGCAATCCGCGGATCCACCGTTTCCGCAGAGATCGTCCAGATCAACATGGCCGTTGCAGAGTACGGACCCAAGTCCATCGAGGAGTGCCTCAACCCCGCCGAGGGTGAGGCTGCGGAGAACTGATGAAAGTCCCAAAGCAGCCCGAGATCAACATCGGGATGATCGGTCACGTCGACCACGGGAAGACCACCCTCACAAAGGCCCTTTCCGGCGAGTGGACGGACCGTCACTCCGAGGAGTTGAAGAGAGGCATCTCTATCCGTCTCGGGTACGCAGACGTCGCGTTCTACAAGTGTCCCCAGTGTCAGGGGGCCCTGGCATACGGAACCAGCAAGAAGTGTAAGAGCTGCGGTGCTGACGCGGAGTTCCTCAGAGCGGTGTCCTTCGTGGATGCCCCCGGTCACGAGACCCTGATGGCTACGATGCTGTCCGGAGCTGCGCTCATGGACGGTGCCCTCCTCCTGGTGGCTGCGAACGAGAAGTGTCCCCAGCCCCAGACGAAGGAGCATCTGATGGCGCTCTCGATCATCGGTATCGAGAACATCATCATCGTCCAGAACAAGATCGATATCGTCAGCAGGGAGCAGGCGATCGAGAACTACAAGCAGATCAAGGAGTTCGTCAAGGGAACGATCGCGGAGAACGCTCCGATCATCCCCATCTCGGCCAACCGCGGTGTCAACATCGATATGCTCATCGAGGCAATCGAGGAGCACATCGTGGCCAAGGTCCAGAGGAACCCCGACGCCTCCCCGCTCATGCATGTGGCCCGTTCCTTCGACATCAACTCCCCCGGTGCCAAGCCCGAGGAGCTGAAGGGAGGGGTCCTGGGAGGTACGCTCATCCAGGGTACCCTCAGGGTCGGCGATGATATCGAGATCTCGCCCGGTAGGAAGACCGAGGTCGCAGGAAAGACCGTCTACGAGAGGATCACCGCAAAGGTCGTCTCCCTCGAAGCGGGCGGTAAGGGTGTGCAGGAGGTCCTCCCCGGAGGTCTCATCGCCATCGGTACTGGTCTCGACGCATCCATCACCAAGTCCGACGGACTGACGGGAAGGGTCATCGGTGTCCCCGGTGAGCTCCCCCAGGTCGTCCACGACTTCAGGATGAAGACCACCCTGCTCGACCGTGTCGTCGGTTCCTCATCAGAGCTCTCTGTCGAGGACATCAAGAGCAACGAACCCTTGATGCTCAGCGTCGGTACCGCCACCACTGTCGGTGTCGTCAAGAGCGCCAGGAACGGTTCCGCCGAAGTGACCCTCAAGATCCCCGTGTGCATCCTGCCCGGACAGAGGGTCGCCATCTCCAGAAGGATCTCCAACAAGTGGAGACTCATCGGATACGGTATCGTAGAACAGTGAGACCATGCAGACCGTGGTTCTCGACACAAACGCCTTACTCATGCCTTTTGAGATCAGGATCAACCTCGACCTCGCCCTCCGGGACCTTCTCGGGGAGGCGAGGATCGTGGTCCCAGGGCCTCTGGTCGGGGAGCTGAAGCACCTCGACCACAGGTTCGCCAAGGCCGCCATAACCCTTGCGCGCAAGTACGAGATCATCCCCACCGAGTACACCGGTGACAATGCGGTGGTCGAGTTGGCGTTCAAAACAGGCGGTTACGTTCTGACGAACGATAAGGAGTTGCGTAGGAGACTCAGGAAGGAGAATGTCCCCATCATCTACCTGCGCTCGGGTACGCATCTCGCCATAGACACATATCTCGGCGAGTAATCCCCTCAGGCCTTCTTCCCCAGTTCCTCTTCCTCGAGGACCCTGTAGGCGACCTTTCCGACCAGTGTCTTGGGCAGGTCGTCCCTGAACTCTATCTCCGACGGGAGGGAGTATTTGGCGACCCATTTCCTCATGTGCTCCATGATCTCGTCCTTGACGTCCTGACTGGCTTCGACACCGGGTTTCAGTACGATGAACGCTTTGATCCTCTGCTGTTTTATGGGATCGGGTATGCCGATGACACAGCTCATGTGGACTTTGTCATAGGCATCGATCACATTCTCCAGCTGAGACGGGAACACGTTGTATCCGTTGGTGATGATCATCCTCTTGAGGCGCTGGGTGAAGTAGATGAATCCGTCTTTGTCCATCGTTCCCAGATCGCCTGTGTGGACCCATTTCATCCCATCGGGGTGTTCCCTCAGGGTTTTGGCGTTGTCCTCCTCGTGACCGTGGTATCCGATCATCACTGTGGGTCCGGCCAGGCATATCTCGCCCATCTCCCCGTATTTCAGTTCACGGTCCGTGCCGGGTTCGACGATCTTGTAGTACATGTCCGGAAGGGGCACCCCGATGGAACCCTCTCTGGATGTGTGGGTTGGTGTGAGGCAGGATGCGGTGACGCATTCGGTCAATCCGTATCCTTCCCTGATGCAGACCTTGGCGTTGTGTTCGTTGAGGTATCTGTCCATCTTCTTTTTGAGCTCTATCGAGAGGCTGTCGCCTCCGGAGAACACCCCTTTGAGGAATGACAGGTCGGCCTTCTTCATCTTGGGCATGCGGATCAGGGCTTCGAACAGTGCCGGTACGCCTGCGATGTAGTTGCATCTGTATTTCAGCATGAGTTTCGCATAGCTGTCGGGACTGAATCTGGGCACGAGGATGCACGTTCCGCCCTCACTGAGAGCGGTGTGGATGGATATCCCCAGTCCGAACCCATGGAACATCGGCATCACCGCCAGCATCCTGTCCCCGGTTCTGAATCCGGGGTTCACACCCAGGATCTGTCTCGTGAGTGCGTTCAGATTGTAACTGCTCAGGCAGATTCCTTTGCTCACGCCGGTGGTCCCGCCGGAGTAGAGGATGACGGAGGTCTCGTCGAATCTCTTCTCATCCCTGTAGTCTTCGGTGTACGAGGTACCCTTCGCCAGGAAATCATCCCACATCAGCACATCCGCATCGGCGGGCATCTTCTCGCATTTCCTGCCCTCGGTCAGGCCGTATCCCAGACGTACGAGGGGTCCGACCTCGTCAACGATGGACGTGATTATGAGAGTGTCCAGGTCCACATCGTCCCTGATGTTGTGGAACTTGCCGTAGAACTGGTCGAGGGTGATGGCGAACCTGGACCCTGATTCCTCGAGATAATATTGGATTTCTTTCTCGGCGGACAGAGGGTGCACCATGTTGGAAACGGCACCGATCATGTTCACCGCATAGAACATGCAGACTGCCTGAGGGCAGTTGGGCAGAGCTATGGTGACCTTGTCGTCCTTGCGGACCCCTATGGCCCTCAGGGAACGTGCGATGAGGTTTATCTGCTCCATCATCTTCCCATAGCTCGTTCTCTTTCCGAAGAAGATGTATGCGTTTTGATCGGGATTCGCCTTCGCGGTCCTTTCCACGAGTCCGACCATGGAACAGTCGGGGTATTCAAGGTGTGAAGGAAGGTCTCCGAGGACCTTCAGCCAGGGGGCCTTTACAGTGTTAGACTCAGAGTTCAATCGGATCCCTCATTGGAATATCTAGTAGTTCGGGTTTGGACAGGATCTGTTGCAGTACATTCATGGAGCGAGCGAAGTACATCCCGTCCGCTATGCGCTCGTCCATGGTTATGCCGACATCCACAACCTTGCGGATCCGCTTGGTGCCGTCGTCGTACAGGACCTCTGTGTTGTGTACCGTCCCGATGGTGACGACGATGGAGTTCGTGCCATAGTTGTTCAGGTGATGGTACACACTGGAGCACCCGATGGACCCCAGGTTGGACAGCAGCACCGTGCAGAAGTTGGGATCGCCCTTGGTCAGTGCCCTGGGGGTCTTCCCGTAGAAATCGAGGATGCGGACCACTCCCGCCACCGCCATGAGGAGGATGCGCGGTATCTTGGACAGCATGTCCATGGTCTTGTCCACCCCATAGGAGTCGGATGTGCGGACCTCCCTCACGGTCCCGGTGATCTCATCGGTGACCTTCCTGAGGTTCCAGTCGTCATCCACCTCTGTTATGATCAGGGATTCGCGGCTCCCGTCGGAGAAGTCCCTGCGGGCGACGAACGCCATGGACGTCCTGTGGCGTCTGTACATCCTGCGCCCGGAGATGTATATGTTGAGATCTGGACGGATCTGTATGAGACGGGCCACGGCCATGATTATGCAATGGAAGAACTTGGTACGGTCGCCGGTCTCGGACATGTTCCTCTCATCGAGGAACGTTATAAGTTCAGTGACGTCGAACTCCTGGTTGATGTACACCTCAGAGTCGGTACGTTTGTTCATGAGGTGAGGCATGATTGCATGGAGTCCGTCGACATCCCTTATCCAATGGGCGTCCCGACGGTCTCCCCACCGTTTCCTGTCTTCCATGGTAGTAGGAGAGGTTGAGTACGCAGCCGTATATATTGATTGATAGGAAAATCGTTCCAGAGGGTTTGAAGTAGATGGGTAAAATGTTTGGTGGTCCGGGGGAATCCCCTCAGATGAGGGGTTCCGGAGGCATCTGGGATGTGGAACCGTCCCAGGGTTTTAGACCGAGCTGCTCCAGTTTGGACAGTACGAGCTCCTTGCCCTTGGCCGTCACTCCGTAGATGGGGACCTTGGTCCCTGCGATCATCACGTCCGGTCTGCGGGAGGCCCCCTCCCTCAGTGCTCTGGACGCACAGGCGGTGATGATGTCGAACACATCCAATGCCATATGGGCATCCTCGTCGGACATCCCTGTGGTGTGGACACCGACGATGACGGCGTTGTCCCCGTACATGTCCCTGATCGCCACGGCATCACCGACGGATGTGGTGGTGATGGCGACGGTCCTGTGTCCTTGGGCGAACGCCTTCTCTGCTCCGGCCACCATGTCTATGGGTGTCGTCTCCGGGTCCAGTATGTTCTCCGGACCTATCGCATCCACGACCTTGGGGATGGGTTCCGTCTCGCATATACCGGAGATGCGTCCGCCCATCCCCTGGAGGATGCAGGGCTTTGTGATGACCGCCGTTCCGCAGCCGTCCGCCGCGATCACCGCGGCATCTATGCTCCCCCGACGGAGGGCATGGCTGAGGATCTCGGAGATCCCGAAGGATATGACATCATCCATCTCCGTCTCCCTGTTCTCGGTGCACATGCCGAAGGACGAGATCCTGAACTCGATGTTCTCCCTGACAGTGTCGGTGTTCAGCTCCTCGATCCCTCTGTATTTCCTGAAGAGGGGGCAGTGTTTCACCTTCGGTTCGGAGACCTCGATGACCTTGCCATCCTCTATGACGACACGGCTCATCCCGAGGCATTCCATGACGTGTCTCGACACGTTATCACGCTTCACTCGATGACTTCGATGTTCTGGATGATGACGTCCTGGAGGGGTTTGTCGTTCCTGTCGGTCTCGACGCGTCCGATCCTGTCGACGACATCCATCCCCTCGAGGACGGTACCGAAGACGGGGTGTGCGTAGGGCGTCTGGGGGTTCTCCTTGTCGAGGTAGGTGTTGTTGACAGTGTTGATGAAGAATTGGCTTCCGCCGGTGTTGGGGCGTCCGGTGTTGGCCATCGCGATGGTTCCCCTGATGTTGGAGTGGCCCTGTCCGAACTCGTCCTCGATGTTGTATCCGGGTCCGCCCATTCCGGTTCCGGTGGGGTCCCCTCCCTGGATCATGAATCCGTCGATGACCCTGTGGAAGATGACTCCGTCGTAGAATCCCTCTTTCGCGAGTTTGACGAAGTTGCCCGTGGTGATGGGCATGTCCTCGTGCATCTGGATCTTGATGTCTCCCATGGTTGTGTGCATGATGACTGTGGTCATGGGTGAGTGATTGTAGGATGTTTGAAAAAAAGATATCGGGGGAACCCCCCGATGATGTACGGGATCATCTGCGGTCGCGGTGTCCGTAATCCCTGCGACCGCCCTGCTTTCCGCCGGACCTTCCGCCAGGGCCCCTTCTCTGACCCTTGTCGAAGTAACCGTCGTCCACGAAGATGGAATCGAAGGTCGCGAGGTCGCCCATGGATTCGAACTGACTGCGGACATATTCCTTGGCGGCATCGTCCTGACAGACCTTGGCCAACCACTTGATGGCGGGAAGTGTCGGGTCTCCGAACATCTCGAAGTACAGTTTCGCGGCGGAGACGTCGGCACCCACGTCATGGAGTGCATAGACCAACTGTTTGCACTGCCTGTCCTCTGCGGAGGCGAGGTCTATGAGCAGGTCCCTGCAACCCTCCACGCCGTCGCGGTAGTTCTTCTTGAGCCAATCGATCTCCCTGGCACCGCCCATGGTCCTTCCGACCTCGGCGATCTTTCCGATGTCCCCTTCACAGTATTTGTCCAGCCAGAACGTGTCGGCACCGTCGTAGCTCTCCACGAGTTTGGGGACATCACCGTTCGCCAGATAGATGGATGAGAACGATTTCCTGACGTCCCTTCTGTTCTGGACCGGTTTCAGTTCCTCCATGGCCTCGTCGGAACCCGCCTTGGCGGCCTCGATCATCAGGGGGATCCACTCCTCCTCGTTCCTCTGGAGCTTCTTCGCCTTCAGGAACATGCCGAACGGCCTGTCCTGGATGCAGAACTCGGATTCCATGTTGACCATGGTGTCGCGGTGTTTCGCATAGTTGTCCCTGAGGTACTGCTCCTGGTCCTCCGCATCGAGGAATCCCCTGAGGAATCCAGCTTCAGGGAACATGCCCGAGAGCTCCTCCAGTTTGTGCATGGAACCTCTGTCCCCCTTCCTGGCCTTCACGAAGGTTCCGCGGAGGGACTGTCTGAGCTTCTTCCTGTCCTCGATGAGTTCGATCTGCCTTTCGGCTTTGGCGGAGTCTTTCTTCCTGGCGATGAACCTCAGTCCCTCCTCCACCCTCTCGGGGTTCTCGGAGTGACCGGATGCGAAGACGTCGATGCAGGGATCGTCCCCCTCGACCTCCTCCTCGCGTATCCTGCAGTAGATGGCCAGGTTGTTGCCTGCCTCGGCGGCGGCATCCACTGCGGACCTATCATAGCTGTGGTCGACCGTCCAACAGAGGTAATCGTACTCAATCATGGCGTCCTCGGAGCACATCTTCGCGACCCTGCCCCTGACGGTGCTGAACTCTCCCGGCCCCATCGTGCGGAGCATTTTGACTGCATTGTTCTCGCACCCCTTGCTGTGCATGATGGCCCCGTGGAGGTACAGGACCATGGCCAGGTCCGTCCTTCCGTTGACCTCACAGTCCACTCCCTTGAACAGGATCCTCTGGGGCGTGGAGGGGATGGTGAGCTTCTGCTCCTGCATGGGTTTCGGTTCCTCGGTGCGCTCCTCGCGGGGTGTGAACTCCCTGTCGCCGCGACGGTCGTCCTTTCCGTTGCGACCTCTATCGTCCCTGGGGCCACGGCGGTCTCTTCCTCCATTCCTGGGCTTGAAGTCCCTCTTTCCGCGGTCGTCGCGGTCTCTGGGGCGGAACTCCCTTCTCTCCCCGTCACCGTCCCTGGGCCTGAACTCCTTCCTCTCGCCGTCGCGGGGTTTGAAATCCCTTCTGTTGCCACCGCGGTTCGGACCTCCGCGTCCGCCGTTCCTAGGGCGGTCACCGTTGCGGGGTTTGAAATCTCTCTTTCCACGGTCATCACCGTCCCTCGGACGGAATTCCCTGCGGCCCTCGTCCCCATCCCTGGGTTTGAAATCCCTTCTCTCGCCGTCGCGGGGCTTGTAATCCTTCTTTCCGCCGGATCCATATCCGCCACGGCCCTTGTTGTATCCCCCTTTGCGGGGCCCCTTGCGTTTATCGTAGGGTCTGTCATTTTTCCTGTCGTAGCGGTCATCGTCGGCCATTGAAATCGATTGGCGACAACGGAGGTTAAATATTATCTTATGCACGCGGGCGCGGGACCGTATGCGGGTGATGATATGCGGATAATCGTGACAGGCGTTCAGAATATGACATCCCGGTCAGAGAATCATAGAAACATCGTGGAACAACGCCATCAAAGAGAATCGGGAGAATAATGGCGGGCCTGAAGGGATTCGAACCCTTGGCCGATGGATTAAGAGTCCATCGCTCTACCTAGCTGAGCTACAGGCCCCGACAAAATCCCTTGATACTATCCCACTATATAACAATATCCTATCATTTTTGTATCGATGCGGTGGAATCTGTCAGAATCCTGGGATCATGTCCGGAATATGTCCTGGCCAGGATGTCCATAGGAACCAATATATCGGGTCTCTAGGATACGGAGTCCGATGTCGAAATTGAAGGTAAGGGACCTGATGACCACCCAGTTGGTCACACTGCAGCCTACGGATACTGTCAAGAAGGCCGCGATCAAATTCGCCGTGGACAACATCTCCGGTGCCCCCGTGGTCGATAACAGGAACCACCTGCTGGGTATCCTCAGTGAGAACGATATCCTCGATGTCATTCTGAAATACCAGATCGCTCTGGATGACGAGAACCATGATTCCGTCATGCTCACATACTCCATGGATTCCCCCACGGAGCCCGATGACACCCTCAAGAAGGTCTCAGAGGAGATATCGAACATCGAGATCTCCAACATCATGACCCGCACTGTCCTCACGACCACCCCCGACACCACCATCATGGAGGTCCTCAGGGCCATGATCGAGATGAAGGTTAACCGTGTGCCCGTGGTCGAGAGGGGTGTTGTGATCGGGATCATCTCCAGAGGGGACATAATCTTCGCACTCTACAAGAGAAAGGTTTGAGCATGTTGGAGGTGCACATCCTCGCCAGCGGGAGCGACGGGAACTGCACCGTCATAGAGTCCGACGGCGAGGCGATAATGATCGACGCGGGCATAAGTTGTCGTCGCATCATGTCCCTCCTGGACACGGTGGGTCTGGACAAGGAGGTCATCAAGGCCATCCTCGTGACCCATGAGCACACGGACCACGTATCCGGGGCAGGGGCCACCGCCAGGAAGCTCGGGGTGCCCGTGATGACCAATGTGGCCACCTTCGAGGCGTCCAATCTGGGAAATGTCCAGTATATTCCCGTGGACCCCATATCGAGTTTCGAGGTGGCCGGGATGAAGGTCACGCCACTCCCCACGTCCCACGACGCCGTGGACCCATGTTGTTACTTCACGGAGACCGACAACGGGAACGTGCTCCTCGCCACAGACACGGGGAAGCTGAACTTCCAGATCGAGCATGCATTGTCCATCGCGGACATAGCGATCCTGGAGTCGAACTATGATCCGGACATGCTCTCCAACGGCCCCTATCCCGCCATGCTCAAGAAGAGGATCTTCGGAGAGAAGGGACATCTTTCGAACTTCGATTGTGCGGACGCGGTGAAACGCAACCTCAGGGAGGGCACACCCCTTTTCCTCGCCCACCTGAGCAAGACCAACAACATCCCCGACATCGCGAGACAGACGGTGGCGGATATAACAGGTATCGACCGTCGCAGGATAGACTGTATGGAGTTCCAGTGCGACGTGAGGACGCTCAGGGCGTAGGTCTGACGTATTCCGCCTTCCCGCCGTTCACCAGTGCCTCGGCCATGATGCGGGGCATGGTCACGATGTCCTCCTTGGACAGGTCGTAGTCCCTGTCGGGCCCCACGAATGGGGGCAGGTCCTCCAGTATGCGGAGAATGACGGATGCGAGGTCATCATCACCGGGTTCGGGGATGATCTCCACGACAGGTTCCGGCTCCTTCACGGGTGCCTGTTTCGCAACGGGTTCCGGTTCCATGGGGGGTTCGTCGGGTATGTCGTCGAAGGACTCCTCCGGAGGGAAGTCGTCGAACATGTCCTGTTCCACCTCGGGCGGGATGTCGTCCTCCATCACCGGTTCCGGTTCAGGGATATCCTCCACGACAGGTTCAGGTTCCACCACAGGCTCGGGGACAGGTTCCGGATCCCTTCTCGGTGTCGGGATATCATCGATGTGGGTGGCGACGGTGTTCTTCCTCCCTCTGAGGCGGTCTATCTCGGATAGGTGCCTCTTGGATTCGTCCTGTATAGATGAGTAATAGTCCCTCTCCTCGGTTGTGAGGGCATCCAACTGGTTCTCCGCACCCAGGGCACCGCGTATCGCCATTTGGCAGATCTTCTGGGTCCTGATGTGCATGACATCCTTCACAAGCCTCTCCGCCTTCTTCCTGCGTTGGTTGGCGCCTTCGCACATCACCGATTCCGGATCGATGGACATCTGTTTGTCGAAATCGATGCGGAGTCTCGTCAGGAGTTCGGCCATGGCCCGGAAAAGGTCTCCCCTGACCTGTGTGATGGAACTGCTCTTCATCTCAACCCTGTAGAGTTCAGACAGTTCATCGAATGTCATCGGTTCGGACGCCGGGCTCATCGCAGCGCTATCCTCGGGGCTGTAGATAACGGTTCCGAGATTGTTTCGTACGCATCTCCCGGGCATCATCCCTATATCGTCGCGGGTCGTTGGGGAGGGTGATGAAGATCTCCGATGTTTCCAGGGACAGAGGCGACCGCCTCGAGGTGGACGTCCTGGTGTCGCCCCGCTCCAACAGATCAGGCCCGGAGGGCTACGATGAGTGGAGGAAGCGTCTGATCCTGAGGGTGAAGGCCCCTCCTCTTGACGGTCGTGCCAACAAGGAGGTCGAGGAGACCTTCCGTCAGATCACCGGGTTCAGGTGCGAGGTCACATCGGGACAGTTGAACCGTCAGAAGACGGTCACGGTGTACGGTGATCCCGTCAGGGCCATGGAGGCCATAGAGGGATCGATGTGACCGACATCCATGATGATGCGGACAGGTTGGCCGTCCTGGAGGATGCGGTGATGAGGATCAACTCCCTTCGTGACACCCATACGGTTCTGGTGGAGGGTCTGAAGGATGTGGCGGCATTGGAGGCCGTGGGTGTGGTGGCGGAGTTCTTCTGTGTCCAGAGCGGCGGAGGTCCGGTGAAGGTCGCCGAACACGTCTGGAATTCCGGGAGGGAGGCGGTGATAATGACCGATTGGGACCGTCGCGGAGGAAATCTCGCCGGGACCCTGAGGGAGAACCTGTCATCCTTGGGCGTGCGTTATGACGACCGTATCCGTGCGGACATCGCCTTCGCATGCAGACCCTATTCCAAGGATGTGGAATCGTTGGATTCCGTCATGTCGCTGCTCCGTTCCCGTGTGGGAAATGATAATGTGGGTGACGGTGATTGACACGGTGATGGAAGGAGCATTCATCGTCTTCGAGGGCATCGATGGGTCGGGCAAGTCCACCCTGTGCAACAGGATCGCATCGGAACTCGGTTCCGAGGGCAGAAAGGTCATCCTCACCGCGGAACCCACACATGAGGGCATAGGTGCGTTCATTCGTTCCGGGTCCGCCGGTGACATCTCCCAGGCCACTGAGGCGCTTCTGTTCGTGGCGGACCGCAACGATCACAGCGAGAGGATCGGAAGGTGGGTCTCCGAGGGTAACATAGTGCTCTGTGACCGTTACTTCGCATCAACGGTGGCCTATCAATCGGCCAAACTGGATGGCGACGGCACCGACAGGGACTGGTTGCTGTCCATAAACTCACGTTTCACGTCCGGGCCGGACGCAACCGTCCTCCTGGACATAGATCCCTCCGAGAGCCTCCGCCGTGTCGGGGTCAGGGGGGAGGAGGTCAGCAAGTTTGAGAAGCTGGACTTCCTGGAGCAGGTGCGCTCCAACTACCTCCGTCTGGCGGAGGAATGCGGATTCGCCGTGGTGGACGCCTCGGCCGGTCCGGACACGGTATTCGACATTGTGATGTCGGTGATAAGGAAGGTGATATGATGCATCCGTCTCAGGAGATTTTCTGCGAGAAGAGCACCCGTCTCAGGGGTAAGACCATCGTTATGGGGATCACAGGGAGCATAGCCGCAACGGAATGTTTCGGGACCATAAGGGAACTGGTCAGACACGGTGCCGATGTGTATCCCGTGCTCACCGAGGCCGCAGCCAAACTGGTGGCCCCCGATTCATTGGAGTTCGCCAGCGGGCACAGGCCCGTAACGGAACTCACCGGCAGGACCGAGCATATCGACATGGTGGGTTCGTCCCTGTCGTGCGACCTGTTCCTGATCTACCCCGCGACCGCCAACACGGTGTCCAAGATCGCCTGTGGCATCGATGATACCACCGTGACCTCCATGGCCACCGTCGCGTTGGGTGCGGGGATCCCCGTGGCCATCGCCCCCGCCATGCACGAGTCCATGTACAGGAACCCCGCCGTCAAGGGGAACATGGACCGTCTCAGGTCCTGGGGTGTGCACTTCATAGGTCCCCGCACCGACGGTGTCAGGGCCAAGGTGGCATCGAGGGACGAGGTGGTGGCATGGACATTCAGGATTCTTTCCAACAACTACCTCTCCGGGAAGCGTCTGCTGGTCATCGGCGGACGCAGCGAGGAGCCGATAGATTCCATGAGGATCATAACCAACCGTTCCACCGGGATGATGGCCGTGGCCCTGGCCGAACGTGCCTTCGGAAGGGGTGCGGATGTGGAGCTGTGGATGGGGGGATGCAGTGTGGACCTTCCGGATTACATCCCGACCCGCCGTTTCTCCACCGTCTCCGACCTGGTCTCCATGACCGAGGGCATAGATCACGACATCGTCCTCGTCCCCGCGGCCCTGGCGGATTTCACACCCCATGAGTTCACCGAGGGGAAGATCCCCAGTGACGACGGTTTCGAGTTGGGCCTGGACCCCGTGCCGAAGGTCCTGCCATTGATCCGCTCCAGATGCGGAACAGTCATAGGGTTCAAGGCGGAGTCGGGTCTGACCCGTCAGGAGCTTGTGGACAGGGCAAGGTCCCGTATAGAGAAATACGACCTCGCCGCGGTGGTGGCCAACGACATCGATGTGGTGGGGATGAAGTCCTCATCCGCGATATTGGTGACATCGGATTCGGACAAGGACATCACCGGTACCAAGGCCGAGGTGTCCGATGCCATCCTCGATTTCTGTGTGAAGAGGACATGAGGGTATCCGCGTTCTGTCCGGGGCACGTTTCGTGCATATTCGAACCATCGCCCACACTCAATCCCATCAGCACGGGGTCCAGGGGTTCCGGCATAAGGTTGGGCCTGGGATCCACGGCCACGGTGGAGGAGAGGGACGACGATGTGGTGAACATTTACATCGACGGTTCCAGCTCATCCGCCCACATCACCCGTATGACCGTCAACATCATCGCACCGGGGAGGGGTTTCGACATATGGATCGAGAACGACCTGCCCATGGGTCAGGGGTTCGGGACCAGTGCTTCAGGTGCCTTGGCTACCGGTATCGCCGTGGCATCCCTCACGGGTGTCTCCCGCACCAAGGCGTTCGAGGCCGCCCATGTTGCCGAGGTCAGGGGCGGAGGTGGGATGGGGGATGTGGCCGCCATAGTCGCAGGTCGTGACGTCCCCGTCAGGACCCGTGCCGGATTCCCTCCGATGGGTCTGGTGGAGAACGCCGACATAAGGTTCCCCACCCTCACCCTCGCCGTACTGGGTCCGAAGATGGCCACCGACGGCATACTGTGGGACAACGAGGCCGTCAACAGGATACGTGATGCGGGACGTTCCGCGCTGGATTCCTTCCTGGAGGATCCGACCCGCGAGAACTTCTTCCGTACCGCCAACTCGTTCTCATCCGAGATCGGTCTCGAGAGTCCCTCGGTGAGGAAGGCGATAATGCGCCTGAACTCGGACGGTTACAATGCGGGCATGTGCATGCTCGGCAACAGTATCTACACCGATGCGCCCATCGACAGGGTCCGTTCCCTGCTGGGGAGAGGGAACGTCCGTGCGTTCCGGTGCTCCTCCAGCGGAAGGGAGATAAAGGTCACTCAAAGAGCGTGAACAGGACGTCGTCACCGTCCACATCGAAGAGTCCGATCCTCGCACCGCAGTCCAGCCATGCATGGGCATAGTTGACGGCCGCGAAGGCGGTAACGATGTCGCCGCATTCCCTGAAGTGCTTGGCATCCGCATAGTAGCAGTTGGCCATCTCCATGAAGCTGTCCGCCAGACGTCTGTTGTATGATTTCGCGGGGGCGGCTATGCGTATCTTCGCCAATGCCCTGGCGGTGATGTCCAGATACTTCTCTATCCTCTCCTCGGTGACCACGTCGATCCTTTCGCTCATGGGACCTCCACCGTTCACGGGATAGATTGATGTATCGGTCGGGTGCCTTCTGACAATGTTTTTAATGGATATGTGATAACGAGGAAACCATGATTATAGTAGGCGGGTCGTCATCCAGGGACCTGGCCAAAGAGTTGGCCTCAATCCTCGGATGCACGTACATTCAGGCAGCTTCCACAAGGTTCCCCGACGGTGAGTGTTACACAAGGATCGACAGCGAGAGGCTGGACGATGATATCGTCATCGTCCAGAACACCTATCCCAACGACAACCTCATCGAGATGTTCCTCCTGCAGGACGCGGTCCGCAGGCTCGGTGCCAAGTCCGTGACCCTGGTCATCCCCTACTTCGGATACGCCAGGCAGGACAGGGTCTTCAAGCCCGGAGAGCCCGAATCCGCCAAGGTCATGTGCAACCACCTCGACATGGGATGTGACAGGGTCATTACCATCGACATCCACAAGGAGGCCGTTCTGGATCATTTCACCTGTCCCCATGTGGACCTGAAGGCCGCGGCCGTCATCGCCGATTACTTCAGGGATGGTAAGGTCGACCTCGTCCTCTCTCCTGATATTGGTGCGGCCGGACGTGCCAAGGACGTCGGAGAGAGGCTCGGAGTGGAGTACGACCACCTGGAGAAGACCCGCCTCTCCGGAGTCGATGTCCGCATCGCCCCCGCCAAGATGGACTGTACGGGCAAGAGGGTCCTCATCGTGGACGACATGATCTCCACCGGAGGTACCATCATCGCCGCCGCACAGGCCCTCAAGGACGCCGGTGCGCTCAGTGTGTCCGTCGCATGCACCCACGGTGTGTTCGTTAACAACGCCCTCGAGAGGCTCACAGGCAGTTTCCTGGACAACGTCCTCTGCTGCAACACCTTGGACAACGAGGTCTCCCACATATCTGTGGCCGGAATCATCGCCGATGCGATCAGGAAGGGATGAGACATGTCGATGAAGGAGGACAACTTCGCAGACTGGTATCTCGACATCGTCGAGAAGGCCGGACTCTCGGACAAGAGATACCCCATCAAGGGGATGAACGTCTGGACCCCTTACGGTTGGAAGATCATGAGGCAGATCGACACCTACATCCGCGAGGAGTTCGACGCCACGGAGCACGACGAGGTCTGCTTCCCCTTGATGATCCCGGAGGACCAGTTCGCCAAGGAGAAGGACCACATCAAAGGATTCGACGAGGAGGTCTACTGGGTCACCCACGCCGGACTCAACGAGCTGGACGTCAGGCTCGTGGTCAGGCCCACATCCGAGACCGCCATGTACCCCATGTTCTCCCTGTGGATCAGGTCCCACCAGGACCTTCCCCTGAAGACATACCAGATCGTCAACACCTTCCGTTATGAGACCAAACAGACCCGTCCGTTCATCAGGGTCCGCGAGATCCATTTCTTCGAGTCCCACACCTGTCATGTGTCCGAGGAGGATGCACAGGACCAGATCGAGGAGGACATCCAGATCCTGGAGAGGATTGCGAAGAAGATCTGCCTGCCCTACACACTGCTGATCAGGACCGAGTGGGACAAGTTCCCCGGAGCCCATTACACCGTCGGTATCGACACCTCGATGCCCAACGGAAGGACGCTCCAGATGGGATCGATCCACCATTACAGGACCAACTTCTCAGTCCCCTATGAGATCACCTATGAGGACGAGAACGGGGAGCACAAGCACGTCCATCAGACCACGTTCGGAATGAGCGAGCGTCTCGTCGGTGCACTCATCGGTGTCCACGGCGACGACCAGGGACTCGTCATGCCCCCCGGTATCGCACCCTTCCAGGTGGTCATCATCCCCATCCTGTCCAAGAAGAACACCGAGCAGGTGGCCGAGGCCGCCAAGTCCCTCGCCAAGATCCTCTCGGATGCAGGCATCAGGGTGAAGCTCGACGACCGCGATGCCCGTCCCGGAAGCAAGTACTATGACTGGGAGATCAAGGGAGTCCCCCTCCGTCTGGAGATCGGTGCCCGTGACATGGAGAACGGCGTCGTAGCCTTCGCGAGGAGGGACAACGGTGAGAAGGGAACCATCTCCGCCGAGGATGTGGTCCCCGGTGTCAGGATGATCCTGGATGACATCTCCGAGAGCATGCTCGCAAGGGCCCAGGAGGTCCAGAGGTCCCGTATCCAGGACATCGACTCCCTGGAGGACATCCCCCAGGACAAGATCCTCAGGTTCGGATGGTGCGGATGCCCCGAGTGCGGTCACAAGTTCGAGGACACATACGACTTCAAGATCCTCGGAACCCCCTACCACCCCGAGAAGTTCGAGGGCAAGTGCATAATCTGCGGTAAGCCTGTGGACAGGCCCGCATACGCCGCACACACGATGTGAGGTCGCAAAACAATTATCGGGGAGGGCCGGCGGTTGTCCGGTCACTCCCCTTTTTCATATATCATTGGGGGAGCATGCCCTTGGCCTCGGCGTACAGCCTCTCCGCCGGTCCGAGGTCGATGTAGTCCGGTGATGCCTGCAGTATCTCGAACCCCATGTAATCGGCGAAGTCCTTCGTGGCATCGTCGAACTCCTTCCTGTCCTCCAGTCCCGTGTCGATCTGCACCACGGATTTGTATCCGCACATCTCGAGGATCTCCTTGAGGCTCTCCTGGGGATCCTTCCTCTTGTCCAACACGCCTCTGGCCATCTCCGATGCGGACAGGAAATCCACCCAGTTGGTGGCGACCGCCGGTGTGAAGAGCATGACCCCGGTGAACTCCCTGATCAACCTCTGGTATCCGCAGAGTCCGCCCACGGCCACGCCCACACAGTCGTCGCAGACCCTCCCCTGGTCGTCCCTGAAGACCGCCGCGGGGTAGGACAGGTGCTGTTCCGCCCATTTGGTGATGTCCCAACCGTAGTTCCCGCACATGCCGTAGTAGAGTCCGACGGCATCCACCCTTCCCTGGAGCATGACCATGTCATCCTGGATCCTCTTCATGAGGTCCTTGGGTTCGGCATGGAGGCCCAGGTTCATCATCCTGATCGCCACGGTCAGACGGCCCCTGTCGATACGGTCGTTGGCGTTCATGAAGTCCCATTCATCCATGATCTCGTACGGGACGCCCTTCTGGTTCATCTTCCTCCTCAGACTGCTGTTGTAGGGGGTGTCCAGGACATAGATGTCCTTCTCGTCCGGGTCGTTGGAGAGGCTGTAGATCAGTTCATCCTCCAGCATGGGGCATGCGATGATGCCGAGTATTCCGTGTACCATGTGTGAGTGATTGCTCGGAGGGTCTATGAATGGGGCGGTTTCTCTCGAGATACCGGTATCATGACATCGTGTGATTTCGGATTCTGGGATGCGTTGGACAGGCTTGTGGCGTCGTCGCGGATCGTCATCGACAGGCCGAAGGGGAGCGGACATCCCCGTTATCCGGGTTTCACCTACGGTCTGGATTACGGATACCTCAAGGGCACGGTATCGTCCGACGGGGAGGGCATCGATGTGTGGGTTGGGACCATGGGCGACAGGATCCCCACGGCGGTGATCGTGACCGTGGACCTGGTCCAGAGGGATTCGGAGATCAAGGTCCTCCTTGGGTGCACCGATGACGAGATCGGGTATGTGTACGGGGTCCACAACGAGACCGACGACATGAGGGGTGTGCTGATCCGCCGTTTTCAGGACCGATGACGTAGGTTTATAGCGAGGTTGCCCCTTCCACGGCCCATGGCATTCCTCGAGAACGAGATGATCTATCTGGAAGACGCGAACGGCAAGAGAAGCTGGGTCAGGGTATCCTACGGAATGGTGAAGGTGCAGTCCCTGGGCGCGATAGATGGATCCCGTTTCAAGGATCTGGACGAGGGTGATACCCTGACCATAGTCGGTAGGGAGTACACCGTGTTCCGTCCCGGGATAATGGAGCTGATGGAGTCCCTCGACAGGGGTGCCCAGGTGATAATCCCCAAGGATGCCGCCACTATCCTCATGAAATGCGATGTGAAGTGCGGGGACACCGTCCTGGAGGTCGGTGCCGGATCCGGAGGTCTTACCACTGCCCTCCTGCATGCGGTGGCCCCGGAGGGACACGTCCACACACTCGAGCTCAGGGAGGACAACGCCCAGAGGGCCGGGAGGAACGTCGCCCGTACCGGACTGGACAGATATTGGTCCTATGAGATCGGTGATGCCAGGGAGATGCCGGTCAACATGGACCGCAAGGTGGATGCGCTCATCATGGACATGCCCGATCCCTGGCTGGCCCTGGACAATCTGGAGCCCCACCTCCGTGACGGAGGCAGGGTGTGTGCCTACGTCCCCAACATGAACCAGGCCGAGTCCATCGTCAACGCCCTCCGCGAGAGGGGGTACTCCAACGTCCATGCCCTGGAGAACATGCAGCGCGGACTGGAGGTCCATCCCGGCGGAGTGAGGCCCTCCTTCGAGATGCTCGGTCACACGGCATATCTGATATTCGCCAGGAAGAGGTCCGGAAGGAAGCTGTGACCACCGTTTCCATGAGCATCGCTTGTCTTAACGACGTTTGATATCCAGGAGCCTTTAGCAAGTATTATATACAACTATCTTCTCCCCAGTTTGTTAGCTTAAAAGCTATCCATGGGCCTGTAGCTCAGCTAGGTAGAGCATCTGACTTTTAATCAGGTGGTCAAGGGTTCGAATCCCTTCAGGCCCGCCATGGACTTCATGAGCGATCGACGGCGGATCAAGTATGGGGAAGGCGAACACTTGTCATTTCTCTGAAAACCATTTCCAGCTGACCGGGCTGGGCAAAAGTAGGTGACTCACTTGGCAACAGAAAACAATTCGTTCAACGTACTCAAGCACAGACTCGTGCCTGAGCACCATCTCCTCAGTGAGGAGGAGGCAGACGCGGTCCTTTCCAGGAAGGGGATGACCCGCGATCAGCTGCCCAAAATCAGGAAAAGCGACCCTGGTATCAGGGTGCTTGAGTCCATCCACGGCCCCATCGACGAGGGACGTGTCATCAAGGTCGTCAGGAAAAGCGAGACAGCCCAGGAATTTGTGGCATACAGGCTCGTGACCAGGGGGTAAGGGATTATGAGGGACTTAGTCAAGCTATACTTCTCGGAGCACAATATCGTCAACCATCACATTTCTTCCTTCAACGACTTCCTCGCCTGCGGTGAGAACAACAACAGCAGGATGCAGAGGATCGTCGACGACATCAGGGTCCCCACGGACGATGCCGAGCGCGGTATCATCAAATTGGACCCCGAGCGCACCGGCGGAAGGAACATCGAGATTCACATCGGAAGGAAGAGGGACGAGGACGGGAACATCGACCTCCAGGCCAAACCCACCATCCGCATCGATGAGCCCAAGGTCATGGAGGCCAACGGATACAGCCACGACCTCACCCCCATGGAGGCCAGGCTCAGGAACCTGAACTACATGTCTCCCGTGTTCGTTCGCTTCGAGGTCTTCGAGGACGGCGTCGAGAAGGAGATGCCTGAGAACGACAAGTGGATCCATGTCGGAGACCTCCCCATGATGGTCAAATCCAACGGATGCAACCTCAACAGGTCGGTCATGGAGAGGCACATGGAGCATTCCCTGACGGATGCCGAGTACACCGGCGAGCTCGTCAGGCAGAAGGAGGATCCCCGCGAGCCCGGAGGATACTTCATCATCGGAGGAACCGAGAGGGTCCTCATCACATTGGAAGACCTGGCCCCCAACAGGGTCATGGTCGAGTACAACGAGAAATACGGCGCGGCAGTCGAAGTTGCCAAGGTCTTCTCCCAGAAGGACGGATACCGCGCACTGACGCTCGTTGAGAAGAAGAAGGACGGTATGGTCATGGTCTCCGTGCCCGTCGCCTCCGGATCAATCCCCCTCGTGGCCCTCATGAAGGCTCTGGGGATGGAGTCCGACCAGGACATCTACGACACCATCGTCTCCGACGAGGCCATGGCGAACATCGTTTACGCCAACATCGAGGCGTCCTTCGACAAGAAGACATTCGCACCCAACGGATTCCACACCAAAGAGGATGCCATCCTGTTCCTCGAGAGGAACTTCGCCGCCGGTCAGGCGAAGGAGTACAGGACCAAGAAGGTCGAGAGCATCCTCGACAGGTCCCTGCTGCCCCACCTCGGAGATACCGAGGCGGACCGCATGAAGAAGGCCATCTTCCTCGGACGCGTTGCCCGTTCCGTTCTTGAGCTCTCCCTTGGGAAGAGGAAGGAGGATGACAAGGACCACTACGCCAACAAGAGGCTCAAGCTTTCCGGGGACCTCATGGAGGACCTTTTCAGGACCAGCTTCAGCAGCCTCATGAAGGATCTGAAGTACCAGCTCGAGAGGAACTGGGGAAGGAAGAAGAGCGATCTCAACATCGCCTCGTCCATCCGTCCCGACCTGCTCACCCATAAGTTGCTCCACGCACTCGCCACGGGTAATTGGGTCGGAGGACGCGCAGGAGTCTCACAGCTCCTCGACAGGACGTCCAACCTGTCCGCCATGTCCCACCTCAGGAGGATCACATCCTCGCTGACCAGGAGCCAGCCTCACTTCGAGGCACGTGACCTGCACCCCACCCAGTGGGGAAGGCTGTGCCCCTCCGAGACCCCCGAGGGTCAGAACTGCGGTCTGGTGAAGAACGCCGCACTCATCATCGACATCTCCGAGGGATTCGCGGAGTCCGACATCAAATGGATGCTCAGGGAGCTCAACCTCGAGTCCGTCAAGGGCGGAAACGGTGTCCGTGTCTATGTCAACGGAGACCTCGTCGGTGTCCACGGCGACGCGAAGAAGCTCGTTAACGAGATCAGGGAGCGCAGGAGATGCGGTCTCATCTCCAACGAGATCAACATCCGTTACGACGAGGAGATGGGAGAGGTCATCATCAACTGCGATGAGGGAAGGCTCAGAAGGCCCCTGCTCATCGTGAAGAACGGAAGGCTCGCCATCACAAGGAAGCACATCGAGGGTATCCGCGAGGGTAAGATCAGGTGGAACGACCTGTTCCGCGAGGGTATCGTCGAGTGGGTCGATGCGGAAGAGGAGGAGGACGCACTCGTTCTCGTGGACGCATACGACGTCCCCAGAAGGTGCCCCTGCTGCGACCACGCACTGTCCCCCATGGATGCGGACTGGATGAACCCCGGTAAGGACGGGGAGATCGTCCTCAAGTGCAAGTGGTGTACCGAGGAGTTCACAGTTCCCAGCAAGGTCGAGCCCAAATACACCCACATGGAGGTCGACCCCATGGTCATCCTCGGAGTGGCATCCGGTATCGTTCCCTATCCCGAGCACAACTCCGCACCCCGTATCACAATGGGTGCGGGAATGGGTAAGCAGGCACTGGGAGTCCCCACCGCCAACTACAGGATCAGACCCGACACAAGGGGTCACCTGATGCAGTATCCCCAGGTGCCCATGGTCCAGACACAGACCATGCAGTTCATGGGATACAGCCACAGGCCCGCAGGACAGAACTTCTGTATCGCGGTCCTCTCATTCCATGGATACAACATCGAGGATGCCCTCGTCATGAACAAGAGCTCTGTCCAGAGAGGACTCGGAAGGTCCACCTTCATGAGGTCCTACCGTGCCGAGGAGCGCCGCTACCCCGGAGGACAGGAGGACCACTTCGAGATCCCCTCGCCCGACATCATGGGTGCACGTGCCGATCTGGCATACGCATCCCTCGGAGAGGACGGACTCATCTCACCCGAGAGCGAGGTCTCCGGATCCGATGTCCTCATCGGAAAGACATCCCCGCCCAGGTTCCTGGAGGAGGAGACAGACTTCCTCACACCTCAGAAGAGGAGGGAGACATCCGTCACCGTCAGGCCCGGAGAGAAGGGATACGTCGATTCCGTCATGATCACCGAGTCCGAGAATGGTTCCAGGCTCGTCCGTGTCAAGGTCAGGGACGAGAGGATCCCCGAGCTGGGTGACAAGTTCTGTTCCAGGTTCGGACAGAAGGGAGTCGTCGGAAGGCTCGTCGACCAGTGCGACATGCCCTTCACCGCAGACGGAGTGACGCCCGACCTGGTCGTCAACCCCCACGGAATCCCGTCCCGTATGACCATCGGACACGTCCTCGAGATGATCGCAGGAAAGGTCGGATCGATGGAGGGACGTATCATCGACGGAACCGCCTTCTCCGGAGAGAACGAGGAGTCCATCAGGGACGGACTCGTCAGAAACGGATTCAGGAACACCGGAAAGGAGGTCATGTACGACGGAAGGACCGGACGCATGATCCAGGCCGATGTCTACACCGGTGTCATCTTCTACGAGAAACTGCACCACATGGTCAGTGGAAAGATGCACGTCAGGTCCAGGGGACCCGTCCAGATCCTCACCAGGCAGCCCACCGAGGGACGTTCCAGGCAGGGAGGACTCAGGTTCGGAGAGATGGAGCGTGACTGTCTGATCGGTCACGGTGCCGCGATGGTCATCAAGGACCGTCTGCTCGATGAATCCGATGGAACCCAGCAGTACATCTGCGGAAACCCCAAGTGCGGACACATCGCTATCATGGACAGGCACGGATCGCTCTACTGCCCCGTGTGTAAGAACAACACTAACATCTACCTCGTCCAGACATCCTACGCGTTCAAGCTGCTCATGGATGAGCTCCTGTCGCTTGGTGTCGCCATGAGGCTCCAGCTGGAGGATTTGAGATGACAGTACGCGGAATCACAAAAAGGATCGGATCGATCAAATTCTCCTGTGTCTCGCCCGACGAGATCAGGAAGATGTCTGCGACGAAGATCATCACCGCAGACACATACGACGACGAGGGATACCCCATCGACATGGGACTCATGGACCCCCACATGGGAGTCATCGAGCCCGGACTCCGCTGTAAGACATGCGGATGCAAGGTCGACGAGTGTCCCGGACACTTCGGACACATCGACCTGGCCATGCCGGTCATCCATGTCGGATTCATCAAGGACATCAAGATGCTCCTGGAGTCCACCTGCTGCCAGTGTGGCAGGCTCATGCTGTCCGCGGACCAGATCCAGGCCCGCAGGGAGAGCATGGAGAGGATGGAGGAGCTCGGTGGAGGCACCATCGATGTCAAGATCTTCTCCAAGGAGACCGCCAAGGACGCATCCGGAAAGGGAATGTGCCCCTACTGCGGTGCCGAGCAGATCAAGATCAAGCTGGACAAGCCCACAACCTTCAGGGAGGTCGAGGACAACCACAAGCTGACCCCCAAGGAGGTCCGTGAGAGGCTCGAGAGGATCCCCGATGACGATCTCATCACCCTCGGTATCGACCCCACCACATGCAGGCCCGAGTGGATGGTCCTCACCGCACTTGCCGTGCCCCCCGTGACCGTCAGGCCCTCCATCACACTCGACTCCGGAGACAGATCCGAGGATGACCTCACACACAAGCTGGTCGATGTCCTCAGGATCAACCAGAGGCTCAGGGAGAACCGTGACGCCGGAGCACCCCAGCTGATCGTCGAGGATCTGTGGGAACTTCTGCAGTACCACGTCACCACCTACTTCGACAACCAGACATCCGGTATCCCTCCCGCAAGGCACAGGTCAGGACGTCCCCTGAAGACCCTCACACAGAGGCTGAAGGGAAAGGAGGGACGTTTCAGATCCAACCTGTCCGGAAAGCGTGTCAACTTCTCGGCCCGTACCGTCATCTCGCCCGACCCCCTGCTCTCCATCAACGAGGTCGGAGTGCCCGTGTTCGCCGCCAGGGAGCTCACCGTCCCCGTCCACGTGAACGAGCACAACATCGAGAAGATCAGAGAGATGGTCGCCCGCGGACCCAAGCCCGCCCAGGACGATCCCTACCTCCCCGGTGTCAACTACGTCATCCGTGCGGACGGAAGGAAGATCAGGGTCACCGAGAAGAACTCCGAGACCGTCGCAGCGGACCTCATGGTCGATTACACCGTCGAGAGACAGCTCGTCGACGGTGATGTCGTCCTGTTCAACAGGCAGCCTTCGCTGCACAGGATGTCCATGATGGCCCACCGTGTGCGCATCATGCCCGGACGTACCTTCAGGTTCAACCTCTGCGTCTGTCCTCCCTACAATGCGGATTTCGACGGTGATGAGATGAACCTGCACGTCCTGCAGTCCGACGAGGCCCGTGCCGAGGCACGTATCCTCATGCAGGTCCAGGAGAACATCCTGTCACCCAGGTATGGAGGACCCATCATCGGGGCCATCCACGACCATATCACCGGAGCCTACTTCCTGACCCACGACAACCCCAGGTTCGACAGGTTCGAGACAGCGAACATCCTGTTCAAGCTGCCCCAGAAGAAGGTCATCGGAACCGATGCCGAGGGCGAGCCCGTCTATGATGAGACCGACAAGTTCGCCATCGAGATGCCCGAGCCCTTCATCGACGAGAAAGGGGAGCCCTACTGGACCGGGAAACAGCTGTTCTCCGTCGTCCTGCCCAAGGACTTCCGCACCACGTTCAAATCCAACATCTGTCAGAACTGTGACACGTGTAAGAAGGAGAGCTGTCCCTACGACGCGTACGTCAAGATCCGCGACGGACAGCTCCTCTGCGGAACCATCGACGTCAGGGGTATCGGTAACAGCAAAGGTAAGATCCTCGACCGTATCGCCCGTGATTACGGCGCGGACCGTGCCGCCCAGTTCATCAACCAGGTCACCAGGCTCGCCCTCGGTGCACTGATGAACCACGGATTCAGTACCGGAATCGGAGATGAGGATATCCCCGACGAGGCTGCACTCCAGATCGCCAACAACACCCAGGACTGCATCGACAAGGTGACGGACCTGGTCACATCCTATCAGGACGGAACCCTCGACCAGATGCCCGGACGTTCCCTCAGGGAGACCCTGGAGGTGCAGGTCATGGGAGCCCTCGGACAGGCCCGTGACGGTGCGGGACGTATCGCAGGAAAGCACCTGGGAATGACAAACCCTGCGGTCATCATGGCCAAGGCCGGAGCCCGTGGATCCATGCTCAACCTGTCTCAGATGGCCGGTTGTGTCGGTCAGCAGGCTGTCCGTGGAGAGAGGCTCTCCAGAGGATATTGGAACAGGACCCTTCCCCACTTCGAGAAGGGTGACCTCGGTGCATACGCCAGGGGATTCTGCTCCAACTCATACAAGTCCGGACTCTCGCCCACCGAGTTCTTCTTCCACGCAATGGGAGGAAGAGAGGGATTGGTCGATACCGCGGTCAGGACATCTAGGTCCGGATACATGCAGAGGCGTCTCGTCTCCGCTCTTGAGGACCTCAAGCTGACCGAGGACGGAACCGTCAGGAACACCATCGGAACCGTCGTCCAGTTCAAGTACGGTGAGGACGGGGTCGACCCCGCCAGGGCCGTCAGGGGTAAGGCCATCGATCTCGACGACCT
>CAZCMJ010000016.1:0-27489 GCA_964499845.1 uncultured Methanomassiliicoccales archaeon
GGGCAGGTCCAGCATCTTCACGAGGAGCCTCTCGATACCGATACCCCATCCGCCGTGGGGAGGCATACCGTACCTGAAGGCATCCAGGTAGAATGTGAAGTCGTCGGGGTTGAGTCCCTTCTTCTGCATCCTCTCGACGAGCTTGTCGTACCTGTGCTCCCTCTGTCCACCGGATGAGATCTCCTGTCCCCTGTAGTCCAGGTCGAAGGAGTAGGAGTAGGATGTGCCGTCCTTCTCCATGATGTAGAAGGGCTTCGCCTCCTCGGGGTACTCCGCGATGAAGTACAGGTCGCATCCCTTCTCTGCCATGTGGTCTCCGACGACCTTCTCACCCTCGGTTCCGAGGTCGTCGCCCTCCTTCAGGGGGAGACCGGCGTCGTTGACGATCCTCAGACACTCGGAGTAGGTGAGGATGGGATAGGGCCTTGCGGGAACGGTGATCTCCTTTCCGAGGATCTCCAGCTGTTTGGCCCCCCTCTCCTTCAGTCCGTTGAGGACGTGGTCGATGATCTCCTCGATCATGGCCATGACATCCTCCTCCTTCTCGATCCAGGACATCTCGCCGTCGAAGGAGATGAACTCGGTGACGTGACGGTTGGTGTTGGAGTGCTCGGCACGGAACGCGGGTCCGATCTCGAAGACACGGTCGAGTCCTGTGCTCATGAGGATCTGCTTGTAGAGCTGGGGGGACTGGGCCAGGTAAGCGGGCCTGTCGAAGTACTGCACCTGGAAGAGCTCTGCTCCTCCCTCGGCACCTGCGGCGGAGATCTTGGGGGTGTACACCTGGGTGAAACCGTTCTGCCTGACGGCCTCCTCGATGAGCTCCACCATCATGGCCTTGAGTTCGAAGATGGCCTTGACCTCGGGTTTCCTCAGGTCCATGAACCTGTTGTTGAGACGCGTGTCCATCTCCACGTTGACCTTGTCGATGACACCCATGGGCAGGGGCACGGCGGCCTCGTCGTAGACGAATGCGGATGTGGGGATGAGCTCCAGTCCGAGTGCGGTCTGGTTGCTCTCCTTGACCTCCCCGGTGATGGAGACGACGGTCTCCCTGGAGAGCTTGGTGAGGAGTCCGAAGAGCTCCGGGTCGATCTTCTTCTTGGGCATGGTGACCTGGATGGTGCCGTGCCTGTCACGGAGGGTCAGGAAGGAGATTCCCCCCATGTTCCTGACATCCTGTACCCATCCGCGGATGGTGGCTGTGCCGTCGGCCACGGATATGTTGCTTGAGTCTCTGACCTCTGTCATAATGGTGCTGTGATTATACAAATGATATAAATGGGCATCCCACCGGCCGACGGGCACTATGCACGAGGTCGCAGAATGCCACCAGACCACCCATCCATCCAAGGGGTGGTTTTTATCCCCCACGGACCTAGAGATGGCAGAGGACCGTTCATGATTCTGAGATACCTGGGGAGGAGGAATTGGATCTACGTCATCGTATGTGTGGCCCTCGTGATCACGATGGTGTACTTCGACCTCCGCATCCCCGAGTACATGAGCGAGATCACATACCACATCCAATCCGGTTCCGGATCGGACATAGTGGTCAGGGACGGCATCGCCATGGTGGCCTGCTCCCTGTTCAGCCTGATGGTGTCCCTGGGAGCGGGGGTCATGACCGCGAGGACCGCAGCCGCCCTCAGCAGGAACCTCCGCAGACTGGAGTTCGAGAGGGTCCAGTCCTTCTCCAAACAGGACATCAACGAATTCTCCGCCGCCAGTCTAATCACCAGGTCCACAAACGACGTCTATCATCTCCAGGAGTTCACCGCGAGGGCGCTTCTGATCTCGGTCAAGGCCCCCGTCATGGCCGTGTGGGCCATCGGGAAGATCAACTCCGGTGCATTCGAATGGACCGCTGTCACAGCTGTGGCCATGGTCCTCCTGGTAATCGTGATAGTCGTGCTGATGAAGCTCAACTTCCCCTTCATGAGGCGCATCCAATGGCTCATGGACGGGGTGAACCGCTCCACCAGGGAGAACCTGGAGGGTCTGCGGGTGGTGCGTGCGTACAACGCGGAGGGAGTCCAACAGGGGAAGTTCGACAGGGCCAACGACGAGCTGTTGAGGAACAACCTCTCGGCGGCACGCATAATGGCACCGCTCCATCCGATATCATCCTCGCTGATGAACTTCCTGACCCTCGCGATCTACTGGATCGGTGCGGGGATCGTCGTGTCAACCTCGTCCCAGGATGCGCAGATGACCCTGTTCTCGGACATGATCGTGTTCACCACCTATGCGACACAGGTCGTCATGTCCGTCATGATGCTCTCGGGCGTGTTCCGCGGACTGCCCAGGGCCATGGTGTCCTCCGCCCGTATACGCGAGGTCATCGAACACGAACCCTCCATCAAGGACGGTCCGGGTGTGGGGGAGACGGAGGAGCATGGGTCCGTGGAGTTCAGGGATGTCTCATTCTCATACGGAGATGGCAAGGCGGTGGTCTCGGACATATCCTTCAGGATCGAGCCCGGACAGACCTTCGCCATCATAGGGCCCACGGGGTCCGGGAAGACATCCCTTGTGAACCTGATACCACGCATGTACGAGGCCACATCGGGAACGGTGATGGTGGACGGACACAACGTCAGGGACTACGGATTGAACGAACTCCACTCCAGGATAGGGTACGTCCCCCAGAGCGCGGTGATATTCTCCGGTTCGGTGAGGGACAACGTGAACTACGGCGAGGGTTCGGACCAACGCACCGAGGAGGATATCCGCAGGGCATTGGACATCGCACAGGCGTCCACGTTCGTGGACTCCATGCCCGAGGGGATGGATTCGTTCATATCACAGCACGGGAGGAACGTCTCAGGGGGACAGAGGCAGAGGGTGTCCATAGCCAGGGCCGTCTGCAGGGACCCCGAGATCTACATCTTCGACGACACGTTCTCCGCATTGGACTACAGGACCGACAGGGACCTCCGGGCGGCCCTGAGGAGAGAGACCTCCGGCCACACCACGATCATCGTGGCCCAGAGGATCGGTACGATCATGGATGCCGACAGGATCATCGTCATGGATGACGGGAGGATCGTCGGGGACGGGAACCATGCATCCCTGATGGAGGATTGTCAGCTCTACAGGGAGATAGCCGAATCGCAGTTGTCGGAGGGTTCCGAATGAGCCCGCCGGGACCCCGTTGGAACAAGGTCCAGAAGCCCAAGGACCTGGGTGCCGCCATGAGGAGGTTGCTGTCCTACATGGGACCCTTCAGGAAGGACCTGTTCATCGGTATCGCATGCACCCTGGTCAGCAGCATCCTCGCACTGATCGGCCCGCAATACCTTTCGGACATCACCGACAACATCTCATCGGGCATCCTCAACGGGACGGAGATCGACCTTGGTGCGATAGCGTCCATAGGGGTCATGCTCCTTGCGATATACATCGCCAGCACGCTGTTCGCCACCGCCGAACATTGGATAATCTCATCCGCATCGGAGAAGGTGGGGGCACGCATGAGGGACGGGCTGTCCCGTAAGATGAACCGTCTGGCGGTCGGTGACCTGGACTCCAGGAGCACCGGTGACGTGATGAGCAGGATGACCAACGACACGGACACCGTGTCCAACTCCTGTGCCGAGAGCATCAGTATGACGTGCACATCCGTGACCATGCTGTTGGGCTCCCTCGTGATGATGTTCTACACGGAATGGAGGCTCGCACTCATCGCCATGGTCCCCACGGCCATCGGTTTCTGTATCCTGTACGTGATCACCCATCGTACGCAGAGGTTCTTCGCCGCACAGCAGAGGGACCTGGGGAGGATGAACGGTCTGATCGAGGAGATCTACTACGGACACGACGTGGTGGACCTTTACAACGGGAGGGAGGTTTCGGCAGAAAGGTTCACCGAGATCAACGAGAGCCTCTACCACTCCGCCTTCCTCGCCAGATTCCTGACGGGGATGATGCCCCAGACGATGAACTTCATCAGCAACCTGGGGTATGTGATGGTATGTGTCGCCGGGTCCATGATGGTCATAGAGGGTTCCATCGGATACGGTGTGATCGTGGCGTTCATCATCTACATAAGGCAATTCACACAGCCGATAGCCCAGCTGGCGGACTCCGTTGCCATGATGCAGTCGGTGGCATCCGCTTCCGAGAGGGTGTTCGAGTTCCTGGACCTGGAGGAGATGGAACCGTCACCCGCCACCGAGATGCCTGAGAGGATCAGGGGGCACGTGGAGTTCAGGGACGTCCGTTTCGGTTACATCCCGGGCAAGGAGGTCATCCACGGACTCAGCCTCGATGTGGAACCGGGCTCCAAGGTCGCCATTGTCGGACCCACCGGTTCCGGGAAGACCACCATGGCCAACCTCCTGATGAGGTTCTACGATCCCGATTCGGGTGACATCCTGGTCGACGGGATATCCACAAGGAGCATGTCGAGGGTGCAGGTCCACAACCTGTTCTCCATGGTCCTGCAGGATTCATGGCTGTTCAAGGGGACGGTGAGGGAGAACATAGCGTTCACCAGGACGGATGCCGACGACGACCTGATCATCGGAGCATGCAGAGCAGTGGGCATCGACAGATTCATAGAATCCCTTCCGGAGGGATACGACACCGTCATCGACGACCGCACCGGACTCTCTGCGGGTCAGAGGCAACAGCTCACCATCGCGAGGGCGATAGTGAAGGATGCGCCCATGACGATCCTGGACGAGGCCACGAGTTCGGTTGACACCCGTACGGAGAAGCACATCCAAGCGGCGATGGACAGACTCACGGAGGGCAGGACCTCCTTCGTCATAGCACACAGACTCTCCACCATCAGGAACTCCGACCTCATCATCGTGATGAGGGATGGAGAGGTGATAGAGATGGGCGACCACTCCGAACTCCTGGCAGCCGACGGATTCTACAGGATGCTGTACGACAGCCAGTTCGAAGGATGCGAATGAGGTCACTCCAGATTTATCAGAACCTCGGGATTGTTGGAGATGAACTCGTTGATGAGCGGACAGGTCGCCTTCTCATCGCATTCACCGCAGGAATATATCCCCCTGTCGACGGCACATCTCCTGATCGGACAGCTGTTCTGACAGTAGGCGCACTTGATACCGTCCGAACGGCACCCCCTGCAGTTGATCTGCTCCGGATAGATCGTGACACCGTTCATCTCGGACCATGCGGTTGCGGTCCTCTCGCGGAGCTCCCAATCGTCGTTCACGGTTGCGATGTAGGCATCGCACTGACGACAGTCCATTCCACAGTATGCAATCAGTCTGCACATGTTCATTCACCTTTCCGGGACCGATAGGGGCCCTCATACACTGTCAAACTCCGGAAGGGTACTAAAAGGAAACAGGGGGAGGTCACCGAAAGTGGACCGAACATGAAACACTGTCCAGGGAACGGAACGACGTAGATGGCGGACCGAAAATGGAACGGCCCGCCATCAGAGAAAAATGGGACTGAGTCCCGTTTGAATCATTTCTTCTTGCCCTGGTTCGCCACGGCGTTCATCTTGGCGTTGACGGCATCCTGGTCCCCCAGGTACCTCTTGCTGATGACGTTGAAGTCCGTGTCGAACTCGTAGACGAGGGGGACGCCGGTGGGGATGTTCACACCCACGATGTCCTCGTCGGACATCCTCTCGAAGTGCTTCACGAGTGCCCTGAGGGAGTTACCGTGGGCGGCGATGATGACCCTCTCGCCCGCGAGCATCCTGGGCTTGATCTCCTCCTCGAAGAACGGGACCGCACGTGCGACGGTGTCCTTCAGGCTCTCCGTCAGGGGCAGGAGCGAGGGGTCCACGTTCCTGTACTGCTCCTGGAGTGCGGGGGACCTGGGATCCTCGGCCTCGAGCTCCGGCGGGGGTGTGTCGTAGGACCTCCTCCAGATCTTGACCTGGTCCTCGCCGTACATGGCGGCGGTCTCCGATTTGTTCAGCCCCTGGAGTGCCCCGTAGTGGCGCTCGTTGAGCTTCCATGTCTTGACGACCAGTAACCACTCCCTGTCAAGCTCCTCCAGCGCGGCGTTCAGCGTGTGGATGGCACGTTTGAGATAGGATGTGTAGCAGATGTCGAAATCGAAACCCTCGTCCCTGAGGACCTTCCCCGCGGACCTGGCCTCGGCCCTTCCGGTGTCGGAGAGGTCCACGTCGGTCCAACCGGTGAAGAGGTTCTCCTTGTTCCACTGACTCTCGCCGTGGCGCAGGAGGACGAGTGTCATCTTCCCATTGTCGGTCATGTGACCCGCATAATGATGGGGGATATAAGGGCCTTACATCAGGGGATGCGACCGTGCCGCCATCGCCGGAGACGCCGGGACACGGTGATGTCACAGGGTGCAGAGGACCTCCGCAACACCCCCGCAACAGGTCTGGACGACATGAATCCGGGCGTGACGTAGGTTTATCTAATAGCTGACCTTAACGGAGGGCAACAAAGGATATGGTGTACACATGTCTGCGGAAAAAGTTACGGTTTCAGTAATCAAAGCCGATGTCGGATCCGTCGTCGGTCATTCCAGGCCCCACCCCTCCATGATGGAGGCAGCGAAGGACATCCTGACAGATGCACAGAAACAGGGAGTCATCGAGGACTTCTACGTCACCCGTGTCGGAGACGACATCAACCTCTTCATGACCCACTACAAGGGTTGCAACAACAAGGACGTCCACGGAGCCGCATGGGAGTGCTTCCAGAAGGCCGCCAAGCTCGCGAAGTCCATGAAGCTCTACGCAGCCGGACAGGACATCCTGACCGACGCCTTCTCCGGTAACGTCAAGGGCGCGGGACCCGGTTCCGCCGAGATGACCTTCGAGGAGAGGGGATCCGAACCCCTCATGTTCTTCATCGCGGACAAGACCGAGCCCTCCGCGTACTCCATGCCCCTGTCCCGTATCTTCCTGGACCCCTTCACCACCACCGGCCTCGTCGTAGACGCCAGGGCCAAGAAGGGATTCGATGTGGAGATCCAGGACGTCATGGACAACAAGAAGGTCGTCATGTCCGCCCCCGAGGAGACATGGAGCATCCTGTCCCTCCTGGGAGACACCTCCAGATACGCGATTAAGAGGATCTGCTCCAGGTCCGGACTCGGACCCGCATGCGTCGTGTCCACCGACAAACTCAACCTCACCGCCGGAAAGTACATCGGAAAGGACGACCCCGTCTGTATCTGCCGTGCACAGAGCGGTCTGCCCTCCGTGGGAGAGTACCTCCAGCCCTTCATGAACAACACCATGATGGTCGCAGGATGGATGAGGGGAAGCCACTACGGTGCATTCTACCCCTGCTCCCCCGAGGAGTCCGATCCCGTCTACTTCGACGGACCCCCGAGAATCTGCTGTCTCGGATTCCAGCTCAACGAAGGAAAGCTCCAGGGACTCGAGCCCATGGGAGTCAAGGGCGGAGACCACATCCCCGTCGACTTCTTCAAGGGCAACACCTGGGATCTCGCCCGCATGAACGCCATCAAGGCGAGCAAGTTCATGAGGAGCCAGGGACCCTTCATGCCTTCCATCCTCGGACCCGAGGAGATGGAGTACACCTCCAGACCCGAGGTCCTCAAGGAGCTCACATCCAGGTTCATCGACCTGAATGACGAGAAGGCCGACAAGTGCAACCTCGACAAGGACGTCGAGTGAACACGGTGATGGACTTGGCAGGTCTGAGGACGCCCACGGTGATCATCAACTGCAAGGTCTACACAGAGGTCGAGGGGGCATCCGCCCTCCGCCTCGCAAAGGCCTGCGCCAAGGTCGCCGACGAATCCGGCGTGTCGATAGCGGTCTGTCCCCCCATGGTGGAACTGGGACGCGTGGCCGCCGATGCGGGACTCCCCGTGTTCTCACAGAACGTGGACCCCCGCAAACCCGGATCGGGCACCGGATACACCACACCCAACCTGGTCAAGGCGACAGGGGCCGTCGGTACGCTGATCAACCACTCCGAGCACAAACAACCCTCGGCGGATGTGGGGACATGTGTCTCCATGTGCAGGGAGCTCGGACTGATCACCTGCGTGTGTGCCGACACCACCGAGGTCGCAGCGGAACTGGCCGCATTCTCCCCGGACTTCATCGCAGTGGAGCCCCCGGAGCTGATCGGAGGGGACATCTCCGTGACCACCGCCAACCCCGCCATCGTGTCGGGGACCGTGGAGGCCGTCGCAGAGGTCGATCCGAAGGTCGCCGTCCTGTGCGGAGCCGGCGTCAAGACCGGCGACGATGTCAAGGGCGCCATAGACCTCGGTGCCAAGGGGGTTCTCCTGGCATCCGGCGTCGTCAAGGCCAAGGACCCCGAGGCCGTCGTCAGGGACCTGATCAGGTACATCTGAGAACGATCAAAAACCCCGCCTCCGGGCGGGGACCTTACCTTTCTTCCCATCCCTTTTGGGTGCACAACCCGCTGAACGACCGTTTCGCAACAGCGTACATCATCAGACCTCCGATGACCTCGCCGAAGAACACGGCCCAGAATATCGCCGTCAACGAATACCGGGCGGCTATGGCATAGAACAGGATCAGCAACAGGTTCCTCACAACCGCACAGACCACCGAACGGTTCGGCATCATCATGGACTGGAGCATGCTGGAGCAGACGGGGATCAGGACATAGAACGGCAGAAACATGCAGTATATCCGCAGGGCCTCCACCATCTGTGCCCTCAGAGGCTCCATCTCAGCGGAATAGGTGAACAGATAGAGGAACGGTTCCGGGATAATGAATATCACAACACAGAACACACCCACGACACCGACGGCCAACCTCAATGCGTATCCGAAGGCTGTGCCCATCCTTTCACGGTCCTGCTGACCGAATGCCGATGAGGCCACAGGGACCAGGGCGGAACCTATCGCCATCGCAGGTATCATGGCGATCTGGAGGATCAGGTTGGGGACAGAGTATATCGTCAGTCCGATGGAACCCGCACATTGGATGACGATGAAGTTCAGAACTATGTTCATCCCGTACATCACCGTGTACTCGAACATCTGAGGCACACCCATCTGCAGTACCGGCCCCAGATGGACACGTTCGAACCTGAAACCCCTGAAGGACATACGGAGGTACATCCTGCCACCGAGGTACAGCCACAGTCCGAACACAACGGAGAGCATGGTCGCGATGGAGGTGGCGAAACCTGCACCCGCAACCCCCATGTCAAGGACATAGATGAACACCGGATCCAGGATGATGTTCGTCACCGCCATTATCAGGGCCATCTGTCTGGCCATCTTCGCGGCCCCCTCCCCCCTCAAGGCACCGGAGACCGTCCCGTACAGGATGTGGACGAAGGTGAACATCACCAACTGCATCATGTAAGGCGATGCAGTGCCTACGATATCCCCCGTACCGATCAGTCCGAGCAGGGGCTCTGTCGAAACCATGAGGAACGGAGTGAGCACCAGACCGAACAGAAGAGAGAACATGACGGCGTTCGTGGCGCATCCCGAAGCGGAATCCCTCCTACCGGCACCTATGAACCTGGAGACGACGGCGGCCACACCCACTCCGAATCCGTTACCGACACCCATCATCACAAGGTAGACGGGCTCCACCAGGGCTATGGCGGCCAATGCATCGGGACCGAGACCGGAACACCACACACGGTCGGCGACGGTGTTCACGGTGGCTACCAGGAGGGATATGATCAAGGGGACCGCCATGGTGACGATCGCCCTGCGGGGCTCGCCCAATATGACATTGACATCCCTCTCGGCCGACATACCATGAGAATCCGATGGGACGGATAAGACGGTTACCCATGTTTATTATACTTGAATAGTTGTTCACATATTCAATCAAGTGATAACATGAAAGCGGTTCTCAAATTGGAAGGACTCTGCTGCGCCAACTGTGCGGCGAAGATCGAACGCGAAGTACAGAAAATACCGGGTGTCATGGAGGCGAACCTGTCGTTCATGACACAGAAGATGACCATAGAGGCACCCGATGAGGATATCGAGAGGGTAGTCGATGAGGCCTCCAGGATTGCGAAGAGGATCGAGGGAGAGGTCGTGGTCAAGAGAATCAGGTGATCCGATGAACGGGATCGAAAAACGCATGGCACTGGGCGGGGTCATATTCGCCCTCGGTGCCGTCATGCACTTCATCCTTGATTCGAACGCCATCCTTCAGCTCACCGTGTTCCTCGTCGGATACCTCGTGGTCGGATACGATGTCATCCTCAAAGCGATCAGGAACATCGGTCACGGACAGGTCTTCGACGAACACCTGCTGATGGTCATAGCCACCGTCGGGGCGTTCATCATCGGTGAATACCCCGAGGGGATGGCTGTGATGCTGTTCTTCCAGGTGGGGGAATGGTTCGAGAGGAGGGCCGTCGGGAGGACGAGGGAGTCCATCTCATCGCTTATGGACATCCAGCCGGAGTACGCCAACGTCCTGAGGGACGGTGAGATCGAGAAGGTTGATCCGGAAGAGGTCTCCGTAGGTGAGACAATCGTGGTCCTTCCGGGGGAGAAGGTTCCCTTGGACGGGACGGTCATCGAAGGTTCATCCTCCATGGACACGAAGGCACTCACCGGCGAATCCATGCCCAGGGATGTCTCGGAGGGCGAGGATATCATAAGCGGGACCATCAACCTGACATCCAGGATCACCGTCAGGGTGACGAGATGCTGCGAAGACTCCACCGTCACAAAGATCCTCGAGCTTGTGGAGGATTCCATATCGACCAAGGCACCCACCGAGAGGTTCATCACGAAGTTCGCGAGGTACTACACACCCGCAGTGGTCATATGCGCACTGATGGTGGCCATCGTACCCATCCTGTTCGGGTATGACGCATCCACATGGGTGTACAGGGCCCTGACGTTCCTCGTGGTCTCATGCCCGTGTGCGCTGGTGATATCCGTCCCCCTGGGATACTTCTGCGGCATCGGTGCCGCATCGAGGATGGGAATACTGGTGAAAGGAGGGAACTATCTCGAGGCCCTCGGATCCGCGGACACGGTGGTGTTCGACAAGACGGGAACATTAACCGAGGGCAGGTTCGAGGTCGTGAGGGTACATCCCGTCGGATGCACCGAGGACGATCTATTGAGGATGGCCGCGGAGGCCGAATCGGTGTCCAACCACCCCGTATCGGAATCCATCAGGAGGGCCCATGGGGAGACGATCGGAAAGGACAGGGTGTCCGAATCCGAGGAGATCCCCGGAAAGGGCATCCGTGCCGTGATCGACGGAGTGCCGCACCATGTGGGCAACCACAGACTGATGTCAGACGTGGGTGTGGAGATGTGCACGGAGGAGGTCATGGGCACCAACATCCACGTGGCGAGGGACGGTCTGTACATGGGCCACATCGTGGTAGCGGACACTGTCAAGACCGATTCGGAATCCACTGTGAGGGAACTGAAGGGATGTGGGATCGGCAGAACGGTGATGCTCTCGGGCGATTCCAGGAACATAGCGGAATCCGTGGGGGGAAGACTGGGGTTGGACGAGGTCCACAGCGAACTCCTCCCCGCCGACAAGACCGCCATCCTGAAGGACCTGATGGGTTCCGGGAAGGGGAGGACGGTCTATGTGGGTGATGGGATCAACGACGCCCCCTCACTGGCCATATCCGACATCGGCATCGCCATGGGTGCCCTAGGGTCCGATGCGGCCATAGAGGCTGCGGACCTGGTGATCATGGACGATGCACCGTCGAAGGTCCCGATGGCGATCAGACTGGCGAAGAGGGTGAACCGCATCGTGAGGGAGAACATAGTCTTCGCATTGGGTGTGAAGTTCGCCATCCTCATCCTGGCGGTGTTCGGGATCGCCGACATGTGGGTGGCCGTATTCGGTGATGTGGGGGTTTCGGTGATAGCGATACTCAACTCCATGAGATGCCTCAGGACCGACGGATACCGTCCGGCCCAACAGACCACGGCCCCTTCGGCCGAATGAAACCTGAAAAGGGTCCGGGACTGCACCGGACCCACCTTTCCGCCGATCCTTCCGATACCCCGTAGGGGGATGAGGTGGTTTTTATTACTGTTCGACCGTACGGATTCGCCATGGATGCACACAGGAAACTCATGGCCTGCATCGCGGTCTTCGTGATGCTCGCATGCATGGTCCCCATTGTATCCGACGGAGAATCATCCTATGCATCGGAGAATACGGACGGTATCCTCCTGTATGAGGTGAATGCCGGAACGGACAAAGGGGTCAGCCTGAAGAATTACTCTAACAAAACGATAGATCTGAAGGGATATTCGGTATCCGATACCGAGAAGAAAAGTGGTTCCGAGGGTTATTTCACCTTCGAATCCTCATTCAAATTGAATTCCGGCGAAACAGTGACCGTTGTCCTAGAGAACAAAGGTTCTCTGTTCACCAACCGTGGCGATTCCTACGTCATAAAGAATAACAATATCGGTATCAAAGGATCAGGATCATTCAATCCTGGTGCAAATGGAGATGACATCTACCTCTTTGATGCCTCGGGAATGATCATCGATGCTGTATGCTATGGCAACAAAACCATAGAGAATGACGATTATTGGAACGGAGAGCCCGCAAAGAAAGCTTCCAAGTCATTCATTCAGAGAAATGGAACACTCGATACCGATTCGGCAGAGGATTGGCTCATCTTCGGACAGACCAACCATGACCTCGAGATCGATCTGTACACAGCGACGGTCACACCCTTCCTCTTCCCCGATCACGGTGGGATCCCGATCTATCAGACATTGTCCAATGCGAAGGAATCGATCTACATCGAGATCTATATGATCACCAGCCCCAACATGTACGCATTGCTCATCGATCTCGCTGAGAGCGGTGTGGATGTGCATCTGCTCCACTCGGGCAATGCCCTCGGTCTGAACTATTCCACAGTGGTACCTTACATGAAGGCCCTCGAAGATGCCGGCGGGGACGTGAAATTCATCTTGGGATCAGACTATGATAGATATTCCTTCGTCCACTGCAAGTATGCGATCGTGGACATGGAAAAGGTCCTGATCACATCTGAAAATTGGACAAGCGATAACTGTAACGGATCCATCGACAAGGACCCATATGTCGGAAGCAAAGACGGAAACCGTGGCTGGGGAACCATCGTCGAAAGCTCAGACTACGCATTCTACATGAAGGAGATCTTCGACAACGACAGCAACATGGAGTTCGGAGACGTCAGGGATTTCGAAACCGTATACCCCAATGCGAAGGCGACCGTTCCTGAGTACAAAGCTCCGGAAGATGCAGCATTCGAATCATTCACTGCCAAAGTGACGCCTGTCATGTCCAATGACAACTCGTATGATGCCATCGAGTATCTCATAACCAGTTCAACCTACAGGATATACTCCCAACAGCAGAATCTGAACTCATATTCATTCAGCGATGATTCACCCATAGTCCTGATGGCCGAACAAGCCGAAAAGAACCGCAACCTCGACGCTAAATTCATACTCAATGCACTGGAGGACAATGCAGACGACCTTATCTTCAAGATCAACTCTCAGACGTTCATCTCAGGTGCTCTGATGGATAAACCCTATGTTCACAACAAGGGGGTCATCAGTGACGACAAGGTTATGGTCACCTCCATCAACTGGACTGTGAACTCAGTGAACAACAACAGAGAGGTCGGAGTGATCATCAATTCCAAAGCTGTTTCGGACTACTATGCGAAGGCCTTCAACAATGACTTCGAAAGGTACTACACCTACGATGGATTCACGATAGATACCTCTGGCGTCCCCACATCATTCGAACCGGGTGTGGAGACCGCAATCGAGATCTCGGTGACACCTGCCTCTGACGACTTCACCTATACATGGGATTTCGGCAATGGGCAGACCAAAACCACCGAGGTTCCCCGTACTGTCTTCATCCCTTCCGAAGGGAACTACACCATGACGATAACCGTCACCGATAGCAAAGGGACCTCATCCACAGTGACGATCGATTACAAAGCCGAAACCGCTGCTGATGGAGTCGAATTCGACATCCAGGAACTCATCGACGAGTACGGATACTACATCATCCCCATCCTCGTCGTCATCCTCGGTATCATCGGAGCCGCACTCAAACACCGCTGATGATACCATGGCGATGATCAGACAGGCCGGAGAGAGGGACACCGAGAAGGTCTTCTCGATAATGAACAGCAATCTGGACGATTACTTCTCACCGGATGTCATAAACTTCTTCCGCATGCAATGGCCCACAGGGCAGTTCATAGCCGAGGACCTCTTCGGCAACCCCCTGGGGGCCATCTGCGGCTCCCGTCTCGACGGCGGCAGGGCATCCATATCCCTGTTCGCCGTCTCCGCACATCACCGTGGGACCGGGATAGGCTCACAGTTGTTGGAGTCGTTCCGCAGGAGATGCCTCATGGAGGGGATGTCCACCATCCAACTGGAGGTCAGGACCACGAACGCAAACGCCATCAGGTTCTACGAAAGACACGGATTCGTTAAAACCGAGTATCTCCAATCATTCTACAACGACGGCGGGGATGGATTCCGCATGGTGTCCGGAACCCCTGCTATAAGCTTCACTTCGTTCTGACGGAATCATCTGGGCCTGAAGTAGAACACTGTGTACACCATCAGTCCGCTGACTATGGCGATACCGATCAGAAGGACGACGATCTCGGCCACGTTCTCCCGGGGGGATTCCACCGGCTGGTCGAGAGGACTCAGGGTGATACCGAAGACACCGAGACTGTTGGTGTGGAACTCCACCTGGCCGTACTGGGGTATGGAGCTCTCGGTCAGCACAGGGTCATCCGAACCGGTTCCATAGTAGTACACCTTGGCCTCATACCCTGCGGGAACCCCCAAAGGCACATCCACAGTGATGTCGCACATCTCCAGAAGCGATGGATCTATTCCCTCGATATGGAGGGTGTATGCTCCGGTGAACGTGTCTTTGACGGTGTTCTCCCTGAGACTGATCAGGAAGGAATCGCTTCCGAAGGCCATCCCCGAATACTGGAGGGATATCCTGACCTTGCACTGTCCACTCTTCAGAAGTGCGTCGATCTCACTCACGGAACGGGAGTTCTGTTGGCTGATCATCACCGTATCATAGGATGACATGATGTTGATGTTCGATCCGGTGGTCTGACTCACGATATAATCCGCGATATACCCGTCACCGGACACATTTCCAAGAACCTCCCCGTTATCCCTCAACTCGATGACGGCGTTGTTGATGAACTCGCCCACAGCGTTGAGGGTGCCCTGGAGGATCATGCGGTCGGTCATGACCAACCTCCCTCCGACATCGATATTCATGACACCGTCGGGATTGACGACCACCGTCGAATTGACGAAAAAGGATGCTCCACTGGGCAGGTCCGTGTAACCGGTGCCCATCCAGATGCCGTCCTCGCCGTACACAGACATGAACAAACCGCCGTCGGACCTGTAGGATTGGCTTATCGCCGATGTCCCGGGGGAACCTTCGACCTTGAACGATGAGAATCTGAACGCGTGGGTGCGTTTCTCGTTCATGAAACATGTGTCCGCACGGACCGTGTGTTCACCGGCCTCGATGGATATGTTCCTCATAGGCCTGTCCTGTACAACAGTGCCGTTCCAGAGGATGTTCGGGTTGCTGGTGATCCCTCCGCCGATGATGAGGTAGCCCATGGACACGGTCGATCCGATATAGAGGTCCACGTCACCGGTCACGTATGATGTGCAGGCATACTGCAGACCCTTCTGGTTATCGCCAGCCTCGGTGTCCGCACCTATGGCCATGTACCTGACGATCCCGTGCTCCATGTGGTATGTGAGGGTACCGATCCTGGACTTCATGTTGGCCATGTACCCTACCGTGCCCCCCAAAAGAAGCACATCCACGTCACCGTACCTTCCATTGTGACCTGTGGTGTAGAAACGATCGATCACCATGGAGGTTCCGATGGAGGCCCTCATGGACTCCACGTGTACCATATTGGATGTGGGGTCGAATTCGGTGATCCTACCACCTTCCAGGTCGAACACGGCCTCATCCACGGGGTTGAACATCGTATCGTTGTAATCGTTCCCCAAAGCGGATTGCTGGGAATAGTTCACGGATATGAGCGAGAGCTTCCCGATGGTGCCCGAGACCATCCTGAAGTCCACGGAGACGTACTTATCCCTGATATCGGAGTCGTCCACCTGGATCAGGACCAGGTCATCCACAACCGCACCGTCGAAGACCACTGAGAACGAAGGGGGCTCGACCTGGGACCATCTGGACACGGTGATGTCCGAACCGGATGGATAGGTCCTTGTGGTCCACTTCACGCCGTGGGGGAACTCCTCGCTCACATCCACGTACTCTCTGAACGAGAGCCGGACGGAGCCGTCCTCCGCAGCCGTCACGATGTAATCCGCATCGGGATAGGTCTCCCAAGGGGCCGGCGATCCCTCCTCGGAACCCTTCGCCGCATCCACTGATGGGACCAGGAGGAGCGCGACGATGACCACCACCGGAACGAGTGTCAGAAGACGGTACGGATTCATCGACGGTGAATCCGGGATGCTGTATATCAGAATTTGCGGAGGGCGTTCGGAGAAATGATGAAAGGAGGTTTGGGAAAAGGTTTAGGGGACGGGCTCAGGAGAACATGCTGTCGTCCACGTGCTCCGTCTGGAAGTAGTATTGGGACCTCTCCTTCTGGGATGACGAGACATCCTTTCCGAGTCCCTTGTTGTAGGAACCGTACCTCTCGCGGATCTGGTCCTCTGCCGTGCGGGAACGCCTGAGGGCGCGCCTGATGTGGTCGGCGGTGATGTACTGGGCCTCCTCCATGACGGCGATGTCCCCTGCGGCCCTGATGAGTCCTCCGAGCTCCCTGAGCCTCAGGGTGAGCGCGTTGCTCTGACCGTCGGCCTTGGCACGGACCTTCCCCTCGGTGATGATCAGCTCCACGGCCTCGATGGTCGCGTGGGGGATGTGTCCGTCCAGGTTGACCTCCTGGGCCACGAACTGTGCGTACTTGGCACGGTTGCGGGGGGTGTCGGGCATGGCGATGTCCACGAGGACCTCATATCCGTTACCGATGATCCTGGACCTGAGGGGTGACAGGATGTTCTCCAGGTCCTGGATGTTGCATGCGGCCACAAGGATGAAGTCACAGGGAACATCGTCGACCTTGACGCTCGCACCTGCGGACTGGGGATTCCTTCCCACTATGGGGAAGCACTTCTCCTGCATGGCGGTGAGGATGTACCTCTGGAGGTCGCCCAGATGGGAGATCTCGTCGATGAACAGAACACCCTCGTGGGCCTCGTGGATGGAACCGGCGACGATTCTCTCGTATGCGGGGGAACCGAGCTTCTCGTGTCCTCCGTAGGGGTCGTGCCTCACATCACCGAGCAGCTCCGTCTCGGAGGCACCGGTGGCCAGGACGAAGGGGTCCCTGCGCAGTTTGACGAGGACTTTCTCGTTGGATGTGCGCTGGAGCTCACCCCTCTTGTCGAGGGCCTTCTGGTCCAGCATCCTGATCTTGTCACCTGCACGCTCGAAGACCACGGTCTCCTCCACACCGTCACGGGTACGGGTGGTGTTGACCTTCTCCTTTCCGGCTGTGGCCTGGGGGACGGCGACGTCCAGCATGCCGCCCAGGCTCCCCAGCAGGTCCTGGAACGGATTGGAACCGGCCCCTCCACCCATCTTGCTCTGGTTGCAATGGGGGCAGGTGAGGTCACTGGGCAGGGAGTACTTCTGACAGGACTTGCACCTGTAGCCGAGATGCTCCGCAACGTTCCCGGGTGCCTCGGTGGGCTCCAGGAGGACACCGATGGACTCGGCCATGATCTCCTCCTCCTTCAGGACCTCCGCCGCATCGAGGACCTCCAGGAGAGGCCTCTCTGGGTTCTCGGGGTTCTTGGCGACACGGATCTCCTGCTTCGGCTGGGGGAGGTTCATCGAGAGGGCGCGTGCGATCATCGACTTACCGGTCCCGGGGGGACCGACCAACAGCAGGTGCCTGCGCTGTTTGGCGGCGATCTTGGCGAGTTCGATGGCCTCCTCCTGGCCGAGGACACGGTCCAGAGGGTCGGAGGGGATCTGGATCTCCTCCGTGGACGACATCGTGGCGACATCGTCCCAGGTCTGCACAGGTCTCTTCTCTGTCATGGTTATCAGTAGAGGTTCTCCTTGGTCCAGATCGTTATGTCGGCGGGCATCTTGGTGATGTTGCCCTTACGGGTTCCGATGACGGTCTTGATACCGTTGGCGGAGGACACGTCGAGGATCCTCTGGGAGATGACACCGTCGAAGACGATGGCCACGACACCGTTGGAATCCTCCTTGAGGGAGTTCACCAGACTCTTCACGGCGACCTGCCTGAGGAGGGTGTTGTTCTCCCCGAGGACGTTGGCGTTGTGGGTGGTGGACAGATCGAGGAGCATGTCGCGGTACTGTTCCTGCTCGGGGGTGAGGACCTTGTCGCTGGTCCTCTTTCCGCGGAGGGACCTGGTCTTGGTCTCCTTCTTGGGCTTCTCCTCCGCTGCCTTCTTCACGGGCTTCTCCTCGACAACAGGCTCCTCGACGGGGACCTCCTCCACGGGCGTCTCCTCGACAACAGGCTCCTCGACAACGGGTTCGGCGACAGGCTCTGAAACGGGCTCCTCGACGGGAACCTCCTCCACGGGCGTCTCCTCGACAACAGGCTCCTCGACGGGTGCGGGCTCTTCGGTGACGGGCTCCTTCTTCTTCCTGTACTTGTCGATGGCATCGTTGTCGAAACGTCCCTTGCGCTCCCTGCGGTCCTCACGGTCCTTGGACTTGGAACGGTCCTTGCGCCTCTCCTCACGGTCCTCATCGTCGCGGTCCTTGCGCTCTCTGCGCTCCCTGCGCTCCTCGGAACGCTCCCTGCGGGGCTCGTGCTTCTCCTCGACGACTACGGGCTCCTCGACGGTCTCGCCGATGTCCTCGAGGGTCTTCTCCTCGGTGATGAGTCCGTTCATCTCCATGTACTGGTCGCCGGGGACCTTGTTGCGGAGGCACTTGATGATCTGTTTGGCGGTGAGCTCCTCGACCTCGTGTGCACGGGGTGCACGGGCGACGAAGTCGATCTCCCCGACCTGGAAGAGCTCTCTGAGGATGAGCTCCCCGCCCCTGTCACCATCGACGAATGCTGTGGCGACCCTCTCTCTGGAAAGGTCCTGGACGGTCTTCGGGATGTTGGTTCCCTCGACGGCGATGGCGTTCTTGATTCCCGCCTTCAGCAGGTTGAGGACGTCGGACCTTCCCTCGACGATGATGATGGCCTCGGAGTCCCTGACATTGGGTCCTGCGGGACACCTGTCCTTACCATATGTGGTGATCTCCTCGACCTGGACGCTCTGCCTGACGCTGTCGGTGAGGTCGAAGCTGGACCCCTTGGACTGCTTGATGAGCTCATTGAGGAGTTCCTTGGCACGCTCGACGACCTTCTCCCTCTTGGTGACACGGACATCCTCGATTCCGAGGACACGGATGGACGCTTTGCAGGGTCCGACGCGGTCGACGGTCTCCAATGCGGATGCCAGGATGACTGTCTCGACCTGGTCCAGGCTGGAGGACATGTAGATGATTCCCTCGGACTTGCCGCCCTTGGATGTGACCTCGACCTCGATCCTTCCGATCCTTCCGGATTTCTGGAGGTCCCTCAGGTCCAGTTCGTCACCGAGGAGTCCCTCGGTCTGTCCGAAGATGGCTCCGACGACATCGGGCTTCTCGATGATTCCGTCGGCGTTGATCTTCGCTTTCACCATATATTTCGTTGTATTGGGATCGATATTCATTGTAACCCTCCGTTGGGGTGTTGGAGAAAAACTGGAACTGCCTGTTCGGTCCCGGTGTCCTGACCTTTCAGGATACGGTAGTTGTAACCAATCCGAGGAGGACGGCACTGTTCGGGTCGGCGCTCCGTTGCCCGATGTCCTCTCGGTTTTCGCCCTGATGTGGGCCGTGATGATCGTGATATTGAATGTGAACAGGGGGAAGTCCAGTACATTCCCTCTGAACACGGTCATGGTAACATAGTTTATAAATATAGTGTGAAAAAAGGGGTTTTAGGTGGAAAAAGCCTCCATCTCGACCACACGGACACCAGGGCGTCCGGAGACCATCTCCGCCACAGAGGGGTCGCAGGTGAAGAACAGCACCTGCATCTCCTCCGAGATACCTTCCAATGCCCTGAGGGCACCCTCTTTCCTCACGGGGTCGAAGGGCAGCAGGACATCATCCAGGACGATGGGGACCTTTCCGTCCCCCAGTTCCCTGGCCACGGCCAGCTTAAGGGACAACAGCACCTGTGCCCTCAGGCCGGTGCTCCATCTCTTCGGTCCCTTCACACCTTCGGAATCTACGACGGCAAGGGCGTCCTTCCTACGAGGGTCCAGATCGATCCTGTACCTGCCGGAGGTCATCATGGACAGGTACCTGTCCGCGGTGGCGGCCACACCTGGCTGCACTGTACTGTAGGCATCGTCACAGGCCTCGGATGCGATGGCGGATGCCAACACGGCGACCGCCCCGTCCATCAGGACCCTTGTCCTCTCCGCCTCCAGGGACTCCCTGGCATCGATCAGGGAATCGAGCCTATCGGTGTCCAGCACATGGCATATCTCCGCCTCCAACGAACCCTTCCTTGCGGACATCCTCATGATGTCGGGATCCTCGTCCGTCCTGGGCTCCACTGGGCACTTCGGCTGCTCCGGATCCAGTCCCGAACCTCTGATGGACTCCCTCAGGGTGTTGATCGTCGACCTCAGTTCCATCTCCCTGCCGGTCCTGCGGACACATTCCGCGAAACCGTCCTTCCCGGAATAACCGGCATAGAACGAGTCCAACTCCCCCTTCTTGGAGAGATAGGCATCATTGATCCTAACCGATACGCCCTCGTGAGCCTTCAGACGGTCATAGGCGTTCGCCAGAGACAGCATGGAATCCACGGCGGACTCCATCGGATCGGCCCTGATGCCCAGTTTCGATGACAGTTCCCGCACGTTGCCCTCATAGGAGGATATGAACGCCTCATCCCTGAGGGGCACCGACTGAACGGGGGTCCGACCCTTGACGAATCCGACGACTGCGACGGCCAATCCGGCGAGTGACACCACGAGGGAGTACACGGTGAACACCGAGGCCACCACACCCAGGACGACCAGCATTGCCCCCAGGACCACGGAGGGATTGGGGCCCTTCCTCACAGGGGCAGGCGCGGCCTTGGGCCTGGAGGATTCCGACCTGTATCTGTCACGACCGTCCGCCACCTCACGGATCCTCCCGCGGAGTCCCGACACGGTGCTCTGATCGACACCACCCATGGCCTCCTTCAGCCTGGAGACCTCCTCCCTGTCCGATTCTAGGTTGGATTCTGCGTTGCGGACATCCGCCTCCAGGGCCACGGCCCGGTCCGAGTCTGTCTTGGACACGCGACGGAACTCGCCCAGGGAGTTCAGTTCCCTCCTGGCCTCGGACAGCCGATCGTAGTTGGATCTCTGCGATTCATACAGGGCGAGCACCTCGGACTCCTTTCTGGAGACCTCCGCATCACGTCCGGCCTCCTCCAACTGCCTGTCGAGTTCTTCCAACTGCCTGACCAAATCGCCGTATGATTCCGCGGAGGACCTCAGTTCCGCGATCTGCGAATCCAACGACTCCGCCTTGGAATCCAACTCCCTCAGCCTGGATGACGACCTAGTGGTCCTCCCGACCTCCGAGTCGATCCTCTTTGTGATGGAATCGATGGCGGACGGCATACCGGCACCGCCGGGCACCGAGAGGAATCTGGTGACGATGTCTCCGGATGTGACCACCTTGTCATCATCCAGGTCCCTCTGCCCCATGGCGAAGACGGACCTGAACAGGTCGGGCTCCAACCTCGAGATGCAATCGGGCACATCACCACCCCTTGCCTTCTGTGTGAGGGTGATCTCCCCCTCCCTTCCGTCCTCCTCATAGATGACCGAACCCGAATCGGTCTTGGACCTCTCCGGATAGACGTCCCTCTTGTTGGTGGGTACGAGTGTGTTCCTGATGAACTCCATCACCGTGGTCTTCCCGCTCTCGTTGGGACCATGGACCACCGTCAGACCGGGGGCCACATCGACGACACGGTCGCGGATCCTCCCGTAGGAGCCTATGCGGATGCGTGAGATCCTCATCTCGATCCCCCCATGCCGGCCACCACGAGACGTGATGCATCCTCCACGATCTTGGACAGTTCCTCATCGGTCAATGAGTCGAAGAAACCCCTGTGGCGTGCCAGTACTGGGTTGGACAGGATGCGCTCCAGGACGGCGGACCTGTCCGATGACAGTCCCCTCCCCACGGATGCCACCTTGGATGCAAGGTCGTCACCGTCCGCCATGGACCACACGTCGAAATCGGGGGCGGTGGAGACATCCCAGGACGTTATCCTGCATCCGGACCTCCTCTCCAGCTCGGCCACCGCATCCTCCGCGTCGGTCCTGAGCATCAGGTCCAGCTGTCCGGACCCGGTGAACGAGATACGGACCAGGTCTCCCTTCCCGATACGTCCCGAGATGTCGGATGCCACGTCGGCAAGGGTCATCCCCGTGATGTCGACGGTGATATCGTGCCAAATCATGGACTGGGTCGGTACGAATCTCAGATCGGACACGGAACCCGACGAAACCGTCACCAGGTACGCGCCCTTCGGACCGGTCTCCCTGAAACTGCGTCCCTGTATGTTCCCGGGATACACCGCGAACGGACACTCGGACAGCACCTGACGCCTGTGTATGTGCCCCATGGCCCAGTAGTCCACGTTCCTTCCGACGAGGTCCCGGGACCTGCACGGGGCGTAACTCAGGTCATCGGACACCGGGTCCACATCGCAGTGGACACAGGCGACGGTGAACATGTCCTGTCTCCCGGACAGCATCGACACGAGGTTCCTCTCCTCGTGGGAGGTTCCGAAACTGATTCCGACGACCTCGAACCGCCCCCCTCCGGCATCCACGACGATGCTCTCAGGTTCGGTTCCGAACTCATGGACGTTGCCGGGATACGGTATGGACCCGTCCCATGATGTGGAGCTGTCGTGGTTCCCACGGCATATGAACACGGGCACGTCGCCGAGCCTGGACAGTTCCGAACAGAACCTGCTGCGGGTGGACGGAAGCGCATTACCGTCGTCGTAAATGTCACCGGATATCACCAGGGCATCGGCCCCCTCCGACAGCACGAGGTCCACGATCCTCCCGAAAGACTCGAATGCGGATTCCCTCATCCTCCTGCCGGCGGACGAATCCCTCTCGGAGACCCCCTTGAACCGGCTTCCCAGATGCAGGTCCGCACAGTGAACGAACTTGAAATCTGATCCCATCATCATTCCTATGACCTTACACTGGTTAAAAGGAAGACGGTGGGGTCCCCGAAAGTGCCGAAAGTGATGGACCCACCCTTGGATGGGAATCTGTGGCACCATGCATCCATCCAACCTATGGCATCCTTTTATCCAAGGGAGCGGATGCTGTGTAGGGTCACCCGAATGGATTGTATAAAGAAGAAGGTCAACGAGGAGCTCGAACAGGGTTGGATAGGCTGCAACAGAGCCTGCGAGTACAACCCCTGCCATTTCACAGGACAGGACTGCACGTTCTGTTACTGTCCCTTCTACCCGTGCGACGACACGGACCTGGGGAGCGAGCTGCTCGGCAAGCGTGGACAGAGGATCTGGAACTGCAGTGACTGTCTCTTCATCCACAGGGCGCCCGTATGCAGGTTCATCGTCTCCGAGGTGGAGAGATTGGGCATCACCGACGCAGGGGACCCGAGGTTCAAGGACATATTCAGGGGGGCCAAGGAGAGGTTCCATCACAAGGGCAGGGCGCTCATGGTGGTCGGAGCGACATCGGATGCCGGGAAATCCGTGACCGTGGCGGCCATCTGCAGGATACTCCACAACAAGGGATTCCTGGTGGCCCCGTTCAAATCCCAGAACATGAGCCTCAACTCCAAGGTGACCCGGAGCGGATCCGAGATCGCCATGATACAGACCCTCCAATCCAAGGCGGCCGGACTGAAGAACCCTGACCACCACATGAACCCGATCCTGCTCAAACCAAAAAAGGACACCACATCCCAGGTGATAGTCTGCGGGAAACCCTATGCGGACTACGATGTGGACAGCTATTACAACGAGTTCGTCCCCGGACCCGGCAGGGAGATCGTAAGGGAGCACATCGAGTTCCTCAAGCAGAGATACGATTTCGTGATAATGGAGGGGGCCGGCTCCCCCGCGGAGATCAACATCTACGACAAGGACATCGCCAACATGCGTGCCGCAGAGATCGCCGATGCCGATGTGATCCTGGTCGTCAACGTGGAATGGGGCGGATCCTTCGCCTACGCCATCGGCACGGTCGAGCTCCTCCCCGAGGAGGACAGGAGACGTATCAAGGGCATCATACTCAACAACATCCGCGGCAGGACCGAGAACATCGAGCCCGGGGCCAGGAAATTGGAGGAGCTCACCGGGATACCGGTGATAGGCATCATCCCCCATGCGGATGTGGTCCTCCCCAACGAGGACTCCGAATCCCTCAGGGGTGTCAGGACCAAGGGCGAGGGGAAGTCCCTCATAGGCGTGGTCAAGTTCCCCCGCATCGCGAACTTCACCGACCTCGACCCCCTCTTCCTGGAGGACGTCTCCGTGGTCTTCGTGGAGGACGCCAAGGACCTGGAGGGTGTGGACGCGGTCGTCCTCCCCGGAACCAAGAACACCGTCTCCGACAAACTGTGGATGGACGAAAGGGGGATCAGCGACGCCATAAAGGGGCTCCGCGGCAAGGTCCCCATAGTCGGTATCTGCGGAGGCTACCAGATGATGGGAAAGGTTCTGGACGACTCCAACGGAATAGAGGGCGGTGTCCCCAGGGTGTTGGACGGTCTCGGATTGTTCGACAACAGCACCGTCTTCGGCGAATACAGGAAGAGGGTGGTGAAGAGCGAAGGGCACATGCTCACCGGGGACAAGGGCCCCATCACCGGATACGAACTCCACATGGGGATGTCCAACGTGAAGGAGGAACCGCTCTTCGTGATAGAGAACAGGTTCGATGCGGAACCCCAGAGAGAGGGATCGGTCAGGGAGGATGAGATGGTCTTCGGAACATACCTGCACGGGATCTTCGACCGCCCCGCATTCAGAAGGTACTTCCTCTCCTTCGTGGAACATGACGGCAGGCCTGTGGACACACGGGACACCCGCGACTACGACGACATCATCGAGGAGAACATAGTCAAACTCGCAGAGGTCTTTGAGGAGAACATGGACATGCCCGCCCTCATGGACATCCTGGGGGTGGGGGAATGAGGAGGGTGCTGCTCATCGGCACCGCATCCGGGGCCGGGAAGACCACCGTGGACGCCATGGTGTGCCGCTACCTTTCGAGGAACGGATTCAATCCCGCACCTTTCAAGGGGTCGAACCTCTCCCTGAACTCCTACGCCACGGCCGACGGAGGGGAGATCGGGATGGGACAGGCGTTCCAGGCCTGGGCATGCGGGATCGAACCGGAGACCGACATGAACCCCGTGCTGATGAAACCCTCCGGGAACGGGGTCATACAGCTGATCGTCAACGGACAGCCCCTCATGGACGTGTCCAAGGACAGACCTATGGACAGGGAGACGATGATGGAACAGGTGCATGCCGCATTCGACAGACTCGCGGAGAAACATGATTTCATAGTCTGCGAGGGCTCCGGTTCACCGGTGGAACTGAACCTCATGGAGAGGGACCTGGCCAACACCGGGCTCATGAGGGAGCTCGACATCCCCACCATCCTCGTCGGCGACATCGAGAGGGGCGGGGTCTTCGCGGCCATATACGGGACATGGAGACTCATACCCGACGACCTGAAACCGCTGATGAAGGGTTTCATCATAAACAGGTTCAGAGGCGACGGCTCCATCCTCAGGTCCGGTATCGAGAGGATCGAGGAGCTCACAGGGATGAGATGCCTCGGGGTACTGCCCTATGAGAACCTCAGGTTCCCCGAGGAGGACTCGCTGTCCTCATCCGAGGGCAGGATGGAGGGCGACGACCCCCATGCGGCGTTCCTGTCCAACCTGGACGAGATGACGGAGCACGCCGTTGAGACAGGGTTCGACTTCGACCTGCTGATCAGGATGGCGGAGGAGTGAGGGGGTCCGGGACGGTTCATCCGCCGGATGCCACACGGACGGCCCTTACCTCCGAATCCTCGGACAGGGATGTGTCCATGGGGACCGGGACCTTACCGATAATGTACAGATAGGCATCGGGATGCAGACCCTCCGAAAGGATCGCGGACTCGATCGTCTCCCCTGCGGGGACCTCTATGGTCCTCCCCGACAAGATGATCTTAGGCATATCCGCCCAATCCCGCACCTGACTATTTCTCTGTTGCGCCCTCGGCGGGAAGGACGCTCCCGACCCTGCCCAACTTTATTTATGCAATCATCAGTTCTCCATCCCATTCACTTCGAGCCGTATCAGGGCATCCATGCCTAGGCACCCAAACCGTTTCTCAGGGGAGAGAAGAATGAATCACGAATACAAACAGTTCATAGAGAACAAATGCGAGGAATGCCGCAAGAGCGATGCGTTCTCGCCCGAGCTCTACACACAGTACGATGTCAAGAAGGGACTCCGTGACAGCAAGGGGAACGGGGTCGTCGTCGGACTGACCTCCGTCTCCCAGGTGGACGGGACCAAGATGGTCGACGGTGTCAAGACCCCGTGCGAAGGGGAGCTCCACTACCGCGGATACGACATCAGGGACCTGACACAGGGTTTCCTGAACAAGAGGTTCGGATTCGAGGAGGTCTCGTACCTGCTCCTGTTCGGCGAACTGCCCACCAAGGAGCAGCTTGACGAGTTCAAGGCCCACCTGATCGAGGAGCGCAAACTCCCCGTCACCTTCACAAGGGACGTCCTGATGAAGGCGGCCAGCAAGGACATCATGAACTCCATCACCAGAAGCATCCTGTTCCTCGCATCCTATGACAAGAAACCCTTGGACAACTCGTTGGAGAACGTCCTGAGGCAGTGCATCTACCTCATCAGTGTGTTCCCCATGCTCACCGTTTACAGCTACCACGCATACAACCACTACATCAACGACGAGAGCATGTACATCCACAGGCCCGACCCGTCACTCTCCACATCGGAGAACATCCTCCGTATGCTCAGGCCCGACAAATCCTACACATACCTGGAAGCAACCGTCCTGGACCTGGCCCTCGTCCTCCACATGGAGCACGGCGGAGGGAACAACTCCACGTTCACCACCAGGGTCACCACATCCTCCGGATCGGACACATATGCGGTCATCGCAGCCGCCATGTCATCCCTCAAGGGACCCAAGCACGGCGGTGCCAACATCAAGGTCATGGACATGATCGCGGACATCAAGAAACATGTCCGTGACATCACCGACGAGAAGGAGGTAAGGAAGTACCTCAACCACATCCTCGACAAGAAGGCCTTCGACCACCAGGGACTGATCTACGGTATGGGACACGCGGTCTACAC
>CAZCMJ010000017.1:0-27335 GCA_964499845.1 uncultured Methanomassiliicoccales archaeon
CCTCCGGTCCGTTCACCGAGATGAAGTTGGTCCCGGACCCGTTGGCGGTGGCCTTCGCTATCAGCGTCTTCCCCGTTCCGGGGGGACCGTACAGGAGTATCCCCTTGCAGGGCCTGATCCCGAGCCTCTCGTAGTCGGGGTTGCCGTCCTCGGGCACGAACACCTCCTCGATCTGCCTCCGGACATCGTCCAATCCGCCGATATCGTCCCAGGACACCTTGGGGATCTCCACCAGGACCTCCCTCATCCCGCTGGGCTCCACATCCGCCAGCGCATCCCTGAAATCCGACATGGTGACCTTCATGGTCTCCAGGATCTGTGTGGGTACGGGTTTCTCCAGGTCGATCTCCCTCATCCTGACGCTTAGGCACTTCATGGCCGCTTCCCTGCAGAGGGCTGCCAGGTCCGCCCCGACGAATCCATTGGTCAGACCGGCGAGCACGTCGATGTCCACATCGTCGGTGAGCGGCATGTCCCTGAGGTGGACCTCCAGGATGTCATGCCTCGCCCTCCTCCCCGGAACGCCGATCTCGATCTCCCTGTCGAACCTCCCGGGTCTCCTGAGAGCGGGGTCGATGGAATCCTCCCTGTTGGTGGCCCCTATCACGATGACGTTGCCCCTGTCCTTCAGACCGTCCATCAGTGTGAGCAGTTGCGCCACCACCCTCCTCTCCACCTCCCCGTGGACGGAGTCCCTGTTGGGCGCGATGGAGTCTATCTCATCGAGGAACACGATGCTGGGGGCGTTCTCGGAGGCCTCCTTGAATATGTCCCTCAATCTCTCCTCGCTCTGACCGTAGTATTGTCCGATGATCTCGGGTCCGCGGACGGAGAGGAGTGTCGCTCCCGATTCGTTGGCCACCGCCTCGGCGAGGAGGGTCTTCCCTGTTCCGGGGGGACCGTACAGGAGGACCCCTCTGGGGGCGGCGATACCCAGTCTGTCGAAGAGCTCCGGATGTTTGAGCGGGAGTTCGATCATCTCCCTGATCCTCTTCAGTTCCTCATCGAGACCTCCCACATCGTCATAGGTGATCTGCTGTCCGGTCGGTTTTTTACTGACTTTCTGGTGGGTGTTAGGGGTGTTCCTGATGGATATCTCCGTGGAGCCGCCCACCATCACGGGGCCTGTGGGCACGGTGGACATCACGGTGAAAGTGGATCTGCTGCCCATGAGGGCTATGTTGGGGACGATGATGTCCGTGTCCGCCATCAGGGGTCTCCCCATCAGGCCGTTGAGGAACACATCCTCGATCCCATCCTCGAACTGGATGCGCTTGTTCTCGGGGATGTTGGGTGCGAGGACGACCTTCTCCGCCAACGAGGGTTCGCATCTGCGGACAGTGACGTTCTCGTCCACGCTGACGCCCGCGTTGGTCCTGGTGAGTCCGTCGATGCAGATTATGCCCTTTCCTTCGTCCTCGGGCGAGCATTTGAAGACCTTGGCGACCACCGTCCTTCTGCCGATTATCTCTATGGTGTCACCGAGCTCCAGTCCGAGTGTGCGTCTGGATGCGGTGTCGATTCTCGCACGACCGTAACCCGCTTCGGATTGACGTTGGGCCATTGCCACCTTGAGGACGATGGATCCGTTCATGGGCCGTGGATTCCCGTACTCATGATAAAAACCTGCTCTGCCGTGCCGAATGGATTCAAAAATGATGTCTATGCATTTTATTATAAATAATTCGTATGAAAAATAGCACCATTGTTGAAATAGGTTGTTAAAAACAATGGAAATTAAAAAAATCTCATACGGATTTGTAAACACTTTAGGATTCGGTCCGAGAAGGGGGTCGTGACCTCGGCTTATATATCCGCCAGGTGATGTGTTTCCGTTCGGGTACGGTGTCGACCGTCCCGAGATCTCCCCGAATGGGACGGAGAGATGGAAATGAATCGGATGGGAAAGATCACATTGTCTGTCCTTGCGGTGGCCGTGCTGTTGGTGCCGGTCTGCCTCTCGGACATCTATGCCGAAGGGGAGGGCACGGATGTGCCCGTCCCCGAGGATATCACTGACAGGCTGGATGACTGCACGGTAAGTATGTCTCAGGCGAACACCGAGGAGACTGTTCTGAAATGGATAAAGGACACATGGCTGAAGGGGATCAAGTGGGATGATTCGGACAAGTTCCCCGCCACACTCGAACTCACCGCGGGATACGATTCCTACCTGACGGTCACCAAAACCGAGGGCACTGAGTTCAAGGCCGCGGTCGCCGGCACTCCCGGTGACAAGGGCGGGACCGCAGGGAGCCTCGAGTTCGACATCAAGGACTCCAACAACAAGATCGAGGCGAAGGGAGTGGTCTGCACGATCACCACCGTCTTCGATGACAGCAGCGTCCCGTGTCAGGTCCTCATGGAGGACTGCAACACCGAGGACACCGTCCTCGCATGGCTCAACACCACCTGGATCCCCCAGTACAAGGCTGCGAAGGGGGCCCCCGCAACGACCGACCTCACAGTCGTCAAAACCGAGGGTACCGTCTTCAAGCCCGCTGTCGCAGGCACAAAGGATTCCAAGTCAGGAACCGACGGAAGCCTAACATTCAACATAAGGCAGACCGTGGGGACAGAACCCACGACAATCGCATCCGGTCTCATCTGCACGGTGAAGGCGTACGGATACGGTGAGATCACCTCTTCTGGCAAGGACGTCATCTTCGAAGGCGGCTTGGTGGACGGGCTCAGGGTGGATTCCAAGGACCATGACCTCTCCTCCGACGAGATCGGGATGATCATCGCCTCCCTCGGCGGAACCAACCCTGTCATGTCGTCGGATGTGAACCCTTCCAACGTCACCGTGTACGATAACGTGCTCAGGATTCAGGACGGGGATGAGGAACGCGTCTATGTCAGCGGGGATGTCGTCAGGTTCGAAGGGAAGGAATACGTCATCCAGATCGGTGACAGGGAGTTCTCACTCTACCTCATCGACGGCATGGGATGGATGAAGTTCGACAGGAAGACCTTCGAGCAGACCTATGCGGAGGACGGACGTTACCAGTGCAGCACCGAGCTGTTCCCCCTGAACATCAAGGGCTCACCGTATATCGTCAGATATTCCGTCCTTGACAGGAGCAGTCCTGTGGACACCGGCGATTCGTACCTGTGCTTCCTCTACACGTTGGACGGGAAGGCCGCAGGATACGTCGGATTCTCCGGTAACGATGTCGGGGACATAGGTTCCGATGACAGGTTCGTGATGAACGCCTCCATCCCGAAGGGGATGCCGGTGGCGGCGATCTTCGATGATTCCGAGGGGAAGAAGGCCGTTCTGAGCATCATCGCGTCCAAGGATGTGTCGTTCACACGCAACGGGACCTCCTACGATGCCGCAGGGACCATCAGGATCCCTCTGGGAAGTGTCAGCGGAACGGTGTCCTTCGTCTCTGTCGGAACCGATGCCTGTGTCCCGTATACGGTCACTTCGACCGATCTCGCATACGAGGCATCATGTCCCTCCGATGCGGGGATGCCCCTGGTCGCCACCTCGCACGCCCCTCTGACGGGCGAGGTCATCGTTCTGGACCTGGATTTCCCCGAGTCCGGGGACGGTGATGGCGGAACGGACACGAAACTCTACATCGCTGCCGCAGTGGCCGTTATCCTGGTCATCGGGGCCGCATTCTACTACGTCAGGTTCGTGAGACCCTGACGGCGCGGGGAGGGGGGCACACCCCTCCCTGCAACCAAACCTGTTCCCACGCGCACGCACAACTATTATAGGGCGCGCGCGTTCGCTTCCATCATGGCTGTAATCGAGATCAGAATCGAGCTCAAGAAAGGCGTCGCCGATCCTGAGGGGAAGAACACCAAGAAGACCCTGGAGGCACTCGGATTCGAGGGCATTGAGGGCGTGAAGTCCGTCAAACTCTTCGAGGTCGAGCTGGACATGCCCGCCGACGAGGCCGTCAAGGCCGGAGAGGAGATGTGCAGGAAGCTCCTCGCCAACCCCGTGATCCAGAACTACAAGGTCACAGTGAGATGATATCCCATGGCCGATCTGATGATCAAACGTGATGTCCCCTTCGACCTGTACGATGTGGACATCCTCTCCGCCACCGACGACCAGCTCAGACAGGTCTCGGCCGACATGAGCCTAAGTCTCTCATTGGAAGAGATGAAGGTCATACGTGATTATTTCAAGAAGGAGGGCAGGAACCCCACAGACGTGGAGCTCCAGTCCCTGGGACAGGCATGGAGCGAGCACTGCTGTTACAAGAGCTCCAAGCCCATCCTGAAGGAGTTCGTGTTCGGTATCGACCGTGATGATGTTCTCTCCAAGGGGGACGCAGGGGTCATGGTCTTCGATGACGATTACGGATACGCACTCAGGATCGAGAGTCACAACCACCCTTCCGCCATCGAACCCTATGGAGGTGCCGCCACCGGTATCGGGGGTATCCTCAGGGATGTCGTGTGTATGGGCGCACAGCCCATCGGACTCGCGGACCCTCTCTGTTTCGGACCCATTGACCACAAGGGCGAGCTCCCTCCGGGGATCAAGCACCCCAGGTACCTGGTCAACGGTGTCGTCTCCGGAATCAGGGACTACGGTAACCGTGTGGGGATCCCCACCATCACCGGCGGTTTCTTCTTCGATGAGAAGTACACAGGGAACTGTCTTGTGAACGTCGCATGCCTCGGCATCGTCAAACGCGACGACCTGGCGAAGAACTACGCCGGAGGTCCCGGAGAGGTCATGATCCTCATCGGCGGACGCACCGGACGCGACGGTATCCACGGAGTCAACTTCGCATCGGCGGATCTGACAGCCACCTCCGACGAGGACTCCAGGGGGGCCGTCCAGTTGGGTGACCCCATCACCAAGGAGCCCGTCATGCACGCATGCTTCGAGGTCAACGCCAAACACCTCATCACCGGTATGAAGGACCTGGGAGGAGGAGGACTCAGCTGTGTCGTCGGTGAGATGGCCCTGGATGCGGGATGCGGTGCGGATGTGGACCTGGAGAAGGTCCCCCTCAAGGAGCCCGGACTCGCACCCTGGGAGATATGGGTGTCCGAATCCCAGGAGCGTATGATGTGCACCTGTAAGCCCGAGAATGTGGAGAAGGTCCTGGAGATCTTCGACATGTGGGACGTCTCCGCAATACCCGTGGCCAGGACCACAGACCTCAAGCGCACCCGTCTGTTCTGGGACGGAGAGCCCATCTTCGACATGGACCTGGAGTTCCTCACCGGAGGTCCGGTCTACAACAGGCCCTACACCCTCCCCGAGGTCAGCACCAAGGACAGGGAGAGATTCCCTCAGCTGCCCTCCGACAGAGAGGTGATCCTCTCACTCCTGTCCGATCTCAACGTCGCATCCAAGGAGTGGGCCATCAGGCAGTACGACCACGAGGTCCGTGCCGGTACCGCTGTCCACCCCATGGTCGGTGAGATGAACATGACCGGTCCTGGGGACGCATCCGTCCTCCTGCCTGTGCCCGGAAGGTACAAGGGACTCGCCGCCGCCATCGGTTGCAACCCCTGGTTCACCGAGGCCGACCCCTACAAGGGTGGAATGGCATGCATCGACGAGACCTGCAGGAACCTGGTCGCAGTCGGTGCGAGACCCCATGCGTTCACGGACTGCCTCAACTTCGGCAACCCCGAGAAGCCCGAGAGGCTCGGGGAGTTCAGGGAGGCCGTCAGGGGACTGGGTGAGATCGCAAGGGAGCTCAACATCCCTATCCCGTCCGGTAACGTCAGTCTCTACAACGAGGCCCCCGGAGGGAACCACATCCTGCCCACACCCATGATCCTGGGATGTGGACTCATAGACGATGTCAGGAAGGCCGTCACAGCCGACTTCAAGAAGTCCGGAAGCTGCATCCTCATCGTCGGAAAGACACGCGACGAGATGGGCGCCTCGCTCCTGTTCCGTAAGTACGGAGGGGAGGAGGGAGCCGTGCCCCGTGTGGACATCCCCGCGCTCAAGAGGTACATGGACGAACTGCTCCAGGCAATGGACGAGGGCCTCGTCCTGAGCTGTCACGACTGTTCCGACGGAGGACTCGCGGTCGCAGTGGCCGAGATGTGCATCTCCGGACAGGTCGGAGCACAGATCGACCTCTCCGCCATGGACGGATCCTCACTGGCCAGGAAGCTCTATTCCGAGAGCAACAGCCGTTGGATTGTGGAGGTCGACGGCAAGGACGTCACCAGGTTCATGGAGATCCTGGGCGATGATGCGGAGATCATCGGTATCACCAAGGGCGACAGCCTCGTGATCAAGGACAACGGCACATCCATCCCCGTCACGGAGATGAGGAAGGCCTGGAACGACCCCATATGGAACATCATGGGAGGTGTCAGCGAATGAAGGCGGAAGACGTCAGGGTATGTGTTATCAGGATCGAGGGAACGAACTGCGAGGATGAGATGGCCGAGGCCTTCAGGATGGTCGGTGCCCAGGCGGAGGAGGTCCACCTGAAGCAGCTGTCCAAGCAGGTCTCCGCCGACCTGTGCCGCGACCTGGAGGACTACGACGTGCTCGCATTCCCCGGCGGGTTCTCCGCAGGGGATTACGTCCGTGCCGGTGCGATCTTCGGTGCGAGGATCAAATCCTCCATCGGATCCGAGGTCAAGAGGTTCGTGGAGTCCGGGAAGCCCGTACTGGGTGTCTGCAACGGATTCCAGATCCTTGTGGAGATGGGACTTCTGCCGGCCATCGACGAGGTCATGTCCGAGCAGCCCACCGCAGCACTCTACAACAACGACTCCGGAAGGTTCGAATGCCGCCCGACGGTCCTCAGGAACGACAACAGGGGCAAGTGCATCTTCACATCACGTGTGCCCGAGAAGGCACTGCTCACCATCCCCTCCGCTCACGCCGAGGGTAAGCTGATGAGCATGGACCCCGACTTCGTCCAGAAGCTGGAGGACAACGACCAGATCGTGTTCAGGTACGTCTGTCCCGACGGATCCGACGCCGAGTATCCCTGGAACCCCAACGGTTCACCCTCGGACATCGCCGGTATCTGCAACCCTGCAGGTAACGTCATGGGTATGATGCCCCATCCCGAGCGTGTGATGACCCGTTTCACCCATCCCGACTGGACCCGCGGATATGATTCCGAGGAAGGGGACGGAAGGGCGATCTTCGAGTCCGTCATCAGGCATCTCGAGAAGTTCTGAAAACCATAAACGCGGGGGGCCAACCCCCGCAATATTGTATAAAGGGTGTGTCCGAAGGGACTCACATGTTGATCTTGACGTCCACGCGGTCACCGTCGTTCAGGCTCAGGGTCCTCCTGAGGTGATACTGACAGATGATCTCGATGGTGTCCACGTAATGGGACCTCTCGGGGACCACGATGGCACAGTCGATGTTGCGGATCTTCGCCTTGTATGCGATGACATCACCGAAGCTCCTCCCGTCACAGGAGAATCCGTTGATTGCATGCCCCGCTATGCTGCGGACGACATCCAGCTTGCCGACGTCCTCCGGGTCCATCAGGACGTTGAGGGTCCCCTCGAAGGGTGTGAATCCGAGTTTCGCCTTGAACTGGTTCATGTAGCCCTCCTGGCAGATGTAGTATCCTCCCTCGCCCATACCGGATTCCACGGTTCCGTGGATGGTCACATGGTCTGTGAGCTCGAAGATGCGACGGTACTCGTTGTACTCCTTTTTGAGTTCGTCGATTCCCTTCTGGGTGAGCTTTATGCGCTGTCTCCTGGCACCGAGGTCACGGACGATGTACTTCTCGTCGAGCAGTTCCAGGATCCTTTTGGATGCCGACTGTTGACTCATCTCAAGTGCGTCGCCGAGCTCCCTCGAGGAAATCGCGATGTAATCGTCCATCGCCCCCAGGAGAGCGAGCTTCCTCAGTGTGAAGGAATACTTCTCATCCATGGGACCATCGATTGGTATGCCCAATAAAAATGTACCGATTATTGGTACCTACAACCAGAGTATGATGTAAAAACGGAGTGGAAAGGTAAGGGGGTCCTTGCGGACCCTGTGAGTTTCAGACCCTTCTGTTGGCGTCGACCCAGCTGGTGACAGTGGGGCAGGCGGCGCACAGGACGGAGACGATTCCGAGGACGATCAGCAGGAGGCCGTATCCGATGGGCATCGCTTCGTAGATCAGGGCGACGAGGGTGAATGCGACCGCGAGAGCGGAGAGCACGACCATCGTGGAACCCTGGACCGGGCTGTATTTCATGAAGGTTCCGGCAGCTGCGAAGAAGGCTACGGACACAAGCATGTTGAGTCCGACCCCGACGATGCAGTCCAGGGAACCGTCCCATGTGGCCGCCATGACGGCGAGGGCGACGATTCCTCCGAACAGACCGACGGCAGCACCGGCGACCATTTTCGTTGGCATTGCCATTTTAATCACCTTGTAATCTGGTCGGTCTAATTAAGCGTTGCTCATTGCCAGCTTGATCCCCTGCACGGCGGCCCAGATCATGACGCAGGCGATGATGACGACTTCCGCCAGTTCGAAGCTGCATGTGGCGAGTGCGAGCAGGGATGCGGTGAACAGGACCACGGTGATCGCAGCGGGAATGGTCTTCCTCTGACGGTGGTCCCCGTATCCGGAGAGTGCGGCGGAGGCCGCGATGAAGAGGAAGAACACAACTGCCGAGAAGAGGTGGGCGTTGCCGTTTCCGAAATCCTTGCTGTATGTTCCGATGCCTATCAGTGCGAGTGCCGCGATGATCGCCATGATCCCGCTGGCGCGGTTGGCGTCCTTCTCGAAGACGGCCTTTCCGATGCCGAACACGAAGAACAACAGTCCTGTGATGATACTTGCGTACTTGAACACGTCAGCGGAGAGCTGGACGTCGGACACGCCGAGGTCGGAGACGGTGTTCTCTCCGAGCACCCAGCCTGCATCGCCGCAGACCGCGATGATCCAAGCCACGGAAAACACGAATGCTCCGAGGAGTGCGGCTATACCGAACCCTGCGGGGCCAATCTTTCCTGAGGTCATGGGGTATGTGATTACGTCCCACCTAATATATTCGTTTTCCATTACCGAATCCCAGGATTCTATTACTATGAAGAACGTATTTTTCGTGGGGACCGCCGGAAGCGGGAAGAGCACCCTAGTGGGGGCATACAAGCAGTGGCTGGACGACTCCGGGGTCGATGCCATCATAGTGAACATGGACCCGGGTGCGGACACCCTGCCCTATGAGCCCGACATCGACATCAGGGAGTGGATATCCCTGGACGAGGTCATGCAGGAGTACTCCCTCGGACCCAACGGTGCCCAGGTGGTGGCCGCCGACCTCATGGCCGTCAACATCAGGAAGATGATGGAGGTCCTGTCCACATACAAATCGGATTATGTGCTCGTGGACACCCCCGGGCAGCTGGAGCTGTTCGCCTTCAGGGAGTCCTCCAACATCACTGTCAGGGCCTTCGGACAGCAGGATTCGATCCTCGTGTACCTCTCCGACCCGTCCCTGTGCAGGACGCCCAACGGCTTCATCTCCGCGATGACCCTAGGTGCATTGGTGCAGTTCAGGCTCCAGCTGCCGATGATCAACATCCTGTCCAAATGCGACACCCTGTCCGAGGAGGATGAGCAGAGGATGCTGGATTGGTACACCTATTCCGATGCGCTGTACGGTGACCTTCTGGATTCCGATTCCAATCCGGAGACCGTGGTCGGTATGGAGCTCTTCAAGGCCATGGAGAACACAGGGGTTTTCGGAGAGATCAGGTCGGTCTCCGCCCAGGACTTCATCGGTCTGGAGGAGATCTACGCCGCATCCCAGTTGGCCTTCTTCGGTGGAGAGGACAACGAGAGGGAGTGAAACCCGGTCCGGGCCCACCCGTCATGGGTCCGGCCGTGAAACCATTTGTCCGACGGTATCACCGTATCCCGGTGCCGTCGTGCTGTTTTCTAAAAGATGAGCGGGGGCCGGAGCCCCCTGTATTGTGTGGGGTTTATCCGAACATGTGGGCCGGAGCGGGCTTCGCTTTGCCTCTCTCCACTCCCATGACCTTGGCCTTCGCATCTATGAAGTCTTTTTCGGCGATCAGGTCGCGGTCGTCCCTGATAGCGAGCATTCCCGCTTCCGTGCAGATGCTCTTGATCTCGGCTCCGGACGCTCCCTCGGATATCTCGGCCAGTCTTCTGGGGGAGACATTCTCGTCCACGTTCATGTGGGCGATGTGGATCCTGTAGATCTGCTCCCTTCCCTCCACCTCGGGCAGGCCCACGTCGATGATACGGTCGAACCTGCCAGGTCTCAGAAGGGCATCGTCCAGGATGTCCGGCCTGTTGGTGGCCCCGATGATCCTGACGTTGCTGGTGGGGGTGAAACCGTCCAACTCGGAAAGGAGCTGCATGAGGGTCCTCTGGACCTCCCTGTCACCGGATGTGGCCACATCAAGCCTCCTGGCGCCGACGGAGTCCAACTCATCGATGAATATGATGCTGGGTGCCTTCTCCTTGGCCAGGTCGAAGAGCTCGCGCACGAGCCTCGCACCCTCTCCGATGTACTTCTGGACGAGCTCCGATCCGACGAGTCTGATGAATGTGGCCTGGGTCGCATTGGCGACGGCCTTGGCCATGAGCGTCTTACCTGTTCCCGGGGGTCCGACGAGGAGCACTCCCTTCGGGGGTTCGATACCGACCTTCGCATAGAGTTCGGGTCTGAGCAGGGGATCCTCCACGGCCTCGCGGAGTTCCATCATCTGCTGTTTGAGTCCTCCGATGTCATCGTACGAGATGTTGGGTTTCTCGATGATCTCCGCCCCTGTGACGACGGGGTCCAGGGGTGCGGGCATGACCTCCATCACGGACAGGGTCTGTTTGTTCAGGGACACCCTGGCTCCGGGCGTGAGGTCGCACTCGGGCACATATTCGGACACTGAAACGACGAAATCCGGTCCGCTTGAGCTCTTGACGACGACGCGGTTGTTGGGGAGGATATCCTTGATGGATCCCACGATGAGCGGCGGGCTCTTGAGCCTCTCGAGCTCTCCTCTGAGCCTCGCGATGTCCTTCTGGAGCCTGAACAGCTCGCTCTCGGAGTAGCGTTTCTCTGTCTCGGCGTTCTGGAGGTCCTCCATCAGCCTGACGTTCCTCTCCTCGAGTGTGACGATCTTCGCCTTGAGCTCGGACATCTCCTCGTTAATCTCGTCGTTTGTCATATGTCGCCCATGATGGGCATTATAATTATTATCCTATCGCCGCCACTTGCGTCCTCGCGTACCTTTTATAGGGCCTCATTGCTACGACTGGGTATGATTTGTGAGATGTGCGGCAAGGAAGTCCCGATGACCAAGACCGTTATCGTCGAGGGTTCGAGACTCAACGTCTGCTCCAACTGTGCCAGATTCGGCGAGGATTACAGAGGCTCCGGATCGAACGGCGCCCCTGTCACACAGACCGTCATAGAGGAGAGGCTCCAGAAGCGCGAGAGGAGGATGCAGTCCAAGGATATCTACGCCGGATCCGCGTCCATCGAACTCGTCGACGACTACGGGGGCATCATCAGGGAGGCCCGTGTGGCCAAGGGGATGGACCTGGACCAGTTCGCGGCATCCATCCTCGAGAAGAAGGGTACACTGGCCAAGATCGAATCCAACAACCTGATCCCCGATGACAAGCTCATCAAGAAGATCGAGAAGGCCCTGGGGGTCAAGCTCACCGAGACCGTCCAGTCCGGCGTGACCGTCGGCGGAGGGAACGGAAGGGGCGGTATGACCCTGGGCAACTTCATCAAGAAGGAATGATCAGGCCGACCTGACCGAATCGTAAACCATGTCGGCATAGGGGGCTATGTCGGTACCGTTGTCCCTGAGGACGATGAGCGCCGCGGCACCTATGTCGATATTCAATCTTTTCTGTATCTTGTTACAGCTCTGGATGAAGTCCCTGCGCCCCATCCCCGCCTCCACAGCCCTGTCCATCAGTATGTGGAACGGATCGGGCTGCGCATCCGCCGTTCCCCTGTCCGCATGTCCGGGGTTTTTCTGTTCGGGTTTCCTGTGTATCGTGTCCATGATCTCCTGCGACGGTCTGTAGGCCAAGGGCACATCCACGGCACCAAGGTCCGCGGACGGACGGACGAAATCCCCCTTGCGTACGAGCACGCCCCCCGATACGAGTGCGGAGAGGAGGAGTTTGGAATCAGAGGGGGACATCCATTTCATCTCGAGGGATGCGGTCATGACGAATTCCTCCGCCGTGGTTACGTCCTTCCCTATGCTGCGGAAGAACGCCGCGGCGCATGTGGTTAGTTCGTCGGTCATGCACCACCCGATTCGTTCTGTTGTTATGAGACTGTCGATTCCCTCGGACATGGTCCTACCTCTGGGGGAAGGTTCAACCCTTAACGCCGTTATCCGGTTATTCCCTCGCGCGCGCGTTGTTAGAGGTTTATACTAACAATTAAAATAAGAGGCGAGGCGAATCTTTTATAAACCCCCTGTATCTAGAGGGCCTTATCCGTATGGTGACTCATATGAAGTACACTAGATTTGAGAAGGCAAGGATCATCGGTGCGAGGGCGCTCCAGATTTCCTATGGCGCACCCGTCCTCGTGGATTACCCCGAGAGCATGCTCGATCCCATTGACATCGCCATGCAGGAATACGATAACGATCTGATTCCAATTTCTGTCGTTAGGAACTGATAGAGGTTTTAGAAATGAGTGACGAGGAGACCATAACCACCGTGAACACCGACCTTCTGGTCGCAGAGGACACCTACCTGACATCTGGTGTCCACATCGGAACACAGCAGAAGTCCGCAGACATGAAGGACTTCATCTACAAGGTCAGGCAGGACGGACTTTACGTCCTCGATGTCAAGAAGACCGACGAGAGGATCAGGGCCGCAGCCGCATTCCTCGCACGCTATGACCCCCGCAGGGTCCTGGTCGTTTCCGCCAGGCAGTACGGACAGAAGCCCGCAAGGGAGTTCTCCAAGGCAATCGGAGCACCCGCATTCGCAGGCCGTTTCGTCCCTGGAACACTGACCAACCCCGCCAACCCCGGATTCATCGAGCCCGAGGTCCTGGTCGTCACCGACCCCGCAGCCGACAAGCAGGCCCTCAACGAGGCCCTGAACCTCGGAATCCCCATCGTCGCAATGTGCGATGCCAACAACGAGACCCGCAACGTGGACCTCGTCATTCCCACCAACAACAAGGGAAGGCGTGCCCTCGCATGCATCTACTGGCTCCTGTCCAGGGAAGTTCTCGTCGCAAGGGGAGACCTCAAGGACCCCGCCGACTTCAACATGGAGATCGAGGACTTCGAGGCAAAGCTCGTCTGAGACGGGTATTCACTGTCGAGAAACTTTTTCCCAAACCCTTTCCTTTTACCATCATGCGCAGACCTGCGGTATCCGGACGTTTCTATCCATCCTCTCAGGATGACCTCTCCGAGATGATCGGGTGGTGCCTCTCACATCCACTGGCATCGGGGACATCATCATCCATATCCGGGAGGATACGTGGGGTGATGGTCCCCCATGCGGGTTATGTATGTTCGGGGCCGATCGCCGCCAAGGCGTTCAGGGCGGTCGCAGAGGACAGGAACCCCGATGTGTACGTCGTCATCGGTCCGGACCATCACGGCGTGTGTCCCGGGAGCATCCTGTGCTCCGACGGTTATCTGACACCGTTCGGCGAATGCAGGACACATGCGGAGATATGCTCCAGATTGGCAGAGCACATCCCCGATGAACCGGGGCTCCATGCCTACGAGCACTCCATCGAGGTGGAGGTGCCGTTCATCCAGTACTTCGACCCAGATGCGAGGGTGGTTCCGGTGATCATGGGGGACCAATCCCTTCCGTCGGCCCGGATGTTGGCCGGTCTGATATCGGAGGCCTGTGACGGGTATGACGTCGTGGTGGTTGCATCCACGGACCTGTCCCATTACGTTCCGAACACCGTCGCACGTTCCCAGGCGGACATGATCCTGGAGAAGGTCCGTGCCATGGATGTCGAGGGTCTGGTGTCCACCGTCCGCCACAACCGCATAACCATGTGCGGATACGGTCCTGTTGCCGTGGCGATGATGTGCTCCGGAGGATGCGACGCGGAGGTCCTGGGCTATGCCGATTCCTTCGACACCGTCGGTTACGATCCCGACTCGGTCGTCGGTTACGCATCCGTTGCATTCGTGGAACGGTGCTGATGTTCGTCATCCTTATATCCGATTCACGAAAATCCATGTCGCATGGCAGACAACCAGAACTTCTGCGAGAAGTGCGGTCAGTATCTGAACGAAGGTGCCGCGTTCTGTCCCGCCTGCGGGAAGAGGGTCCCGGGAAGGTCCCCTGAGCAGGTGGAGGCGGAGCGCGAGGGCATCCGTACGGCTATGGCGTCCCGTCTCAAATGGGCCGCCATCATGATGCTCGCTTATTCCATCCCGTTCCTTCTGATCGGGATATACGTCTCGGTGTCCTTGGACACCCTCGTGAGCGAGCTCGTGGGCAACCCGTCCTACGAGAGCTACATGGAACTCATCGGTCTCTCCGAGGCCGAACTGCACGATCTGCTGCAGCAGAGCGGTATCCTGTTCATCGTATCCTCCCTGTGCGGTGTGCTCTCGTCCGTTCTCTGTTTCAGGAGACGCCTCTACTGGGGAGCGGTCATCCTGTGCATCCTGTCGTTCCTCATCGGTTCGACCGGATTCTTCGCACTCTTCATGGGGCTGGGGGCATTCTGGCTCCTCCTCTCCAGCAAGCTCGTCTTCTCCGAATACTCGGAGAGGTTCGACGAGGAGATGGCGAAGATCCAGTGAGCTTCCAGAAAGATACAAAACACCTAAGGAAACGGTTTAATGCGGGGGTGGACCCCCCGCTGTTATGTGTACTTCAGATACGTTTGAGGTACTTGAGGTTGGGTTCGTAGACGAGACCCTTGTCCATCAGGATGTTGGAGATCTCCTCGAGCTCTATGCTGCTGATGCCCTCGGCCTCCGCACGCCTCTCGAGCTCGTCCCTGGGAGCGCCTTTCCCGTCCGTGTCCAGTTCCTCGAGCATGTTCAGTATGATGTCCTCGATCTGTCCGAAGTTGTGGTCGTCACCGGAACCGGAGCCTCCCGAGGGTGATCCGGGCATGTCGATGTCGATCTCGTCGGGTTCGTCCGAGAGGTCCTCGGGGAATCCGAAGTCGACGTCCTTGTCGGGCAGGAGCAGCCTCAGTGCGCCCTGGATGGTCTTGAGGTACAGTGACGAATCGGGCATCTGTCCGTATCCGTCCAGTGCGAACAGGAGTCCGGATGCCTCTGCGGGGGTCAGACCCATCTTGATCAGATCTTCCTCCTTGGCATCGGGCATCCCGAGGACGGTTCTGACGTTCTTGAGCCTCCTCCAGGTGTCCTTGGCGGTCTCCAGGAGCCATTCCCTGCGGGTGGCCTCGTCGACCTTCACGATGTGCTCGGGTCTGACGGACACGTACACCCTGTCGCTGTTGTCACCGGTGTACGTCCTGACCCTTCCGACGGCCGCCACGAAACACGGTACCTCGATGTCCGCCATGGTGGCGGATGCCTCGGGCTGATACCTTCCGACGTTGATGTAGAAGCTGCCAGAGACATCCTGGATCCTGCCCTTCCAGAGGGGTTCATCCTCTCCTCCGACGTTCTCCTTCTCGGTGAGGACGCCCGCGATGAGCACCCTGTTCATCTTGGCACCCAGCGGTGAGACGACATACGAGGGGCTCTTCTCCTCGGTCGCCTTGATCTCCAATGCGGATGCGTTCAGTTCGGGGGCGAAAACCCTCCATGCGGTCTCCCTTGCGTTCATAAAGATGCCTCCACTTCGTTGAGGAGTTTGGCTGCCTCCGCCTCCAGATCGATCTCCACGGACGATGCGGTCTTGACGATCATACTGGGCCCGAAGTTGTCGCTCATGACGTTGCCGGTGATGCAGATCCTCTTCATGAGTATCCTTCCGGCCATCTCCCTCCCAACGACACCCTCGCCTTGTACCGCCGCGAGTCCCTGTGCGGCCTCCATGGTCACTCCGGTGAGCCTCTCGGTGTCGGCGCGGTTGATGATGGCCCCTATGGCGCCGGTTCCATCGTCCACCACGACCTTCAGCCTGAGGTCGGGGATGCCCTCCACCTGTCCGTGGGAGGTGCACACGCCGTTGAGGATGGAGCGGTTGCAGTTGGGGCATCTCTTGATGATGCCGCTTCCGGCCTTGAGGTCCACGACGAGTCCCTCGACTGTGATGTCCAACCCTCCGCCGATCCTGGTCACCTCATCTATCGTCCTCTTGGATGACCCGCTCTCGATGCTGCCGATGTCGGCGGTGACGCGGGTGACTTCGCATCTGTCGCCCAGGTTCAGCTGGGGGATGCCCTTCCAGCCCCTGATGTAGGCGTTCTTCACACAGATGGTCTCCCCCTCCTTCAGGGAGAAGTCGCTCCAAGCGGAGTACTGGATCTTCCCGGTGCCGTCGGCGAGTATCCCCGAGTACACCGTTTTGGGGACGCCCTTCACCAGGACCTCCCTCGATTCGGCGGACATGATGCGTCCGGTGACCGTGACGTTGTTCATGCCCTCCTTGATGTCCGCCACCTTGCACTCGACGGAGGTGGACTGGATCTCACGCTCGGGCAGGTCCATGGTGACGCCCGATGCGGGTTCGACACGGGCACGGTTGCCGAGGTTGATCTGGACCTTCTCGTTCCAGAGTTTGCAGTAGCAGTTCTTGAAAACGTAGATTGAGCCCTTCTCGAGAGCGACGCTCCCGGGCTCCCACATGGTGAACGAGGCCGTTCCGCTCTCGTCCCCCAGGATACCGGATACGATGGTCTTGGCCAGACCCTTCACGGTGATCTCCTTGTTGTTGACGTAGACGACCTTGGCGGTGATGTCCACGTTCTGCTCGGTACCGCTCAGCTCACCGATCTTCTTGACCACGGATCCGGCCGTGACGAAGGAGGATGCGTCGGTGTTGCCGTATTTCCTTATGATCCCTCTCTTCGCGGCATCGATCCCCACATGGTATTCGTCGATGTATCTGGTGAGTTCGGCTACGAGCTGTTCTTCGTCGATCCTGTCTCCGAGCACCCTTTTCATTTCCTCTATATGGGGTGTTAGTTCTGTTCTGTCCATCGTATCGACCTGCCCCGGAACCGGGGCGATGTCTCCATCCGCATGCCTGTATTTAAACGCGGGCGCGTGCGGTAATATGATACACGGGATGGACGGACAGGGGCGGCGATTCGATACACCTTAATGTTTAAATGCATCAATGCAATCATAGCGTATGGTTCCCAAGAGCAGAATCGATGAGATTTTGGACGGCTACGATCTCAATGATCTGACGATAGCCACGCTTTGTTCGCATTCATCACTTCAGATTTTCCATGGTGCGAGGAAGATGGGGCTCAAGACGCTTGGGCTGACCATCACGCACAGCACGAAGTACTACGACGCATTCCCCTTGGCGAAGCCCGACAACATCATCAAGTACCAGGACTTCGACGAGATGGAGGAGCGTGTCGGCGAGCTGTTGGACCAGAATGTCATCCTGATCCCCCACGGATCCTTCGTGGAGTACATGGGGTCCCGTCGTTTCTCCGACTATCCCGTTCCGTCCTACGGGAACCGTGCGGTCCTCAACTGGGAGTCGGACAGGGACAGACAGAGGCAGTGGATCACATCCGCAGGGGTCCCCATGCCCAGGCTCATCACCGATGCCAGGGAGATCGACGAACCCGTCATGGTGAAGTACCACGGCGCAAAGGGTGGAAGGGGATACTTCATCGCCATGGACTATCCCGACTTCAAGATGGCCATCGACCAGACCCAGCCCTACACGATCCAGGAGTACTGCCTCGGTACAAGGTACTACATGCACTTCTTCTACGACCCCTTCAAGACCGACGGGTACAGATGCGAGCAGGGAGGTTCCCTGGAGCTGCTGTCCATCGACAGGAGGGACGAATCCAACATCGATGAGATGTACAAGCTCGGATCCATCGAGGAGTCCAAGAGGCACGGTCTCTATCCCTCGTTCGTGGTCACCGGGAACACGCCCGTCGTCATCAGGGAGTCACTCCTCCCCAGGGCTTTCGAGATGGCCGAGAAGGTCGTCAACAGGTCCTACGAGCTCTTCGGAGGTATGTGGGGACCGTTCTGTCTGGAGACCGTCGTCAACGACAAGCTCCAGTTCAAGGTGTTCGAGATCTCCACGAGGATCGTCGCAGGCACCAACCCGTTCATCTCCGGATCCCCCTATGCGGACCTCATCTACCCCGGACTCAGCACCGGTGCGAGACTCGCCATGGAGATCAAGGAGGCCGCACAGAGCGGTCATCTCAAGGACATCCTGTCCTGATCACGTGAACCCATCACAGGGGCAGGGGCGCCGTCCGCCCTCCCCTTCACCTTCCTGACGATATCGTTTTATCATGGGCGGTCAATGTGTGCCGAGTAAGAGGCGCATTGTATGGTGTCAAAGAGGCTTCAGGAGATCCCAGCATCGGGAACGATCGCCATTTCCAATCTTGTCAGCCAGATGAAAGCGGAGGGCGTGGACATCGTCTCGTTCTCCATGGGGGAGCCGGATTTCACGACCCCTGAGAACGTCATCGACGCGTGTTGCGATTCGCTGCACAACGGGTTCACACATTACACCCCTTCGTTAGGCATCCCCGCACTCAGGAAGGCCGTTGCCGATATGACACGCGAGACCGATGGTGTCCCCTGTCAGGCATCCAACGTCCTCATCACCCCCTGCAAGCAGGCGATCTTCATGGTCGCCCTGGCCTACATCGACCCCGGCGACGAGGTCATCCTCGCGGACCCCTCATGGGTCTCCTACGAGGCATGCATCCGTCTGGCCGGCGGTGTGCCCGTCTATGTGCCGACCAAGTTCGAGGACAACTTCGTCCTGGACCCCGCACTCATCGAGTCCAAGATAACCCCCAGGACTAAGATGATCATCCTGAACACCCCCTCCAACCCCACCGGTGCGGTCATCCCCGCCGATGTCCTGAAGCAGATCGCGGATATCGCCATGGCCAGGGGGATCAAGGTCCTCTCCGACGAGATCTACTCCAGCATCGTCTACGAGGGGAAGCACACATCCATCGCCTCGTTCCCTGAGATGTTCGATAACACTATCATCGTATCGGGTCTGTCCAAGTCCTTCGCGATGACTGGATGGAGGCTCGGATGGGCCGTCGCCCCCGAGGACGACATCAAGGCCATCAACAAGCTCCAGTCCCACTCCATTTCCTGTGCGGTGTCCTTCGTACAGGAGGCCGCTGTGGAGGCCATCACCGGACCCCAGCAGTCCAAGTTCGACATGGTGTCCGAGTTCAGGAGGCGCCGCGACCTCGCCATGGACCTCATCTCCGAGATCCCCGGCGTTGAGTGTAACGTCCCCCAGGGAGCGTTCTATATCTTCCCCAAGTACAACAGGGACATCCCCTCCGCCAAGCTTGCGGAAGTGCTCCTGAAGGAGGGGCACGTGGCAGTGACCCCCGGAACCGCGTTCGGACCCGGAGGAGAGGGATTCATCAGGATCTCCTATGCCACATCCGAGGACCAGATCCGCGAGGGCATCTCGAGGATCAAGGACACCCTCGCCAAACTTTGAACATTCATCACGGGAGCGGGGCATCCCCTCCCGTTTCACCTGTTCCGCGGGGACGTAAAACCTCGCGCGCGTATATTTTATAAGGGTTGGAGGATACCCGACCATAGCCCTAGGGCAATGAGGGATTATCCTTGAGTAGAATGCTTTACACCGTCGGCCCCGTGCACGTGGAGCCCGATACGCTTCAGTCGATGACCAAACCCATGATCACCCACAGGTCCAAGGAGTACAAGGAGCTCCATGGGAACATCGTCGAGAAGATCAGAAAGATCCTGAACACCGACATGGACGTTTTCCTCGTCGGAGGGTCCGCCACCATCATGCTCGAGGCGGGTATCAGGAACGGTGCCGCATCCAAGACGCTCGGTATCACCAACGGTTCCTTCGGTAACAGGTCCGTCGAGCTCGGAGAGCTCAACGGAAAGACCGTCGAGAAGGTCCAGGTCCCCTGGGGAGAGGCCATGAAGCCCGAGCACATCGCAGGCAGGGTCGGAAAGGACATCGAGATGGTCCACTGGGTCAGCAACGAGTCCTCCACCGGTGTCTTCAGCGACTCCGTCGCCCTCGCCAAGGAGGTCAGGGCACAGAACCCCGACGCGCTCATCCAGGTCGATGCGGTCACATCCGCCTTCGCCATGGACATCAGGGTGAAGGACATGGACGCCGACTCCATTGTGTTCGGGACGCAGAAGGCCCTCGCACTGCCCCCCGGACTCGCCGTCATGCTCTGTTCCGAGAGGCTCCTGGAGAAGGCCAAGACCGTCTCCAACAGGGGATTCTACACCGATCTGCTCAAGATCAAGAAGCAGAGCGACGTCAACTACGCCCTCACTACGCCCCCTGTATCCCTCATGTACGGACTGGACTACCAGCTGGACCGCATCCTGAAGGAGGGCGTGTCCCAGAGGTACGACAGGCATGCCCAGATGGCCGACCTCGTCAGGAACTGGGCGGATGAGAAGCTCGCGGGAGTGTTCCCCGAGCAGGGCTACAGATCGAACTCCATCGGGGTCCTCAACCGCGGAGACCTCGACTTCGATGCCTTCCACAGCAAGCTCAAGTCCAAGGGATTCGAGATCTCCAACGGATACGGCGATGTGAAGGAGAGGACATTCAGGATCGGCCACATGGGTGACACCACCCCGGCCGGAATCAAACAGCTTCTGTCCGCAATGGACGAGATCATGGAGGAGTGAAAATGACAACCAAGATTCTGGTATCGGATCCCCTTTCGGACGAGGGACTCGAGATTCTCAATCAGTCCGGTTTCCCTGTGGATGTCAAGCCCGGCCTCACCGAGGACGAGCTCTGCGGCATCATCGGCGATTACGACTGCCTCATCATCAGGTCCGGGACCAAGGTCACCAAGAAGGTCATCGATGCAGGCACCAAGCTCCGCGTCATCGGACGTGCCGGGGTCGGAGTGGACAACATCGACGTCCCCTACGCCACCGACAAAGGTATCCTCGTCATGAACACCCCTTCCGCCAACATCCTGTCGGCCGCGGAGCACTCCTGCGCGATGCTCCTCGCACTGGCAAGGAACATCCCCTTCGCCCATGAGTCCATGCACAAGGGCGAGTGGAAGAGGTCCAAGTACACCGGAGTGGAGCTCAACGGCAAGGTCCTCGGAATCATCGGTGTCGGACGTGTCGGAGGAGAGGTCGCCAAACGCATGAAGGCGTTCAACATGACCATGATCGGATACGATCCCTTCCTGCCCAAGGAGGTCGCGGACAGCCTCGGTGTCAGGCTCACAACCCTGGACGAGGTCATCTCCACAGCCGACTTCATGACCATCCACACGCCCCTGCTCCCCGAGACCAGGAACATGATCTCCCTGCCGCAGTTCAAGATGATGAAGCCCAACGCGAGGATCGCCAACGTGGCCCGCGGAGGCATCGTCAACGAGGACGACCTGTACACCGCACTCAAGGAGAAGGTTATCGCAGGTGCCGCGTTCGATGTATGGTGCAACGAGCCTCTGACCGAGGAGGAGACCAAACTCCTGGAGCTTGACAACCTGGTCACCACCCCCCATCTCGGAGCATCCACTGTGGAGGCACAGGAGAGGGTCGCCGTGGAGATCGCGGAGCACGCGGTCATGTACCTCAAGGACAACATCGTGTCCAACGCCATCAACGCACCCCGCGGCAAGCTCGATGCCGATACCGAGCCCTACATGCCCCTGGCGGAGAGGATGGGAACGCTCGTCCAGCAGATGGTCGGCAACCACCCCCTCAAGAAGTTCGAGATCTCCTATTGCGGAGGACTCGCCGGTAAGCAGACCAAGCTCCTGACCGTGTCCGCACTCATCGGATACCTCAAGAACATCATCGGGTCCGCCAACATCATCAACGCACTCCCCGTCGCCAAATCCAAAGGCATCGAGATCGCCGAGACCAACAACGACACCGCCAAGGACTACGCCAGCATCATCGAGATCAGGTTCGCCTCCAGCGAGGCCTCCCACACCATCAGGGGAACGGTCATCGGCGGACAGCCCAGGCTCGTGGGCATCGACGGATTCTCCTTCGAGGTCTCCATGCAGGGCGACATGATGTTCCTGGAGTACAGGGATGAGCCCGGAGTCATCGGTATCGTCGGAAACACCCTCGGAGGTGCAGGGATCAACGTGGCTCAGATGTCCGTCGGAAGGTCCGGCGACCGTGCACTCATGTTCCTGACCGTGGACCAGCCCATCCCCGATGAGCTCGTCCAGAAGATCTCCGCCGATGTCGGGACCAAGGACATCAAGTTCCTCGATCTGGTGGCATGAGCATGGGGATCATCACCGTGGATGACCTCACCCAGGCCATCAAGAACAGCATCGACAACTCGCGCGGTATGGTGGAGGAGCAGGCATATGAGCTCGCCCACCACGTGCTGAATTTCTTCGGATACTCCGACAGGATCATCGACAACATCCTGGAGCCCGAGGACCGCGATGCATTCTACATGCTGGAGGATGCGGGCATCCTCACCACAGAGAGGGAGGAGACCACCCTCTACGACGGCAGGGAGTGGAGGATCCACTACTGGCTGTTCAAGAGGGACAGGATCCACACCCTGATGGCCAGCAAGGTCGGTTCCGTGGAGGACGACCAGCAGGAGGAGTCTATCTACGCGGATCTTCCCGATGACATCTGGCGCAGGGGCGGCGACGCCGCATAAAACCGATGGATCCGTTTCCATACGCGTACCGTCCCGGTCAGAGGGAGCTGATCGGTTTCATCGATCGGACGGTACGTGACAGGAGATGCGCCGTCATCGAGGCCGGGACCGGCACAGGGAAGACCGTGACATCCCTGTGCGGTGTCCTCGGCTTCGCCATGGACCGCGGGATGAAGGTCATCTATCTCACAAGGACCAAATCCCAGCAGAAACAGGTCATACGCGAGTCCGCAGCGTTGAAGGCAGATATACTGTGTGTGGGCATACAGGGCCGTTCGGCCTCCACATGCCCCATGATGAGGGATGACCCCGACCTCGCCTCCGGGACCTCGGAGGAGATCTCCAAACTGTGCTCCGAGTACAAGCGCAGGGATGGGGACAAGGGCTGCCATTGTAAATTCTATGAGAGGATCGAGACCACGGACATAGGGTCCTGGGTGGAGACCATCCGCAGGGACCATCCCCAACCGGAGGAGTTCGCACGTATGTGCGAGGACGCGGGACTGTGTCCCTATGAGCTCCTGAAGTACGCCCTTCCGAAGGCGGACGTCATCGCCGTCCCCTATCCGTTCGTCTTCATGCCCCAGATCCTGGACCGTTTCATCCAGTGGATCGGGGTTCCACTGTCACAGACGTTGATCATCGTCGACGAGGCCCACAACCTCCCCGACTACCTCCGTGAGGTGCAGACCTTCGAATACAGCTACAGGGCCATGGAGCTCACCGAGAAGGAGGCGATGGACAACGGCAACCCGATGGTCCACGAGGGGCTCAGCATCATCGATATAGCATCCGTCCTGAAGGAGATCCTGGAGTATGCCGTCCGGGAGTATCTGATCGATGAGGATGGGATGCTCCCTCCGTATTTCCTGGAGGAGGAGCTGATGGACCGTCTCGGGGTCACCAGTGTGGTCATAGGGAAGATCCTCAAGGGCATGGAGGAGATCGGTGATGGCATCGCCGAGAGGAAGAAGCAGCGTCGGAAGCTCCCCCGTACGTATATAGGGTCCATGGCCCGTTTCCTCCAGTACTGGATCACCGGTGATGAGGAGATGTACGTCCGTCTGGTGATCGACGGGAAGAATCCGAAGTTCCAATCCTACTGCATGGACCCGAGGGGTGCATCTGACCCCTTGAACGGATGTTTCGCATCGATACACATGTCCGGGACGTTGGAGCCTCTGGACTCCTATATCGCCGAGATCGGATTGGAGAGGGTGAACACCATGAACCTCGGAGGGGTGTTCCCCGAGGAGAACCTTCTGACCCTGTACACGGACGAGGTGTCCATGAAGTATGAGGAGAGGTCCGTCCAGGAGAACTACGACAGGATCTTCGAACTGGTGGTGTCCACGGTGAACTCGGTGAGGGTGAACACTGCCGTCTTCTTCCCATCATATCAGTTCATGGATCGGATGGTGGACGACGGCCTCGTCTCCGCATTGGGGCGTGATGTTTACTATGAGGAGCGGGGCATGGGGCAGTCGGACCTGATGGATGTGTTCGAGAACTTCAGGTCCTCCGACGGTGCTGTCCTGTTCTGCGTCACCGGCGGCAGGATAAGCGAAGGCTTGGACTTCCCGGACAAGGCCCTCGAATTGGCGGTGCTCATCGGCATCCCGTATCCCAAACCGACTGCGAAACTCCGTGCTCTGAAGAGGTACTATGACATACGTTTCGGTGATGGCATGAGATACACCACGACCATCCCGACCGTCCGTAAGATGAGGCAGGCCATAGGGAGGCTCATCAGATCCGAGACGGACCGCGGTGTGGCGGTGATAACCGACCGTAGGGCCGCCGGACTGAATGACCTTCACGCGATACTGTCCAAGGATGTGCCCGGCGCAGTGGCACTTTTCCTGGATCAATCGGATGATGTTCCGAATTGAGGCATCATCGTTATCTATCACCCCGTGTTCAGCCAACCATGGAGATAACAATCGACGAGGACGTCAAAAAGATGATAATGTCCGAGGGAAAGGACTACCGTATCTGCACCGCATGCATGGGCCCCGCACTCGTGCCCACAACGGTGAAAGGTCCCAAGGAATCGGACCTGAAGATCCCCGTCGGAGACAACTTCCTGTACATCTCCCGTATCCAGATGTCTTATATCTCCAACGTCTCCATGGACATGCTCTACGACAAGGAGGACATCGACTCCTGTCCCGCCTTCTACACCAGAAGGCCCTATTATTGATATTATATAGAAAGGGGGAAGAGGGTTCAGAGAGGATGGGCGGCCTCGGCCGACCTCCTCGCCACAGCATCCACATCGATGACGCTGCCGAAGCTCTCCACCTTCTCCGGATCCGCCTCTGTGATGGGTTTCACGGGAACGATGGTGCATCCGTCGGTGGGTCTGATGGAGATCTCATAGGTTCCGATCTCCTTGGCGATGGCTTCGATCTCCAGTTTGTCCATGCCTATTAGGGGCCTTATCACCGGGAAATCCAATCCTATGTTCTCGGACCTGATATTCCTCAGGGTCTGTGATGCCACCTGTCCGAGGGAATCCCCCATGACGATGGCCTCGGCTCCGAGTATTTTGGCAAGTTCCCTTGCGGTGCGCTGCATAACGCGCTTGCACATGACGCACTGATAGCTCCTGTCGCATTTCTCGGAGATCTCCGTCTGGTTCTCCCCATGGGGTGCGATGTACAGGGGATACTCTTTGCCGGTGACCTCTCTGAGACGTTCGGCGATGGCCTTCACGTTCTCGATGCTGCGATCATCCGTGTACGGACGGTTGTCCATGTGCAGAAGGATGACATCGGCCCCTATCATGCCCATCTTGTAGGATGCGACAGGGGAGTCGATGCCGTTGGACATCAAAGAGATAAGTTTCATCGAGTACACGCTCAGATCTTCACGTCGCCGTAATCGTCGGCGAGTTTTCTGGGGGCGTTGTATTTGCACTCGGGGCAGAATAGTCCGGTCCCCTTCTTCACCATCTCTGTCTTGCATTTTCCGCAGAGGGATCTGATGACCCCGAGGTGGTTGTCCTTGGTGGTGAGCTGGAGGGAGGGTTTGACACCGGTGACCTTCGCCCTGATGAAATCCCCTTTCCTGAGTTCCTTGGACACGTCGTCAGTGTAGCCCTGGGAGATCTTGGACACGTGGATGGTGGCGTATGTCTCCCCTCCGAGAGTCCTCTCGACGCCGTCCTTTCCGACCACATCCGCCGTGGCCATGGTGTTCCTGATGTCCGCCACCACGGCGTACACGATGTCGCCCACTGCGAGGATGTTCGGGGGGTTGGGGGAGATGACCCTGGCCACACAGTCATCATCGTCCAGTTCGAGGACGCCGATCTGGGATGCATAGATGATGCCGTTCTCGGCGTAAGTCCCGTTGGATGCGAGGTACTCCTCTTCGACTGCGACCTCGTCTCCCGGGAAAACCAATTCAGAATCTGCCATTGTGAATCACCTTATGTTGACGACCGCGACGTCAACCGTCTTCTTCGTCTTCGTATGGAATGAAAATGTATGAGGGATTTCGTACTTATAGATTTTAGAGGAAACCACAGACCTGCCATTCTCCTCGCAGAAACCCTTCACGAAGTCCACCGTGTCCGCCATATGGATGGAGTACACGCATTCGGAGATCTCCATCGCCTTCCTCAGGAACGGGCGGTCCGCATTCCTGTTCTGGCATCCGAACGGGGGGTTCATGAACACGGTGTTCCTGATGTCCGCCACCACGGCGTACACGATGTCGCCCACTGCGAGGATGTTCGGGGGGTTGGGGGAGATGACCCTGGCCACACAGTCATCATCGTCCAGTTCGAGGACGCCGATCTGGGATGCATAGATGATGCCGTTCTCGGCGTAAGTCCCGTTGGATGCGAGGTACTCCTCTTCGACTGCGACCTCGTCTCCCGGGAAAACCAATTCAGAATCTGCCATTGTGAATCACCTTATGTTGACGACCGCGACGTCAACCGTCTTCTTCGTCTTCGTATGGAATGAAAATGTATGAGGGATTTCGTACTTATAGATTTTAGAGGAAACCACAGACCTGCCATTCTCCTCGCAGAAACCCTTCACGAAGTCCACCGTGTCCGCCATATGGATGGAGTACACGCATTCGGAGATCTCCATCGCCTTCCTCAGGAACGGGCGGTCCGCATTCCTGTTCTGGCATCCGAACGGGGGGTTCATGAACACGGTGTCGGCACCCTCGTCCACATCCTCCACCCTGCATCTCACGAACTCCACCTCGGCACCCAGGTCCTCGGCGTTCCTCTCTGCGACGGACAGTGCGGATTCCGATATGTCGAATCCCCTGACCATGCCCGCTCCGAGCATCCATGCACCTATGGAGAACATTCCTGTTCCGCATCCGAGGTCGATGACCTTCATGCCCTCGATGTCCCCCGCCCTGTATGCGTCGAACAGGATGTCGGACGCCATGGTGGCCGGCGTCATGTACTGCTCCAGTGCGGGGTCCGGGTCCTCGAAGTTGCGGACTGATTGCAGGCGGATCTCCAGGTCCTTCTTCCTCATCATCGTCTGCTATCTTCTGGTCCGATATGACGGTTGGGGTGATGGCGGCGAATCACGATCTGAGAAGATTGGGGTTATGGGTTGTTTTCAT
>CAZCMJ010000018.1:0-7427 GCA_964499845.1 uncultured Methanomassiliicoccales archaeon
ACCCTTCTCCCTGAGCCTGTCGGCGAGGAGGACCTCCCCCGTACCGATGTCGATGCCCCACATGACGTCGGTGATGTCCATATCCTTGGACTCCTCGGCCAGGGCGCTGAACCTCGAATCGGTGTATGGGTTCCACAGACGCTCGGTGTCGAACAGGTCCTTCCTGTCATCCTCGAGCTTCTCATAGGCCTCCTTCGCATCGGAGAGGACCTTCTCCACCTCCGCCTCGGGGCGGGGGTCCTTGGACATACCGGTCTCGATCGCCAGCCTGTAGGCATCGTAGATCTTCATGGACCATGGTGATGCGTCGGAGATAGTTAAAAACGATGGGGAGTCGGGAGAAGGGCGGAACTGTCCGCCCTCCCCCTTGTTTGATATGATCCCGTTGACGGATCGGACCGACCCGGGATCACATCTGCGATAAAGAGTCGGAGAGCAGTTGTTGATTATACCTCTTGACCTCTTTGTTCGAGTCTATGATCGCGTATATCCATACAACGAAGGTGGCTATACAGAGTATGCCTACGATGACCACCGCGAAGGGATCGTCCATTGTGAGGAACACGACGAACATCCCCAGCGAAAGGGCCACCTGCAACGCCAGAAGGACCACACCGTCGACGATCTTCCCCGCATACATGTGACCAGCACCGGTGATTATGAGGGACAGGATCAGTGCGATACCCTCGCTCTTCCTCTCCATCATCACGGCGGCCTGGGAACACGCCCTCCTGCATCCTGGATCACCGGTGGGGTGACCGCAGACGGGACAGAAGTTCGCATCGGTCTCCAATTCCCTGCCACAGTTCCTGCAATACATGTGGATACCTCGTAGGACGTCATGTCCCGATCAACATTAAAAACGGTTCGGCGGACCGTGCAATCGACACGGTTTTATCATCCGGTTACTTGGAGGGTCCCGGTCACCATGAACGAGATCTGGACAGAGAAGTACAGGCCCAGGACCCTCGACGACGTCGTCGGTCAGAAGCACGTCACCGAGAGACTGAAATCCTATGTTGAGTCCAGGAACATGCCCCATCTGCTCCTCACGGGGCCCGCGGGAACCGGGAAGACCACCTGCTCCCTCGCACTGGCGAGGGGGATGTTCGGTGATGAGTGGAAGGGCAACTTCATAGAGCTCAACGCCTCCGACGAGAGGGGTATCGACGTGGTCCGCGGCAAGATCAAGGAGTTCGCGAGGACATCCCCCCTGGGAGGGGCGGAGTTCAAGATCATCTTCATGGACGAGGCCGATGCACTCACATCGGATGCCCAGGCGGCCCTGAGGAGGACCATGGAGAAGTACTCCGGGATCTGCAGGTTCATCCTCTCATGCAACTACTCTTCGAAGATCATAGACCCAATCCAGTCCAGATGCGCCGTTTTCAGGTTCAAACCCCTGACCTCCGATGACCTCAGGGAGTTCCTCCAGATGATCGTGACCAAGGAGAACGTGGACATCACCGACGAGGCCATGGTCGGACTGGTCCATGTGGCGCACGGCGACATGAGGCGTGCGGTGAACTCACTCCAGGTGGCAGCGTCCCTCGGAAGGACCGTGGACCTGGACCTCATCTATCAGACCACCGGTATGGCGAACCCCGAGGCTGTCAGGAACATGCTCGAGACCGCACTGTCCGGTGATTTCGTCAAGGCCAGGAACATGCTCGACAACACCATGATCGAGTTCGGACTCTCCGGACAGGACATCATAAAGCAGATGCACTCCTCGATATTCGACCTCACCATCACCGATTCGGAGAAGGTCAGGCTCATGGACAAGACCGGGGAGATCGAGTTCCGCATGGTGGAGGGTAGCAACGAGAGGATACAACTCGAGGCTCTCCTCGCATACCTGGTCATGGTCGGCGGAAGCAAGAGATGACCATATAGGGTGCCGTGTGCACCCGCATCCTGTGTGGGGAATGGTTCCCCGTACAGGATATCACCTTTTCCATTTTCAACATAGGATCGATCCGGACAGACTCTACGTTGTTGTTTTTGGATTACTTTTGAAATCTAAAGTAAAATCATTTTACTTTTAAAAAAATAGTGTATTCATTTCACTTTTGATAAACAAAGTAATATACCTACAACCCCATAAGAAAATATGGGGCAATTCATCGGTCGCCAGAAGGAACTAGCCCTCCTTGAGAGAATATATGAAAAAGAAACGGTGAAAACATGCATAGTGTATGGACGTCGTCGCATAGGCAAGACCAGGCTCCTCAAGGAATTTTCAAAAGGCCGGAGAACACTGTTCGTCCAATTCGTGGAATCCTCTGAACAGGCTAACGCAGAAATTCTTACCGATGCTGTTAATGACCTCATAGGCTCGGACATCCATTCCGATGACCTACGTCACGCACTGAAAAATGTAGTGACTGTATGTTCCCAGGAAAAAACACTCGTGGTGTTCGACGAAGTACCTCATTTACTCAAAGGGAATCAGACCGTCGCCTCCGAACTGCAACACATGATCGATACCATCAGGAATGATACAGAATCTATGGTGGTATTCTGCGGATCATCCATTTCTCTGATGATGGAAGAGGTTATGGACAAGAAAAAACCACTCTATGGAAGATTCGCATTCAGACTCGAGGTGGGGCCGATGGACCTCAAAGACGTCCGTAGATTCCACCCATCAGCTTCAGACACAGATCTGTTGAAGATATATCTTACTCTTGGAGGGGTGACCGCATATCACGAACTGGTGGGGGACTCCGACTACACGACCGTTGTAAACGAATATGTCCTGAATGCCAACAGCATAATCAGAAGCGATATACCCTATGATATCAGACAAGAACTCGGCCATTCTGCAGATGATGCATTCGCCGTCCTGGAGTCGATCTCGTCGGGATATGACATCTACAAACAGATTGTCGGACGCACAGGACTGAATGACAATAGACTCTCCGACTGTCTTAGAAGACTCACCGAAATCCGTGTGATAAAAAAAATGGAATCGGTGCCTGTTGCCAGAAAAAGCAACCACTATGTCATCACCGATAGATTGACATCATTCCACTTTGCAATGCAGAGGTATACAGGATTGATACAAGACGAAAAAGATGTATATGATATACTCAAACCGATCATAACCTCTCATCTCGGTCATGAGTTCGAAGGTTTCTGCAGGGATTATACAACAAAAAACTACCCTTGCATCGAAGTGGGTTCCTGGTGGGGCCCGACCCCGACCAGGGATGAGTACGGTAACATCGTCAAGGATGCCTCGGGCAAACCGGTCACCGAGGATGTGGACATCGATGTGACGGCGACGATCATGAACGAACAAAACAGGATCCACCTGTTCGGAGAGTGCAAGCTCACAGGAAAGGTTATGGGATTCAGTGCCCTCAACACCCTTCAAGAGAGGGTGGATTCCCTCAGAGGCCATTATAACGAAAGGTTGGCCCTGTTCTCAGCATCAGGATTCGATGAAGGATTATCTGAATATGCGGAGGAGAACGGCATAATGCTCTTCGACCTGGACACGCTGGTCGGAAAGAGAGCATGTCCTGAAATGAGGTGACGGTTGGCAACCTACGACATCACCCATCCATCCCTGGGCAAGTTTAATACGACACAAAAGGGAATCACCTCCGAGGAACCATCATGGTAACATACGTTTGCGCCAAATGCGGAACCGCTGTCGATCTCATCTACAAGGGAGGATGCATTCCCTCCTGCTGCGGAACCCGCATGGAACCCATGGAGGCGAAGACAGACGACTTCGTCAAGGAGAAGCACGTCCCCTACATCGAGAAGGTCGACGGAGGAGTCCTTGTGAAGGTCGGCAAGGAGACCGCACACCCCATGGCCGACGACCACTACATCGTCTACATCGAGATCTGCGCCGACGGGGTCAGGATGAGGAGGTACCTCAAGCCCGGTGACGCACCCGAAGCGTTCTTCAAGACCGACGCCGAGCAGATCACCGCATGGGAATACTGCAACAAACACGGACTCTGGAAGTCCGGTCAGTGAACCCTCAGAACAGTAAATCCCGCTCCGACCACCCCTTTTCCGGTCGGGGCGGACAAACCCTGTGGACAGTCCCGTAGACCACTGGTATCGACCTATCATCCATCCATAGTCCACTAAGGTATTAGTAGGTCAGACACGATAGGGGGCCGAATCAAGGGGTCATTCAAATGGCAGCTAAGAAGGACGAGGTCGTCGACGATAACTCGAAAGCCAAGGCGAGACACGCGAAGATCGCCAAAGAGAAGGAAGATGCCGCCAGGCAGGCGAAGCAGAAGATCGAGGACGACAAGTGGAAGGCCAAGCGCGCAGAGGAGAGACGCAGGGAGGAGATCAAGAAGCTCCCGAAGGAGGAACGCGCTGAGGCGAAGGCCAAACTCAAAGAGGACATCCGCAAGAGGAAGGCCGAGGAGAAGGCCGCCAAATCCCGTATCAAGGAGGAGAAACGCAAACAGGCCTCCGAGACCCCCGCCGCAGAGGAGGCCCCAGCCGAGCCCTCTGAGGAAACGGCCGAGAAGGAGTGAGGGGAGACCCTCCGCCCGATCAACCCAGATAAATACTTTCCAGAAGGATTTTTATATCCCAATGGGGCCCGTGGTGCACCGCCATCGGGCCCTTTTTAAATATCAGAACCCCATGGCTTAGCTGTGTTAAATGATTCGATTACGACGGATCAGAGAATGAGACATGCGGCATCCACCGATGCCGAGAGCATCATCGGCGAGTTCAACAGTAGACCCGAGGGGCACTACAACGAGGAGATCACCACTTCCCGTATCCAATACGGAAAGAACGAGGTCACCAACAACAACAAGCACATGGTCCTCAAAAGATTGTATCACTCATTCGCAAACATCTTCATCATTTCATTGGCCATCATCGATGTGCTATGGATGGTCCTCGAACCGGACATCATCTACTTCATCATTCTCACAACCCTCATCCTCGTAAGCGGATCGGTGACGTTCATCCAGGAGACCCGCAGCTCGAGGGCGGCGGCGGAACTGGTGAGCATGGTCACCACCATCATCACAGTACGCCGCGAGGGCACGGAGACGGAGATCGATTCCAAGGAACTGGTCGTAGGGGACATCATCATCCTCGACACAGGGGACATGGTCCCCGCGGATGTCAGGATCATCAGCTCCAACCACCTGCAGGTGGACCAGTCCGCCCTGACCGGCGAGTCCGGAGCGGTCACCAAGCATGCCGAGACGGACCCCTGCGAGGGGAATGTCCTGGGATGCGACAACCTCGCGTTCATGGGCACCAATGTGGTCGGAGGTTCCGCTGAGGCGGTGGTCGTCGCAGTGGGTGACGACACCATCTTCGGCTCCATGGCCGAGAAGCTCACCCGCAAGAAGGCCCCCACCACCTATGACAAGGGTACCAAGTCCATCGTCAACGTCCTGTTGAAGATCATGTACCTCATGGTCCCGCCGGTCTTCCTGATCATGGTGGTCAAGGACTACATGACATACGGATGCTTCACCTTGGACGGGGTCCTGAGCGCCGTGACCTTCGCCCTCACACTGGCCATCGGACTCATGCCCGAGATGCTGGCCACCATCGTCTCGGCGAACCTGGCCAAGGGCGCCATCGACATGTCGAAGAACAGGGTCATCGTCAAGGATGTCACCGCGATCCAGAACTTCGGTGCCATGGACGTCCTGTGTTCGGACAAGACCGGTACGCTCACACAGAACCGTATCTCCGTCCACGACTGCAACGACATCTACGGGAACGCCAGCGGCTCCGTGGAGCTCATGTCGTGCCTGAACGCCCACCACCTCAAATCCGCCACCAACCAGATCGACTGGGCCCTCGACGAGTACGCCGAGGAGAACGGTCTCCTGGAGACCCTGGACGGCTATGAGTACGTGGGCGACGTCCCCTTCGACTTCATCAGGAGGAGGGCGACGGTCATCGTGAGGAAAGATGACGAGATCGATGTCATGATCTCCAAGGGTGCCATGCCCGAGATCCTCTCCATCTCCAACGGATATCTCGATGCGGAGAGGAACATCCGCCCCCTGAACGACAAGATCGTGAACGACATGCTCGGCCTAGTGGAGTGGTACAGCAGCAAGGGCATGCGCGTACTGGGGGTCACACACAAGTACATCCCCCACGGGAAGGCCGAGTTCAGCAACGAGGATGAGTCGGACATGATCATCGCCGGGTTCATCGTCTTCAGCGACCCGGTGAAACCCACGGCGGGAAGGGCCATCGGAGAGCTGAACGAGTACGGCATCGCGGTCAAGGTCCTCACAGGGGACAACGAATATGTCTCCAAGAACGTGTGCGAGCAGATCGGGATCCCCTCGGAGAACTTCCTGATCGGACCTCAGATCGACGCCATGTCGGATGAGGAGCTCAAGGAGAGTGTGGAGCACACAAGCATCTTCGCCCGCCTGAGCCCCGACAACAAATCCAGGATCGTCCTTGCCCTGAAGGCCAACGGACACACCGTGGGACTCATGGGCGACGGTATCAACGATGTCATCGCCATGAAGAACGCCGACGTGAGCATCTCCGTGGACACCGGGACAGATATCGCCAAGGAGACCGCCAGCATGATCCTTCTGGAGAAGGACCTCGGCATCCTCAAAACGGGTGCGATCGAGGGCAGGAAGGTCTACGCCAACTCCATCAAGTACGTGAAGATGATCGGTTCGATCAACTTCGGATACATGTTCTCGCTGATCCTCGGTTCGCTGTTCTTCAACTTCGAGCCCATGGGCGCACTGATGATCCTGATATTCAACCTCGTCAACGACTTCGCCTGCATATTCATCTGTTGGGACAAGGTCGAGGACGAGTTCGTGCGGGAACCGCGGAAATGGGACGCACCGAATCTGAAATCGGTGATGTACCGTTACGGACCCATGTGCGTCGTGACGGACCTGCTGTCCTGGGCGTTCTTCATATGGGTGGTGCTGCCCACGGTGTCCGTGACCATCGATGCGGGCATGATGGCCGACACAGCGGCAAACCTGGCATCCTACGGCATCACCGAGGGAGTGACCACGGCATCCGCACTGGTCCTGAGCGGTGCACCCCTCAGCGACATAGATTCCCTTCTGCCGGTGGCGGTCCTGTTCCAGTCCCTGTGGTGCATAGAACAGTATTGGATGCAGGTATGGGCCATCCACATCGTCAGGACGAACAAACTGCCCTTCTTCCAGACCTGGTCCGCCAGGATCCTGGTGGCCACCACCGTCGTCGCACTTGCGATCGGGACCCTGCTGCCCTTCTCCGGAGGCCTCTGGGAGGCCATATCCGGATGCAACGCCCTCATGCCCGTCCCGCTCTGGGCACTGTTGTGGATGCCGTTCATCGCCTGTGTGTACTTCTTCGGTGCACATGCGGTCAAGAGGCACATGCTGAGGACCCGCGGGTACTTCGCCTGCTGAAACCGTTTCAAACCC
>CAZCMJ010000018.1:7527-25500 GCA_964499845.1 uncultured Methanomassiliicoccales archaeon
CAAAGGTTTAAGGTGACATCTGTGTAACGCGACGGTCGGAAGTGCAATTCCGATGTTTGCGGGTATGGATGACGGTTTTCTGATAACGGCATACTTGCTCATCCTACTCCTGCCCGCCTTTCTGGGTGTTCTGACGGGTGCGTCCCGCAGGGAATGGGGGAGCAAAGCCTCCAATGTACTGTGTGGTGTATCATGCCTCGCGGGGATCATGTGCTATCCCGTCTGGTGCCTCGTTCCGGACTTCACAGCCACATTCCCCCTGGGCTCGATGCTCGGAGATTATTCCGTGAGGGTCGACGGACTCACGGCGATGTTCGTATCGTTCTCATCGGCCGTCTTCCTAATGGTCGTGACACACATGTCCCATTCCGGACACGGTTACAGACCCGGTTACATGGGGCTGTCCTGCGCCCTGTTCATATCCTGTGCACTGTGCATGATGGCCGATACGGTGATACTCCTGCTCATAGCATGGGAGATCGTGTCCATGGTGACGTTCCTGATGGGCGAGACCGATGACGATGTCCCCAGATGGAGGTTCTTCGCCATCACCCATGTCGGAGGATTAATCCTCATGGGCGTGTACGCATACCTGTGGATCGTCTCAGGGACGACCGTCATGAGCGAGTGGACGGGACTGGCATCCGTCATGGGACATGCCACATCATCCGTAATCGTGTTCCTCCTGTTCATAGCGTTCGGAACGAAGCTCGGTATGGTCCCGTTCCACGCATGGATGCCCGACATGTACGCCAAATCACCCACGCACACCACCGCACTTCTCACAACGGTGTGCTCCAACGCGGCCGTGCTCATGCTGTTCAAGGCCGTGTTCTCATACATAGGGACGGATGAGGGTCTCGTCACCGTGGGCATCATACTCTGCATCCTCTCCGCGGTCACCGCACTGTGGGGTGCCATGGAGTCGATGATCCAGACAGAACCCAAGAGGATCCTGTCCTACTCCAGTATGGAGAACCTCGCACTTGTGACCATGTGCCTCTCATTGGCCATGATCTTCGCGGGAAACCTCCCGAACCTCCAGGCACTCGTGATCATCGCGGCGTTGCTCCACACACTGAACCATGCCGTGTTCAAATCCCTCATGATGCTCACCGTGGATTCCATCGAGGATGTCACCGGCGAGAGGAAGATCGACAGGTTCGGGGGCATCGCCTGTGTCCTCCCGGCACTGTCCGCCGTCGCATTGATAGGTGTCATGTCCCTTGCGGCCATCCCGCCCATGAACGGTTTCATCAGCGAATGGCTGATGCTCCAGACACTTCTGGGGACCGATGCGGTGGACAGCACCATGCGTGTGGCCATGCCGTTGTTGGTGGCCATGATGGGTGTGTGCGGTATGATCGTCGCCACATCCTATGCGAGACTATACGGTTTCATATTCCTCGGACGTCCCTGTTCCGAGGGTGCGGCCCATCCGAGACCCATGAGGAAGGGTTCCATCATCCCCCTGGTCTGCCTCGCCGCCATGTGCGTGGGCATGGGAGTGTTCTCGTTCCCGCTGATGGACTCTATGAACGACGGGATTTCACACCTCATGGGAATCGAGATGACATACAGGGCCGGTATGTCCGGGACCCTGATGCCCCTGACCCTGGGGATACTCCTCGCAGGTTGCGTCCTCGTGATCCTGCTGATGCTCAGACTCACGAGGAAGAGGACGGAGGTCTACGAGACGTGGGGTTGCGGAGGCTCCCTGGACGAGAGGATGCAGTACTCCTCCGAGGGATTCTCGCAGCCGATCGTCCGCGTGTTCCATCCCATCTACCAGGACGTGTCCGAGAAGAAGGGCGACAAGTACAGCACCCTCTTCGTGGAACCGTTCGTCAAATACATCTACAGACCCTTCGGACATCTGATCACCTATGTGTCGCAACAGGTGACCAGGCTCCAGACGGGTAACATCCAGTCTTATCTGGGCTACATCCTCGTCACGCTGGTCGTGACACTCCTGGCGGTGAGGCTCCTATGATCTGGCAGGAAATCATCATCGAACTCATCCAGGCGGCGGTCCTGATCGCCATCGCCCCGCTGATGTCGGGGATCGTATCGAAGTTCAAGGCCCTGATGCAGAAGAGGGTCGGAACGAGCATATTCCAGCCCTACAGGGACCTGGCCAAGCTGTTCAGGAAGGATTCCGTGGTGTCCGGGAGCTGCTCCTGGGTGTTCCGCGCGGTCCCGTACATCTGCATGGCATCGATGGTCGTCCTGGCCATGATGACCCCGTTCATCTACACCGGTGTCCTGGCACCCTTCGGGGACCTTGTGGCCGTGGTCTACCTGTTCACCATGTTCAGGTTCTCCATGGTCCTGGGAGGTCTGGAGGGAGGATCCACATTCGGAGGCATGGGGAGCAGCAGGGAGATGATGATGTCCGTCCTCATCGAACCCGCACTGTTACTGTCCATCGCCACACTCGCGGTGATCTCCGGTGCCGGAACGGACATGGGCGGGATCTCCGCCAACATCGCAGAGATGGGACTGGCAGCCATCGTCCCCGCACTCATACTGGCGGGGGCATCGTTCATGATCACCCTCCTGGCCGAGAACGCCAGGATCCCATTCGACAACCCCACCACACATCTGGAGCTCACCATGGTCCACGAGGCCATGATGTTGGAGTACTCCGGACGCGGACTCGCCATGATGGAACTGTCCTCGATGATGAGGCTGACGGTGTTCATGGCCATGGTGGGGTCCCTGTTCTTCCCGTGGGGCATCGCATCCGACATCACTGCGGCATCCCTCCTGACATCCGCCATCGTCATGGCGATGAAGATGGTGCTGGTGGCCTTCGTGCTCTCACTGGTGGAGTCCGCACTGTGCAAGACCAGGCTCTTCAAGACACCCAACCTGCTGACGGCATCATTCACGCTGTCGCTCCTGGCGATGATATCGCTGTACATCCTGTGAGGCTGAGAGAATGGAAGCAACATTGATCGCAAATCTGATCGACATATGCGCAGTCATGATGCTGCTGACCTCGGTGATGGCCATCGCCACCACCCGTATGAGGTCCCTGGTGAGCCTCTTCTCGCTGCAGTCCGTCTTCCTGGCGGCACTGGCGTTCGTGGTGGCGTATTCCTCCGGGAACAGCCACATCTACATCATGTGCGCCCTGACCATCGCACTCAAGGTGGTCGTGATGCCCAGGATGCTCACATACATCATGAGCAGGATCAACGTGGACAAGGAGGTGGAACTGAGCATCGGCATCCCGGGATCGCTCCTGGCATCCGGACTCATGATCATCCTTTCATACTACATCACCGAACCCCTCTTGGCATCCATCGAGACCGTGGAGAGGAACTGTCTGGCCCTGTCGGTGTCCATCATCCTGATAGGTTTGCTCATGATGAGCACCAGGAGGAAGGCCATCACCGAGACCGTGGGCCTGCTGATGATGGAGAACGGACTGTTCCTCGGTGCCATCGCCCTGTCACACGGTATGCCCCTGATCGTCGAGATCGGAGCGTTCTTCGATGTCATGGTGGCGGTGATCATCATCGGTATCTTCGCATACAGGATCAACAGGTCGTTCAACTCCGTGGACACATCCTTCCTCAGGAGGCTGAGGGAATGACGACCTCCATGATGCTCATGGTCCTGGCGATGGTCGTGTCCGCCATCGCATGCATCGCACTCCGCAACAAAGGCGTCATCACCGTCCTGCAACCGGTGTGCTGTCTGATCATCCTGCTGTTGGCCCTGAACCTCTGCATCCCCGTCCTGGACGGTGACGTCCTCGATGACGGACTGTTCTACATGGATTCCGTATCCGCGGTGTTCATGCTCCTTGTGGGGTTCGTGGGCCTCATGGCCTCCATATACTCCAGAGCGTACATCGGCCTGGAGCATGAGGAGGGGAAGGTGAACGGGAAGGAACAGGGGCAGTACTACTGTCTGCTGGTCGTGTTCATCTCCGTGATGATGCTGACGTTCTCCGTCCGTTCCATGGCCATAGTATGGCTCGGGATAGGTGCCACCACCCTGGTGTCCACATTCCTGGTGGGTTTCTACTCCAGTGAGGAGTCCACGGAGGCGGCATGGAAGTACATCATCCTATGCTCCGTCGGTATCACCATAGCCCTCGCAGGGTTCACCCTCGTGTACGCATCCACCGTGGGCATCCTGGATTCCGATTCATCCCTGGACTGGCCCGCACTGATGGCCGCCGCCGAGGACCTCGATCCGACCATGATGAAGATGGCCATGGTCCTGATCATAGTCGGATTCGGGACCAAGGTCGGTTTCGTCCCCATGCACACATGGTTACCGGATGCCCACAGCCAGGCACCCAGCCCGGTCAGCGGTCTGCTCTCCGCGGTGCTCCTGAACTGCGCCATGTACGGCATCCTGAGGTTCTACTCCATATCGGAGATCGTGAACCCCGGGTTCGCCTCCACCATCATGCTCGTGTTCGGACTGCTCTCGCTGGGAGCGGCGGCGTTCTTCATAGTCTCCGCAAGGGACCTGAAGAGGATGCTCGCGTACTCATCCATAGAGAACATGGGCCTGATAGCCATAGGATTCGGTATCGGAACACCCCTGGCCATCACCGGTGCCGTCATCCAGATGGTGGCACACTCCGTCACGAAACCCATCCTGTTCTTCTCCGCTGGGAACATCATACAGTCCTACGGGACACGCAACATGGACCTGATCAGAGGTGTGAACAGGAGCATGCCCTTCACCGGCTTCATGATGGCAGCAGGGACGTTGGCGATAATCGGTGCCCCTCCCTGTTCTTCTCCGCTGGGAACATCATACAGTCCTACGGGACACGCAACATGGACCTGATCAGAGGTGTGAACAGGAGCATGCCCTTCACCGGCTTCATGATGGCAGCAGGGACGTTGGCGATAATCGGTGCCCCTCCCTTCGCGGTTTTCGTGGGGGAACTGACCCTGATGTCCGCATCCATCGATGCGGGGATGACGTGGGTCACCGTGCTCTCGGTGGTCCTGCTGGCGATAGTGTTCGCAGGATTCGTCAGGCACATATTCCCCATGCTGACCGGTGATGCCGGCAGGGACATCGAAAAACATGCCTGCTTCTCCAGACATGCGCCGTTGGCCGTCCTGTTCATATGCACACTCCTCATGGGACTGTTCATGCCCGACACGGTATCGAGATGGCTCGACAATGTCGTAACGGTGCTCAGCGGGGTGATGTGAACATGATATCATCGGACATACGGATCGACAAGGAACAGGTACTCCAGGAATGCCTGGTCATGTCGGGCAACGGATTCCGCCTCATGACCATGTTCGCCCAGGAAGACCCCTCCGGACAGATCGTCAACATACTGTTCAGGAAGAAGGACAGGGTCGCCAGACTCTCCTACAGACCCGGGACATCGGCCGTTCCGATCTCCCACGAGATACCCGCCGCACTCCCCTATGAGAGGCTCATGTCCGAGATGAGCGGCATATCCTTCGAGGACGGCCCGAGGGAACCCATCATCTACCGCAGGAAGGGCAATGGCCACCCACTTCAGAAGGGTGACTACGACAGGTCCACCGAGACCAGAATCCCCATCCCCCGGAACCACACCGTGGGAGAGGACGTGTTCGAGATACCCGTGGGCCCCGTCCATGCCGGGATCATCGAACCGGGACACTTCAGGTTCAGCGTCGCGGGGGAACCGGTGATCGAGCTCAACCCCCATCTGGGATACACCCACAGGGGGGTGGAGAAGCTGTTGGAGACACCCGTATCCCAGGACAACTCCAGATTGGTGGAGCGCATCTCGGGGGACACATGCGTGGCCAACTGCATAGCATACTCCGAGATGATGGAGACCGGCACCGAGGTACCGAAGAGGGCCAGGTATATCAGGGTCATCCTGGCGGAGATGGAGAGGCTCTACAACCACATCGGAGGTGTCTCGGGGGTTTGCACCGACACAGCATTCACCGTCCCCTCCGCCATCGGCGGCGGGATCCAGGAGAAGGTCTTCAGGATGAACGTGGGCCTCACGAAGCACAGACAGCTGATGAACAGCGTCGTTCCGGGAGGGGTCCGCAGGGACATCTCCCAGAGCAAACTGAAGGAACTGGATGATTTCCTCATAACCCTGAAGTTCGAGATGGAGGACCTGACCGAGATGATGGAGAGCCCCGCCCTCCTGGACAGACTGGAGACCACCGGTATCCTGAGGACGGAGAAAGCAAGGGACCTGGGCATCGTCGGACCCATCGCAAGGGCCAGCGGCCTGGCCACGGATGTCAGGAAGGAGGTCCCGTACGAATCATACGGCGACCTGGGGATGAGCATGATCACCCACGAGAAGGGCGATGTCTATGCCAGGACACAGGTCAGGATCGGCGAGATCAACGAATCCCTGAGTCTGATCCACCAGTGCATCCAATCCATGGAACCCGGCGAGACCCGTGTGAGACCCTCGGCGGAGGACGGGTTCAGATGCGCGGTGGTGGAAGCCCCAGAGGGGAGCTGGTACACTGTGCGGTGATAAGGGACGGGAGGATATGGAGGTACAACGTCCGCGACCCGTCGTTCATGAACTGGTTCGGCATGTGCCATGCCGTCCCCGGCAACGTGGTCCCCGATTTCCCACTGATCAACAAGAGCTTCGGGCTGTCATACAGCGGGAACGATCTCTGAGGTGATATGATGTTCAACAGGAGCCTTTCAAACACGGTGTCACGCGACAGGAACACCGAACCGAAGGATGTCATCCTCGACGGGAGGGAGACCATGCCCATGGCCTCAGCATCCTGCAACATGTGCGGCGCATGTGCCGATAACTGCCCCACCAAGGCGATCACGATCACAGACAGATGGACCCTGGACCTGGGGAAGTGCATATTCTGCATGGACTGCTCCATGGTCTGTCCCGACGACAACATAACCGAGACCGATGCACCCGACTACACCCTCTCCAGGGAAGAGCTAATCGTGGACGGGGATACCGACGTACGGTCCCTCGAAAGGGAACTGGACGGTCCCACCAGGAGGATGTTCGGCAGGTCCGTGGCCCTGAGGGAACTGGACACGGGATCGTGCAACGCCTGTGAGGTGGACCTGAACTGTATGTCCAACCAGTTCTACGACATGCACAGGTTCGGGATAAAGGTGGTCGCATCACCGAGACATGCTGATGGATTGATCGTCACCGGACCTATGACGAACAACATGAGGGAGGCGGCCGAGAGAACATACGGTGCAACACCGGCCCCCAAGCTCGTCATAGCATCCGGCGCATGTGCGATATCCGGGGGCATGTTCGTGAAGGGCGATGTCTTCGGAGAGGGGATATCGTCGGTCCTGGAACCGACGGTGTACATCCCCGGATGTCCCCCCACACCCGACAGGGTCATAAGGACACTTGTGAAGGCACTGGGCCTTCACTGAGGGATCGTGTTTTCCATCCGGGCGGATGGGGTAACCCCCCGTCCGGACACCATCTCACTGGACGACGATGACGGTGCACTTGGCGTTGGCCACAATGGAGTTGGACACGCTACCCATGATCACCCTGTCCAGAGCGGTCTTCCCCGAACGTCCGACGATGATGGTGTCACAGGAGAAACGTGATGCCGTCTCGAGGATCACCTTATCGGGCTGCCCCGATTCGACGATGCTCTGAACCTCGGCCCCGCCCTCCTTCGCCACGGAGACCGCTCTCTCGGCGAATCCGTGCATCTTCTGGAGGTCGGCCTCCGAGCCCTTTGAGACCACCACGAGGATTATGAGTTTCTCCCCGTATGTCACGGAGTGGTTCACGGCATATTCCAACGCCTTCTCCGTGTTCGGTCTTCCGTCATAGGCTATGAGCATGGTCATGATGGGTGAATCGTCTAACTCCAGATAAAAACATACTCTGAACAGCAGGATATCGACATATCCGAAGATGATACGGTGAACCATCATTGCTTTGAGAAACGGCTCTGTATCGGAATCCATCGAATCCTTTTTATGTAAATAGTCAATCGGGTGATTGTTGGGCCCGTGGGCTAGCTTGGTATACTTGTGGCTTCGGGAGCCATAGACTCCGGTTCAAATCCGGGCGGGCCCACTCTCATGTTATTCCGATCACTGGTTTTGAAATCTTTGTTATTTGGTATCCCGACGGTTTGCGTAATGGGAACTTATGGGTTTGAAGTTGTCCTCTACCCTTACAAATTGTCATGGGCCGAACATCCATAGGGTGTAATAGTCCACAAGCGGTAATCTGATTGCCTAAGTATCGTTTAAATCGAATAATCAGCGATCATGATCCACTTCCCATCACTTCTACTGCCTTCTCTGCAAACAATAGTCGCTTCGATCATCTTCCAAACGGTAGTTCATATAGACCGCCGCATTCACGATCAACTCCCGATGGCATCCCTCGGATACGCACGGACAAGTTTACGGAAGGCGCCTTCGTATGCGGATGTTGGCTGTTCATATCTGTCGAACAGGGTTTCCACTGCAAGATCTGGAATGAGGATCAATGGAACTTCGATGATATCCTCCCATCTGAGGACCCCTTTCTCGTCAAACCCCCCATTTTTCAGATATCCCCCCTGATTGAACCTACGAGGATTGTTGGAGAACAACAACACTGCTGTGATGGTGACGCCCGTCATCACAGAGAGGACCGTAACGGTTGTCGCACATTGGTTCCCGAAAAGTGTGAATGAAAGGGAAGTTGGTCGTGGAAGACCGCCTATGGCCGTCCCCACAACCGTTTGTCGGACCATATCCCGAATGACGGGATCAGTCCAGGGTGAATGTGTAGCCTGTTCCGTAGTCCTGCTGGACCCAGAGGGTCACCTCGCCCTTCTCCGCATCGTACAGCGCACTGTACTGCGTCATCGACGTCTCCTCCGTTCCGGGGTCCTGGGCCGCAACACTGAGGATGCGCATGGCCTCCGACTCGGACATCAGGGTCTTGTACTCATCCAAAGTGAAATCGATGTAACGCTCCATGGCGCTCACGATCCCTGTGAGACGGTGGTATCCATGGCCGTATCCGTAGTGGTACTCCTTCACGGAACCCTCCAGACGGACCACGTTCTCCATCAGGACACCGTTCTTGTAGTAGTCCTCCGCATCATCGAATCCCGAATAGAAGTTGGAGACCGCGTTGACCTCGGTCACATACAACGTGTTGTAGCGCCACTCCAGTACCACGGACTTCCCGCTTGAATCGGTGACGAAGATATGGAAATCCATCCCGAAGGAACCGATGATGTTGTACTCCCCGGCCATGGCGACCGCCTCATCGACGGTGGCACAGCTGTCGAGGATGTAACGGAGGAGCACGGAATGCCCTATGGTCTGCTTTCCCGCCTCCTTCTGATGCACGGATGATTCCCCGGGCTTGATGTCCAACTTCAGGATCGATGCCGTCACACCCTTCTCGTTCATCCCGTCCACGCATATGAACGGGAGCAGGGCCAGTGGCGAGATGTCGGTGCTGCCGTCATCCAGCACACCTGCGACGAAGGTCCCTCCCTCGGCATCCAACCAGAAGGCATCGGCCACACCGACCGACCTGTACTTCCCCTCGGGGGCGCAATGAATGGCAACGTTCAGTCCCGTGACCTCTCCGTCGGGGGTCTTGTGCATGTAATCGTAGTTCCTGGCGGTCAGGAATCTGTCCCCGACCTCGTTCCATGTGGCGAACGCGGAACAACCGGCATCATAGATGCCGAATTCCTTCAGAAGTTCGAACAGCACAGGGCTGTTGTAGTAGTCGTAATCACAATCCATCTCATAGAGGACACCGCGGTCGTCGATACGCTCAACGGTATCCAACGAGGCGGACATGTCCTCGGTCAGCCATTCGGCCCCATGGGGATTGCCGGATCCGTCTTCCGTGTTCATGGTGATGGTGTAACCGACGACTAGGATAATAAAAACAAGTGCGGCGACAGCCAATATGTACTTTCTCTCCAAGGATATTCCCTCCTGGTCTCTCCTCTCTCTGTAAAGATATTACTGCTGTTCACGGATGGCAGAAAAAGTTTTGCGACACGGCCATCCGTCGGAGGATCACCGCATCCTGAGGTCCATATCCTGTCCGAAGCTTTTATGTCTATAGTAGGAACGCTCAGACCATCGGGACCGACCATCATCCTGTTCCCCGTCGTCACCCCCGATGTGACATGTTCCGATCCGATCGCAACATGTCGCTCCGATGGCCCCGGAATCCGCCGTCCTTGCCCCACTCGAAAGGATTCCTGTTCGAGCATCGACCACGATGGTCGTCACCATCACCGTGGCTCATCATTCCTATGAACGTCGAACATGTCCGTCCGAACACGGATGAGGGTGGAGAAGGGCATGTCAGATAGTCAATTCTGACCATTTATCCCATCCATCCGACCGTTTCCGTTCGAGTTATGCTATCACCTTTAATTATATCACAAAATGAGATCTAAAAGTGGCAATCCTGATATACTCATGAAGGGTAACGGACCTTATGGCATTCGCTATCATGCCCTGCTCCTATTGCGGTGGGGCTACCGAACCCTACGATGACGGATCGGACATCTGTCAGAGTTGCGGGAAGAGAATCTACAAGTCCCGTTCCGACCTCATGACATTCGCCCGCGCCGTCGAAAGGGAGGAGGATTTCGGCCCGATCATCGACATGATCAGCGATGACAACGTCCCCAAGGCCCTGACCACCATCAACACGATCCTCGAGGAGAACCCCGAGGACAGGGATGCATACTTCATCCGCGGACTGGTCTGGTCCAAGATGGGCGAGGACGGAAAGGCCTTGATCGATTGGAAGAAGGGTCTTGAACTGATGGACACATTCTACAAGATCGATGCGTACGTGTGTCTCATAGGCAGGAGCATCTCGGACCTGATCCTCTACAAGGAACAGGAGTTCATCACTTTCGAGCAGATCAAGTTCATCGACCGTGTCGGGGAGATCCTGTACGAGTGCACCGGTGATTCCTGCAGGATGATCCTGTACTACACGATATTCAAGATCTACACACAGACCTTGGATTCCATGGAGATCGGATGCGACGACTCACTCTTCCTGGACATCGTGCCCGGCATGTTCCGCAGGATCATCGAGTACTGTAGGAACTATCCCGTTCTGATCGGCTTCATCGACGGATTCCTCTCCAGGATGGAGTACAGTGACGAGACCTACGAGGAGGACGACAACTACGAGTGCCACCTCTACAACCTGGTTAGACTCTACATCGAGGCATACACCAAGGACTTCAACGAGGAGGATGTGGACAGGATCATGGTCCATTGGAACGACAGCAACATGAAGGAGCTGGCGGACCAGTTCGAGATGATAGCCTCATGCGTCGTGGACCCGTCCATGTTCAACAAGTTCAAACTCCTCAGGAGCACAGGGGACGATAAGTGTGAGGACATCACATATGCGGTCAACGACTATGTGAAGACCTACCTCGCCCTGGACGGAGACCCCTCGGACATCGTCAAGATGCTCCAGTGATCGTTTCTCACGGACAACATACCGGGATCAGAGCATCCCCGTATGGTCCAGAACTATCTTCACCCCTATCAGGATCAGGATCACACCGCCGACCAGTTCGGCCTTACTGCCGTACCTGTCACCGAACCTGCTACCGATCCACACACCGAACATCGAGATCAGCATGGTGATGACCCCGATCATGACGGCGGGTCCGACGATCCCCTCGCCGGTCATCGCCAAGGATATACCGACGGCCAACGCATCGATGCTCGTGGCCACCGCCAACAACAACATCGTTCTGAAACCGAGGTCGTCATCGACACCTTCCTCCTCATCGGAGAATGATTCGCGGACCATGTTCGCACCGATCAGGAACAACAGGATGAACGCAATCCAATGGTCGTAATCGGATATCAGGTCGTAGAATGCGGAACCTGCAACATACCCTATCACGGGCATGACCGCCTGGAAGATACCGAACCACAACCCGATGATGAGCACCGCCCTCACGGTGATCCTCCTCAGGGCCAGACCCTTGCATATGGACACAGCGAAGGCATCCATGGCCAATCCGATCGCCAGAAGGAGGACGGTGATTTCTTCCATGGTTCCCCATCTCTGTCACAGAGATATATCTATCGTCATCTCAGAAGAAATCCCCCAGACGGGACGCGGCCCTGGGGGAGAGCTCCCTGATGTTGTCACGGGACGAGATGTCGCCCCAGAGCATCTCGGAATCGGGATCGTATGTGCGCCCCACCCTCGCCGAGGAATCAGAACGGTTGGCATAGCAGTAGATGCATCCGTGGTTACATGTGTCGTATTCACCGATGTCTATGCTCTTCACACACCTGCACCCCTCCCTCAGAGGGGCATCCATGGTCTCATATGGAATGTTCAGGGAACGCATCATCTCCTTGTCTAGACAGCCCCTGCGCTGTATCCCGAATCCCTCCAGATCCAACTTCGAACAGCAATGGGTGAGGGTAATCCCATGGTCCTCCGCGATCTTCGATGCCATCCTGGCGAAATCCAACATCTCCTGCTTGGAGACCGGACGGATCAATCCCTGCTCCTGGAACCTGCTCAGCTTCCCATAGGTGTCCACGAAACTGAATATGCACCTGTCGGTCCACTGGGAGGCCTCCCCGCAGAGCATGTCGAACTTCCTACGGTGGTATTCCAACCCCATGGACCCGTTGAATATCACCGGATCGTATCTCCAGGTCATCCTGTCCCTGCCTATCCTGTCGGATATCGCGATGCAGGAATCGTTGATGTCGCCCTTGGACCTCATGTTCGGTTCGATCGCCTTCCCGTAGGGGGTGAGTGTGACCTGGAAGAGGTACATATGCCCCATGGAGCCGATCTCCCTCAGATGGGGGACCATCGGCCCGGGATCCTTGGTGACGAAGACTATGCAGTCCACATTGGACCTGGAGAGATCCACCCTGTGCACAAGGTTCCTGCTCATCGGGTTCCTGACCAACACGCTTCCGGCCCTCAGACGGTTCATGAACCACTCCGAATGGAATGCGGGAATGTCCGTACGGCGGCTGGCGCAGATGATCATACGATCCCGTAAAGACGACCGTTTATGTGAAACCAGCAGTCAGTACAGATAGTCGTCGTCGGAAGTTTTTATACCCCCTAGGGGGATGGTGTGGATGATGAGCACCCCGCACATCTTCTCCTACATCACACTCATCGGAACGGTCAGCATATCCGATGACGGTGAGGGCCGCATCACCGGAATATACCTCCCCAACAGCAACCTCCCGGCAATGGAGGACAGGGAGACCGATACGATAGCCGATGCTGCGGGGCAGATCGGGGAGTATCTGTCAGGCAAACGCAGGACGTTCGAACTCGAACTCTCCTACGGGGGAACGGGATTCCGCACCGCGGTGATGGATTCGCTGAGGGAGATCCCCTACGGCGAGGTCCGCACGTACAGGGAGGTGGCCGAGGCCGCGGGATCGCCCAACGCATTCCGTGCTGTAGGGACCGTGTGTTCCTCGAATCCGTTGCCGATAGTGATACCCTGCCACAGGGTGGTGCCGTCATCGGGCGGATTGGGATGTTATTCAGGAGGGACGTCACTGAAGAGACGTCTCCTGGACCATGAGAGGACGATGGGATGATCGATTACAGACGGATGATCCGCGCCGCTGTCGATGAAAGATACGCTGAGTTCTCGGGCAAGCTTATGCCCGGGAAGGATGGGGTCCTCGGTGTGAGGATCCCGGAGCTCAGGAGGATCGCCAAACTCATCATCAAGGATGATTGGAGGTCGTTCCTCTCGGATGTGCCTGACTGTTACGAGGAAGAGGTGCTCAAGGGGTTGGTGATAGCCACCGCCAAAACGGATGTGGAGGAGAGGATCTCACTCACGGAGGATTTCCTTCAATACATCGACAACTGGGCCACCTGCGACATATTCTGCACCTCGTGGAGATTCTCTAAGAAGGAATCCGACAGGGCCTGGGAGTACTTCTCCAGACTGATGGACACCGATGACGAGTTCAGGATGAGGGTTTCCGTCGTGATGAGGATGTCCCATTTCATCGATGACGACCACGTCAGTCTGCTTCTGGAGGACATCGCGACCCATGACCATCCTGGCTACTATTACAGGATGGGTGCCGCATGGGCCGTGTCCGTCTGCTTCGTGAAGTATCCGGAGGAGACAAGGAGATTGTTGGAGTCCGACCATCTCGAGGTCTGGACCCACAACAAATCCATTCAAAAGATAAGGGAGTCCCTCCGCGTCACCGCAGAGGTGAAGGAGGAGCTGAGCGCCCTCAGACGCAGAGCTCCCTGATGAGTCTCTCAATCTCGTCGGCGTTCTCGTTGCCGACACGGGCACCCTTCCTCTCCAGGAAGGTCCAACCGCGCCTCTCGACCTCCTCTTTGAAATCGGGACTTGTCACCGCGATGACCGCACCATCCCTTATCATATCGGCCTCCAGGAACATGGCGAACATGTCCTTGGGGACACAGATGATAGTCTTGTCGAAGGGCTGCGTCAGATAGGACACCTGCTCCACGAACTGCTTCCTGTCCTCGCAATCCTGATATCCGGCCTTATCGGACATGACCTCATCGTATCCGGTGATGTTGTAGTTACCGGGTACGAAACCGTACTTGGTGGTGATGACACCGAAGGACACGTCGCAGAGCTTGTCCCCGTTGTCCTTCACGGCGGTGTCCAGACGTGCCACCAGCCTCTTGACCTCGGTCATCCTGCCCTCGAACATCTCGAAGGCAGTGCGGAGCCTGTTCTTGTCGGTGAACACGGTGGAATCATTGGTGACGATCAATATCCTCTTACTGATCACCGTCTCCGTCCTCAGTTTCACGGTCATGTCAGAGCCTCTTGGATCCGAGCCTGTAAGCTATGCTGCAGTTACCTTCGGCAGACACCATGCAGGGCCCCATGGGGTTCATGGGCTTGCAGACCTTCCCGAACATGGGACACTGCTCCGACCTGATCAGTCCCCTGAGGACGTCTCCGCATCTGCATCCCTTGGCCTCGGCCTCAACCTCGGGGGTGAGCCTGAGGATGTCCTCGTGCACCTTGGTGGCATCATGGTCCTGGAACTTGGGCTTCAGGGCCAGTGCGCTCTTGGGGATCACCGGGAATCCCCTCCATGAACGGTCCACAGGGGTGAAGGTGTCTTCGAGCAGCTCCATCGCCTTGGGGTTGCCCTCGGGCCTGACCAGACGGGTGTACTCGTTCTCAACCTCGGCCCTTCCGTCCCTGATCTGCTTGCAGAGCATGTAGCAGGACATGAGGATGTCCAAGGGCTCGAACCCGGCTATGACCTGGGGCACGGCATGGACCTTGCAGAACTCGTTGAACATACCTGTCCCGGTGATGACCGCCACATGACCCGGCTGGATGATACCGTCCAACTTGGTCTCCCCCAGACTGAAGATAGTGTCCAGAATGGGGGGACAGATCCTGTGGCAGCTGTATACACTGAAGTTCTCGGGACAGTCGTCCTTGTGCAGGGGCACACAGGTGGAGGGTGCGGTGGTCTCGAAACCCACTCCCACGAACACCAGGGGTTTCTCCGGCTGCTCCCTCGCCATGGCGACTGCGTCATCGATGGAGTAGACAATCCTCACATCCGCACCCTCGGCCTTGGCCTGGAACAGGGAACCGATGGTTGTGGGGACCCTCATCATGTCACCGAATGCGGTGACCGTCACACCGTTCCTGGCGAGTGTGATGGCATCGGCGATCTCATGGCTGGTGGTCACGCACACGGGGCATCCGGGGCCCTGGGCGATCTCCACACCCACATCATTGAGCATCTCCTCCAGGCCGAAACGGACTATGGTGTCCTGGTGCGTTCCGCAGATGTGCATGAACTTCACCTTGAGGTCCATGTCACGGATCCCGTTGAGGATCTTCTTGGCCGTCTCCTCGTCTCTGTACTTGAACATCAATCTGCCTCCTCTATGTCCATGCACTTGATGGTGCATGACTGCCCCTTCATGATCTGCACATGGCCCCCGCATTCGGGACAGGCCAGTACAGGAATGGAATGGGTGTCGAAATCCGGGTCGGTCAGGACCTTGGCAGGTCCCCAGTACCCGCATGAATCGCATCTGAGCTCTATGGGCTCATGCTCCACGATGAACTCGGATCCCTCCAGTATGGTCCCTCTGGTGACTATCTCATAGGCGAAGGCCATCTGCTCCTCACCCAGGTTGGTGAGGTCGCCGATCACGGCCGTGACGCTGTTGACCTTCTCTACCTTGTATCTCCCCAGTTCCGCGATCACCGCGTCTACCAGGCTGGTTACCACCGATACCTCGTGCATCGGGGATAGGGTATCAGGCACCCTCACTTAAACCATGGGAGTGGAAAGGAGGGGTGAGGACGATGTACAATCACCCGAGACGACCCGGTATGTGTGGGGACTGCCCCCTGTATCGTTGGTGGCCGACCATTTGTTCCCCCTGAATTAATTGATTTTTATCAATAATTTCCCCCTGAAAAAATTGTAAAAACCTCATGACCATCACCTTCCCCATGGAGCGCAAAATCACCGGATTCTTGAAGGAGTGGAAGGCGGATCCGCGTCACAAACCACTGATCCTGACCGGATGTCATCGGATCGGTAAGACATATTCCGTCCTGGAGTTCGCCAGATCCCATTACGACCATTTCATCCACATAGATTTCAAAAGGAATCCGGAGAAGACACTTCTGTTCAAGGGGTCCCTGGAGGGCGATGACCTGCTGTCCAGATTGTCGTTCTCGGAGAAGGTCGGTTTCGGAGACGGTGATACCCTCATCATACTGGACGGTATCGGGGAGTGCTACAACGCCTATTCGGCACTGAAGCCCCTGGCGATCGACGACAGAGTGGATGTGATAGCGATAGGGTCGTTCCCAGAAGCGGATCCGGAGGGGAACCATCGTATCTCCCCTTTGGGATACGTTAACATCCGGCAGATGTATCCCATGGATTTCGAGGAGTACCTCTGGGCAATGGGAGTGGACATGGGCCTGATACAACAGGCCAAGGACTGCATCCGCCAACACATCCCACTGGATGGAGACCTAAACTCCACGCTGACCGACCACTATAAGAAATTCATGGTCGTCGGCGGGATGCCGGAGGTGGTGAGGACATTCTCGGAGACACATGCCCTCGCCAAGGTGTCCGAGGCATTGGAAGGGGTCGTCAGGACTATGATGGATGATCCCGACCACAACTCCCGCGGGATGGGGCGCGCCAAGGTCCGCGCGTGTATAGCATCGATATCGAAGCAGCTGTCCAGAACGAAGAAGGTGTTCGTCTATTCCGACATAGAAGGAAAGAAGAACGTGGGCTCCAGGGTCTACGGGAACTCCCTGGATTGGCTGGAGGAATCCGGGATTGCATACCGTTGCCACAATGTGACCGCCACGACCATCCCTCTGTCGGAGAAGACAGAGGACGGGTGCTTCAAGGTGTACATGACCGACACCGGGATACTGACCCATCTGATGGAGGATTTGGATCCGACCTCGTTCATCCTCGGAGACCCGTTCACCAACCATGGTGCGATCGTGGAGAACGCCATCCTGTCAGATCTCCTGAAGCTGGGGTACAGGCCGTTCCACCACTCCAAGAGGAACAGCACACTGGAGATTGCGTTCGTGATCGGAGACCGTGGAAGGGTGAAGCTTATAGAAGTCAGATCCGGACAGGACGGACGTGCCAAGGCTCTGAGAACCCTGATGAGACAGAGAACAGATGACAGAGACGGGTTCAAAATGACATTGGGAAACATCCTGACCGAGGACAATGGGATCGTCCATCTACCGATCTACGCATTCGGCCTGATGGAACCAAAGAGGATAGAGAACGTACCGCCTGCACCAGATGCTGAAGAAGTGAACAGGATCTTCAAACAATACAAGAGGCAAGGAGAGACACAGAACGATGTGCGATCTGGTTGACCTCCCGGGATCGGCGTCCCGAGAGGGTTTTAGGTTGTTGGTGTAATCAGTCCGC
>CAZCMJ010000019.1:0-24726 GCA_964499845.1 uncultured Methanomassiliicoccales archaeon
ATATAATAATAAATTAAACTTCTATATTATAATAAAAAGTGCCGTGCGTTTATCGCCGCAAAGGTCGCGGACACTCTGCGGAGTGTTCCATGATGTTGTGGGATGTTTTTCACGGGAAAAAAGTGTATTTTTGTAATGATAGCAAGGAAAATGGAAGGTTTTTGGAGAATATTTTTTTCGAATCATAGAAAACTTTAAATAAAACTTGTGTGTACACGGATTTGCGCGATGCGTCGGGGCGAGTCGGAAAGACAAGCCCTGGGACAAGTCACGATACCAAAAATTCCCTCGGAAGTTTGGGCCCAATCACAAGGCTTATATACTTCTGTGGAATGCAGGGAAATGCGCAAGTCGCGAAGACTTGCACAACATGGAGATTCATGATCTCCGCCTTCGGGCGTGCACTCATGAAATCTGACGTTCGATGCTACGAATGTTCCGTTAGACGGATCATTCGATTGAGTGTGCCGTTTAGCGGGACAGCGGTGAAACATGGTAAACTGCCAGTTTCAATTTCATCCATCAGAGACGAAAAGTCAAAGATTTGACTCCGGTTGATCCTGCCGGCGGCCACCGCTATAGGAATTCGATTAAGACATGCGAGTCGAGAGTCTTCGGGACTCGGCGGACTGCTCAGTAACACGTGGAGAACGTGCCCTTAAGTGGAGGATAATCTCGGGAAATTGAGGATAATACTCCATAGATCATGGGATCTGGAATGACCCATGGTTGAAAGTTCCGGCGCTTAAGGATCGCTCTGCGGCTTATCAGGTTGTAGTGGGTGTAACGTACCCCCTAGCCAGTGACGAGTATGGGCCTTGAGAGAGGGAGCCCAGAGTTGGATTCTGAGACACGAATCCAGGCCCTACGGGGCGCAGCAGTCGCGAAAACTTCACACTGGGGGCAACCCCGATGAGGGAATTCCTAGTGCTAGGACATTTGTTCTAGCTTTTCTCTAGCGTAGATAACTAGAGGAATAAGGGCTGGGTAAGACGGGTGCCAGCCGCCGCGGTAATACCTGCAGCCCAAGTGGTGGTCGATTTTATTGAGTCTAAAGCGTTCGTAGCCGGTTTGATAAATCCTTGGGTAAATCGGGAAGCTTAACTTTCCGACTTCCGAGGAGACTGTCAAACTTGGGACCGGGAGAGGCTAGAGGTACTTCTGGGGTAGGGGTAAAATCCTGTAATCCTAGAAGGACCACCGGTGGCGAAGGCGTCTAGCTAGAACGGATCCGACGGTGAGGGACGAAGCCCTGGGTCGCAAACGGGATTAGATACCCCGGTAGTCCAGGGTGTAAACGCTGCCGACTTGGTGTTGGAGGCCCTTCGGGGGCATTCAGTGCCGGAGAGAAGTTGTTAAGTCGGCCACTTGGGGAGTACGTCCGCAAGGATGAAACTTAAAGGAATTGGCGGGGGAGCACCGCAACGGGAGGAGCGTGCGGTTTAATTGGATTCAACACCGGAAAACTCACCAAGGGCGACTGTTACATGAAAGCCAGGCTAATGACCTTGCTTGATTTTCAGAGAGGTGGTGCATGGCCGTCGTCAGTTCGTACCGTAAGGCGTTCTCTTAAGTGAGATAACGAACGAGACCCTCACTAATAATTGCTACTTCGATCTCCGGATCGGAGGCACATTATTGGGACCGCTGGCGCTAAGTCAGAGGAAGGAGAGGTCAACGGTAGGTCAGTATGCCCCGAATCTCTTGGGCTACACGCGCGCTACAAAGGGCGGGACAATGGGCTCCGACGCCGAGAGGCGAAGGTAATCTCGAAACCCGTCCGTAGTTCGGATTGAGGGTTGTAACTCACCCTCATGAAGCTGGATTCCGTAGTAATCGCGAATCAACAACTCGCGGTGAATATGCCCCTGCTCCTTGCACACACCGCCCGTCAAACCATCCGAGTTGGGTTTCAGTGAGGTCACCTCTAATTGGGGTGTTCGAACTGAGATTTAGCAAGGAAGGTTAAGTCGTAACAAGGTATCTGTAGGGGAACCTGCAGATGGATCACCTCCTACGCAGGGTGGGGCTTGTCCCCACCCTCTCAACAATCATGCGTATAATATTGCAAGGAAATTCCCAAGTGAATTTCCCGCAATTCCTAGGCAGCTTACCATGCACTAAACGTAGCATCGAACGTCACTTCTTCTTCAAGCCTCTCTCGCTTGATGAACCAACGAAAACGTTGGTTCTTCGGCGTATTTGGTTTGAATCGGAAGTCTTATATACTTCCCTGATATACACGGGAATGCGCAAGTCGCGAAGACTTGCACAACATGGAGATTCATGATCTCCGCCTTCGGGCGTGCACTCATGAAATCTGACGTTCGATGCTACGAATGTTCCGTTAGACGGATCATTCGATTGAGTGTGCCGTTTAGCGGGACAGCGGTGAAACATGGTAAACTGCCAGTTTCAATTTCATCCATCAGAGACGAAAAGTCAAAGATTTGACTCCGGTTGATCCTGCCGGCGGCCACCGCTATAGGAATTCGATTAAGACATGCGAGTCGAGAGTCTTCGGGACTCGGCGGACTGCTCAGTAACACGTGGAGAACGTGCCCTTAAGTGGAGGATAATCTCGGGAAATTGAGGATAATACTCCATAGATCATGGGATCTGGAATGACCCATGGTTGAAAGTTCCGGCGCTTAAGGATCGCTCTGCGGCTTATCAGGTTGTAGTGGGTGTAACGTACCCCCTAGCCAGTGACGAGTATGGGCCTTGAGAGAGGGAGCCCAGAGTTGGATTCTGAGACACGAATCCAGGCCCTACGGGGCGCAGCAGTCGCGAAAACTTCACACTGGGGGCAACCCCGATGAGGGAATTCCTAGTGCTAGGACATTTGTTCTAGCTTTTCTCTAGCGTAGATAACTAGAGGAATAAGGGCTGGGTAAGACGGGTGCCAGCCGCCGCGGTAATACCTGCAGCCCAAGTGGTGGTCGATTTTATTGAGTCTAAAGCGTTCGTAGCCGGTTTGATAAATCCTTGGGTAAATCGGGAAGCTTAACTTTCCGACTTCCGAGGAGACTGTCAAACTTGGGACCGGGAGAGGCTAGAGGTACTTCTGGGGTAGGGGTAAAATCCTGTAATCCTAGAAGGACCACCGGTGGCGAAGGCGTCTAGCTAGAACGGATCCGACGGTGAGGGACGAAGCCCTGGGTCGCAAACGGGATTAGATACCCCGGTAGTCCAGGGTGTAAACGCTGCCGACTTGGTGTTGGAGGCCCTTCGGGGGCATTCAGTGCCGGAGAGAAGTTGTTAAGTCGGCCACTTGGGGAGTACGTCCGCAAGGATGAAACTTAAAGGAATTGGCGGGGGAGCACCGCAACGGGAGGAGCGTGCGGTTTAATTGGATTCAACACCGGAAAACTCACCAAGGGCGACTGTTACATGAAAGCCAGGCTAATGACCTTGCTTGATTTTCAGAGAGGTGGTGCATGGCCGTCGTCAGTTCGTACCGTAAGGCGTTCTCTTAAGTGAGATAACGAACGAGACCCTCACTAATAATTGCTACTTCGATCTCCGGATCGGAGGCACATTATTGGGACCGCTGGCGCTAAGTCAGAGGAAGGAGAGGTCAACGGTAGGTCAGTATGCCCCGAATCTCTTGGGCTACACGCGCGCTACAAAGGGCGGGACAATGGGCTCCGACGCCGAGAGGCGAAGGTAATCTCGAAACCCGTCCGTAGTTCGGATTGAGGGTTGTAACTCACCCTCATGAAGCTGGATTCCGTAGTAATCGCGAATCAACAACTCGCGGTGAATATGCCCCTGCTCCTTGCACACACCGCCCGTCAAACCATCCGAGTTGGGTTTCAGTGAGGTCACCTCTAATTGGGGTGTTCGAACTGAGATTTAGCAAGGAAGGTTAAGTCGTAACAAGGTATCTGTAGGGGAACCTGCAGATGGATCACCTCCTACGCAGGGTGGGGCTTGTCCCCACCCTCTCAACAATCATGCGTATAATATTGCAAGGAAATTCCCAAGTGAATTTCCCGCAATTCCTAGGCAGCTTACCATGCACTAAACGTAGCATCGAACGTCACTTCTTCTTCATTTCTTGATTTCAATTATTCTCATCTCAACTATTATCTATGTAATTGTGGTGGTTTGATTATTGTCACGTTGTTGTGGCCGCTAATCCGGATGACTATCTCTACACCATTGTCGTGTTCTTCAGAAGTTCTTATCAACATTGGGACTTACATGAAGGGTAGGTCTATCTGGTTTGATCTGCTCGTAGGCCCTTCATCCCGAAAATAAATTATAAAATAAGGACTTCGGGTGTGATATAGTCCTGTAGTGTAGTGGTCAATCATGCTGGCCTTTGGAGCCGGCGACCCTGGTTCGAATCCGGGCAGGACTGCTTATATCCCATATCTATTGTAATATAATCATTCGGAAATTTGACCGTGAGATTCTGCAGGTGTTTTCCGGTGTTCATTTCTTCTAGGAATCCGACAGAATTAAGTGTGTGAGGAACAGAAGAACCTTGTTCCAGGTATGTTACTTGGGTCCTATATTTGTAGGATCGATCAAATGGTTTTAGTCAGTGTCCCAAGGAGGTATGTAGGTCTGCACTCTGTGACCTTCACATCGACGAATGATCCAAGGGGGATGCGATCGCTGACCACAACAGGCCTATAGTTTGCAGTACGGACAATGGTCCCTTCTTTCCCATCCTCTGTTGCAAGAGCATGATATGTCTTCCCAACCATTGTCGCATTCACGGAGAGTTCGACTTCGTTTTTGATCTGTGTCAGTTCTGCTGAACGTTCTTTCAGGATTCTTCCGTGAACTTGTTCCATCGAGGCCGCATCAGTGCCAGGTCTCGCTGAGAATCTGGTGATATTCACTGTATCTGCATGAAGATCCTTAATCAATTGGACGCTTTTCTGATGATCATCGTCTGTCTCACCCGGGAATCCGCAGATCAGATCCGTAGCGATACTTACGTTGGGGCAGGCGGATCTGATGTCGTCAATCAGCGACATGAAGTCTTCTACCGTATAGTGACGTCCCATGACCTTCAGAACGTCGTTGCTTCCACTCTGAATCGGAATGTGGAGGAATCTATACATCCTCTCATCATCGAATGTCCTAACAAGCCCCTCCCATATTCTGGAGAGGTTGTTGGGGTTCATCATTCCTATCCTTATACGGTACTCGCCACTCCTTTCTAGCATCGAACCAATGAGAGATTGTAGATCGGTTCCTATGTCACGTCCATAGCATGCTGTATCTTGTGCGGTGACAAGAATCTCTTTGGCACCATGTTCTACAAAAGCATTGAATGTCCCTATTATCTCATCGGAGGGATAACTCTTCAGATTCCCTCTTGCGAATTTGGTTATGCAATAGGAGCAATTGCCCAAGCATCCCTGTGCTATCGGTAATATCGCATCCGTGCCCTGTTTCACAGGGAGTGGAGGGCCGGCAATGCCGTATCTGTCCGCTACCTCTTTGGCAAAGATGTGGTATTCTTCAGGAGGTACGATGATGGATTCGGGCAGACGGATCTCAATCCGGTGTGGTTGGGCCTTTGCCATGCAACCCGTGACAATTATCTTCTTGCCCTGTTTCTTCAGTTCGGAGATGCGGGCCAGCATTCTTTTCTCAGTAGTCTCCACTACTGTGCATGTGTTTAGAATGACCAACTCCGCATCATCGGCGGAGTCGGCCTCAGAATATCCCATGGATGCCATGTCGGCTGAGAGCTTGCGTCCCTCGCCGAAGTTCATGGTGCATCCATAGGATTCGACGTAATACCTCATCAGCGGGTACAGGCGTCTGTTGTGGGAACCGCAAATGCGGTCTTGGCGGAGATCTTGGAGATCTTCGCGTGGATCTTGGTTCCCTTGATCGTTCCGGGTACGACAACCAGATAGTCGAAGAATTTACCTACGCCGTCTCCTTTCTTTCCGACATCTGTGATCATCAGTTCGATGATGTCACCTTCGCGGAGTGTGTTCGCCGTATCTGCTCTGACAGATTTCCTGACGGTGATGGGCCTGCGTGCTCCACATGCCTCACATTCGAGCATGAGCGTCCTGTCCTCTTTGACCATCTTGGTGTCGGGGAGGCCGCATTCTGAGCAGATAACATAGGTCTCGGTGTACATCTGGATCTTGTCGTTAATCTGGGCAGGGTTGATCTTCGCTTTGAAGACCGCTCTGCGTCCCTCGACGTTACCCGGTGTTCCGAGTTCCTTGAGAAGGAACTGCAACAGGTGCTGAGGGTCCCTTCTGAGTTTGTCGGTGACATCGATGAAGTTCCTGAAGACTGTGATCTTACCCTCCTGGAGGACATCCAGTTCAGGTATCTCGAACCTCTCGTGGTTCTCGATAGTTTCGGGGCAAGCAATTTTCGCTCTGTTGAGCAGTGCCAAGTAATCATCGTCTCCGGCCATAATATACACCTATAATGTGTGCAACATCGACCCATTAATAAAGATTGCCAGAGGTCCGTTCCATACAGCTTCTCAATGTCCTCTGCCAGGATTTCTAATCGTGGAATAGCATAATTGGTCTATACATCCATCATCCTGTACTCTGTATCCACTCTCATTTTACCGAAGGTGGTGTCTTGCGGTCATAGTCATTAAAACATTGACCGTGATATGGGGGCCGGTGAATAAATGGAGGCACACAAGGACATTTCGGAAATGAGTTTCGAGGAGTTCTTCTCCGAACCCGTGGTTCGGGCGGAGAGGAAGGATTCGGCAAAGGCCGTGCCTCCCAAGGAGCCCCATATGTCGGCTGAGTCGGTAGGTGTCAGACAGGGGTTCGCGGGAGCAGGCCCTAAGGTAAACTATACCGCAGGCCGCTTCCAACTTTACGTTCCGCGTTACGCCGGCCTCGATACAGACAGGTTCGATGCAGCCATAGACTGTTCTCTAGGTGTTATCCCGATGGGGCAGCTCGAGGCCGTAAGGCAGAAGGGCGGGAGGACAACACGTCCGAACACACTGGATCTCACCACAGTCGGGGTATCTCCGCTGGAGCCGTTCAAGTTCACGATAGATGGTGAGGTGGTGTTCGTGAACAAGTCCCGCAAGGTGATGTTCTTCAACAATATCGGCATCCCTCTGAACAAGCCCTCTGGGGATACATACGCTGTCCATCCGCCATCCGTCCCGTTGAAGCTGGTCAAGGCGGAGGTCATGGATGAGACCGTCAAACACGGATTGGTCATCACCCATCTGGAGGTGTCCGTCGCAGGAGGGGTCTGGCCTGATGATTCCGTCCCCATCGAACAATCCTCTGTCGTTGAGGAGCCTGCCGTCGAAGCGGCCGTCGTCGAATCCAAACCTGTGGCAGTGAAGAAGGTCTCTGGCAGGCGGGCCCGTGTCAAGGGGGCTCTCGCCCTTTCGGCCGGTTCCAAGGATGCCGAGGCCATCTACGGCGGGGAGACCCTCCCGATATATCCTGCGGAGGTCATCGTACATCCGACGGTGGAGGGATGCGATCTGTCCGAATGCACGGTATCGATGCGTTCCGAGTCGGGGGACCTGGTCATCGGCCCATTGGTGGCGACCCCTTCCGTCAGGTTCAACGCCTGTGCCGTGTTCGGTCCTGCCTCCGTTGTTTTGGAGAGGAAGGAGAAGGTTCTGGCTGAATGCAAGCTGTTCCTGATCCCCGAGTTCAGGTGTTCATATGAGGGCAACGGTGATATCGTCGACGATCCGACAGTGGAGTTCTCGTTCGCAGGATTGACAGGTACGAGGAACATCTACGATGAGGATGCCTATGGGCCGTTCGATCATAATGGAATCACATTCTTCATACGTTGGGCCGTTCCCGCAGTGACATTCGATATCGGCAAAGGTCCTGTGAGGTTTGCACCGACGGAGGTGAACATATCGGACCTCCAGGGGGACCGCATGAGGGTGACCGTCAAGGGTGCGAAGAAGAAGGCCCTGTACTTCGGCGGGGAGAGGGGGAAGAAGATCGATCTTGCCCCCGGCTGGACTGAGGAATACTGTGATATCGATTTGGAACCCATCCGTGAGGAGGTCTACTCCCATCCGGCCACCACATATTGCTTCTACCTGACCGTCAACTCGTTCCCCAACCGCAGATTCATCACCATATCCAACCCCAAGAGGGTCACGGCCAAGTTCGAAGGTGGATGTGTTGTAGCGGATGTGAGCGAATCCGCCCTCGGATACATATGCCGTCTCCACAAGTTGGACAATGTTTACGAGGATGTCCCCCTGACAGTCGGTGAGAACCGTGTGCCGGTCGAGGGGGGTGTGATCGAGGCCGAGGTCCTGGAGACCGATGGTTCCAAGGTGCGTCTGTCCTTGCCCGTCTCCGTACGCCATCTGCCGTTCCTGCACAAGGATGCGATGGGGGACCTCTGGCTATATGTGTCGAAGTCCAAGCGCATACCATTGCCGACCGGTCTGATCGTCGGCGGTGTGCCGGTCAACGATGCCATCAGAGCATGGCATGCAAGGATCGTGAAGATGAACCCCGAGATGAAGACAATCACATTGTCGATGATGTTGGATGCCTTCTCGGATTACGGTGAGTGATATGGTCACGGAATTCTCCCAGCGCGTCGGCGACACCATGGACTCTTTCATCATGAGCCTGGTGGATGTAGCGGCACGTCCAGGCATGATCTCCTTCGCCACAGGGCTTCCCGATAATTCCCTTTTCGATACGGAGGGCCTCATCAGAGCGGTATCCGAGATCCTGTCAGAGGACCCAAGTGGACCGTTGCAGTACGATACCGCATCGGGTTACATCCCTCTGAGGAAGCGCATCGCCCGCCGTTGCAGGGACAAGCTCGGGTTCGATGTGAGCTACGAGGACGTTTTCATGACCAACGGGTCCCAGGAGTGCTTCGACCAGTTGGGCAAGATGTTCCTGGACCATGGGGACAGGATGATCGTCGAGAATCCCGGGTATCTGGGTGCGATCCAGTCCTTCTCCGCCTACGGTCCGGAGTTCATGGGGGTGGACATGACATCGGAGGGAGTTGACATCGGGCAGTTGACCGCGGCCCTGGACAAGGGGCCGAAGCTCTTCTACTCCATACCCAACCATCAGAATCCCTCTGGGATAAGCTACTCTGAGAAAGTCCGCAGGGAGGTCACGGATGCCGTTGGCGGTTCGGGTTGTCTGTTGATCGAGGATGATGCGTACGGTGAACTGGGATATGACGGACGTATCGGGAGGACGATGAAGTCCATGTTGCCCGAGGAGACCGTTATGTGCGGTTCGTTCTCAAAGACCATCTCCCCCGGCATGAGGGTGGGATGGATGGTCGTCCCGGAGTGGATGAGGGAGGCTACAGGGAAGAGTGTGGAATCCTCTTTCCTCCAGTCCAATACGTTCTGCCAGAAGGTCATCGACCGTTTCATGGAGGATAACGACTACGATCGGTATCTGGATGGTCTGCGCAGAGGGTATCGGGAGAAGAAGCGCATGTTCATGGACGCATTGGAGGACAACCTCCCATCAACCATGAGGTGGAACGATCCGGACGGCGGGATGTTCGTCTGGCTCAGAACCCCTGATGGGACGGATTCCACGGAGCTGTTCGAACTTCTCGTGGAACGCGGTCTGGTCGTCATGCCGGGAAAGCCGTTCCACACGAAGGGTGGGGCCAATGCACTGAGGCTCAATTTCGCCACTCCGTCAGAGGAGCAGATACTCGATGGAACCGAGATCCTGGGCCGGGCGTGCAGGGATCTGTTCCCCGAATGAGCGACATCCCATTTCGTTGCCGAGGTGGCGAAGTTTTTAATATGATGTAGGGCTAGCCACCTCAGCATTAATGGCTTGATATTAGGTCGAGTCACGATTTCACAATCGCAAGATATCCAAAATCGAGGTGAAAAATTGGGAAATGGTCTTTACACCGCAAGGAAAATGAAAGAGGACCGTCAGAAGTTCCGCTGGCTTGACAGGGGATACAAGAAGAGGGTTCTGAAGCTCAGGGAGAAGTCCGATCCTCTCGAGGGATCCGCACAGGCACGCGGAATCGTTCTGGAGAAAGTCGGAATCGAGGCAAAACAGCCCAACTCCGCAATCAGGAAATGCGTCAAGATCCAGCTCATCAAGAACGGACGTCAGATCACTGCATTCGCCGTCGGAGACGGAGCCATCAACTTCATTGACGAGCACGATGAGGTCATGGTCGAAGGTATCGGTGGAAGGATGGGAAGGTCCTATGGAGATATCCCCGGAGTCCGTTACAAGGTCATCAAGGTCAACAACGTCTCTCTGAACGAAATGGTCAGGGGAAGGACCGACAAACCCGTGAGATGATTCAAATGGCAGACGAGATTGTTGCACAGAAGGCACTTATCTTCGGAAAGTACGACACTTCCGAAGTCGTCGTCAACGACGGCGGACTCGCAAAATACATCGACCTCACCCCCACCAACGTCCCCCACTCCGGTGGAAAGCACGCCAACAGGTGGTTCGGAAAGTCCAACCTGAGCATCGTCGAGAGGCTCATCAACAACATCATGAGGACCGAGAAGTACACCGGAAAGAAGATGAAGGCGTACAAGGCGGTCGCAGACGCGTTCGACATCGTCGCCGCAAAGACGAAGAAGAACCCCGTCCAGGTCCTCGTCGAGGGACTCGAGAACGCAGCACCCCGTGAAGAGGTCACCAGGCTTCAGTTCGGAGGAATCTCCGTTCCTAAGGCCGTGGACATCTCCCCCCAGAGGAGGCTTGACATCGCCCTCCGCAACCTGAGCACCGGCGTCGTTCAGGCATCCACCAAGAACAAGAAGGCAATCCACGAGTGTCTGGCCGACGAGATCATGCTCGCAGCCAAAGGTGACATGACCTCCTACTCCGTCGCAAAGAAGGAAGAGGTCGAGAGGGTCGCCCAGTCCGCCAGATGATCCGATTAAGGCAGGTGTGTGAACATGGGACGCAGAGAGGATAACGCCAAGAAAGCGGTCGAGCTGATGAAGGATCAGAAACTCATCAGGAACCTCGGAACCGCAGCACATATCGACCACGGAAAGACAACCTTCTCCGACAACCTGATCGCAGGTGCCGGAATGATGTCCTCCGAGACCGCCGGAGAGCAGCGTCTGCTCGATTTCGATGAGCAGGAGGCCGCAAGGGGAATCACCATCAACGCGGCATCCGCGGCAATGGTCGTTCCCTACAAGGAACCCGGATCCACGAAGCTCGACCACTATCTGGTCAACCTTATCGATACCCCCGGTCACGTCGACTTCGGTGGGGACGTCACCAGGGCCATGAGGGCCTTGGACGGAGTGTACATCCTGTGCTGTGCGGTCGAGGGTATCATGCCCCAGACCGAGACTGTCATCAGGCAGGCACTCAAAGAGAGGGTCAGGCCCATGCTGTTCATCAACAAGGTGGACAGGGCCATCGTCGAGCAGCAGCTCACCCCTCAGATGATGATCGAGAAGTTCTCCAAGATCATCACCGAGTTCAACCAGAAGATCATGGACATCCTGCCCGCACCCCTCAACAAGGAGTGGCAGGTCAGTCTCCAGGATGGAACCGTTGCACTCGGTTCCGCCTACAACAACTGGGCTGTGTCCATCCCCTACCTTCAGAGGCCTGAACTCAAGAAGATGGGAATGAACCTCACCAAGGTCTTCGAGTACTGCGGAAGGGAGGGCGGACAGGCGGAGCTTGCCAAGTTGATCCCCCTCGCAGACGTCGCTCTCGAGATGGCGATCAACCATATCCAGAACCCCGTCGATTCCCAGAAGATCCGTATCCCCACCATCTGGAAAGGGGATCTCGACTCCACAATCGGAAAGAGCATGCTGAACTGTGACCCCAACGGAGAGGTCGCTATGATGGTCACCAAGATCATCATGGACAAGCAGGCAGGAGAGATCGCAATCGGAAGGCTGTTCTCCGGAACTGTCAAGAAGGGTCAGACCCTCTACATCTCCGGAATCAGCGCACCCCAGCGTGTCCAGACTGTCGCACTGATGGTCGGAGCCGACAGGACCCCCATCGAGGAGTGTAAGGCCGGAAACATCGTCGCACTGACCGGACTGAAGGATGCCATCGCAGGAAGCACCGTCTCATCCATTAAGGATATGGAGCCCTTCGAGAAGATGGCCCACTACTCCGAGCCCGTCATCACCAAGGCCATTGAGGCCAAGAACATGTCCGACCTGCCCAAGCTGGTCGAGGTTCTCAGGACCATCGCCAAGGCAGATCCCTCCCTGAACATCGAGATCAACAACGAGACCGGGGAGCACCTCATGTCCGGAATGGGAGAGCTGCACCTGGAGATCACCGAGTACAGAATCAAGAACGAGCAGGGTGTCGACATCATCGCATCCGCGCCCATCGTCGTGTACCAGGAGTCTGTCAAGGGAGCCAACCCCAGTGAGTTCGAGGGTAAGTCGCCCAACAAGCACAACAAATTCTACTTCATCGTCAGTCCCCTCGAGGAGTCTATCACCGATGCGATCCGTAAGGGGGAGATCGATGTCGAGTCCAAGATCAAGGACCCCAAGGCCCTCGCCAAACAGCTGATGGACCTTGGAATGAATGATGTCGAGGCAAAGGGAGTTGTCGGATTCAAGAACAACAACATCCTGATCGACTGCACCAAGGGAATCCAGTATCTCCACGAGACCATGGAGCTTGTTAAGCAGTCTTTCGAAGAGGCAATGATGAGGGGCCCCCTCGCCAATGAGAAGGTCGCCGGACTCAAAGTCTGTCTCATGGATGCCAAGCTGCACGAGGATACCATCCACAGGGGACCTGCACAGATCATCCCCGCAGTCAGGGACGGTATCTACGGAGCCATGTGTCAGGCCGGAAGGATCCTTCTGGAGCCCATGCAGAAACTGTTCATCAGTGTTCCTCCCGACTACATGGGTGGAGCAGTCAACCTGATCAATCAGCGCCGTGGAACCATCCTCGAGATGGGTCAGGAAGGTGCTGATTCGACCGTCACCGCAGAGGTTCCTGTCGCAGATATGTTCGGATTCTCATCCGATGTCCGTGGATCCACTCAGGGACGTGCCATCTGGTCCATCGAGAATGCAGGGTTCAAACAGCTCCTGCCCGATCTCCAGAAGAAGGTCGTCACCGAGATCAGGACCCGTAAGGGACTCAATCCTGAGCCCTACGACGACAGGTACTACGCAGGCCTGTAAACCTTATATATTAAACCCCTTTACTGAAATCATCATAACGTTCCTTAGGAGGAAGAAAAATGGCAGAGAAAGAGCACATGAATCTGGTCATCATCGGACACGTCGACCACGGAAAATCCACCCTCACCGGAAGGATCCTGCTCGAGTGCGGTGCAATCGACCCCCACATCGTTGAGAAATACAAGAAAGAGGCAGAGGAGAAAGGAAAGGGATCCTTCTACTTCGCATGGGTCATGGACGGACTCAAAGAGGAGAGGGAGAGGGGAGTTACCATCGATGTCGCACACAAGAAGTTCTACACCGACAAGTACTTCTTCACCGTCATCGACGCACCTGGTCACCGTGACTTCGTCAAGAACATGATCACCGGTACCTCCCAGGCAGATGCAGCTGTCATCACCTGTTCCGCTATCGAGGGACCCCAGGCACAGACCAAGGAGCACGTCTTCCTCGCAACCACCCTCGGTGTCAAGCAGATCATCGTCGCCATCAACAAGATGGATGCAGTCAAGTACGATGAGTCCAAGTACAACGAGGCCAAGGACGCCATGATCAAGCTCATGAAGATGGTCGGTGTCAAGACTGACGAGGTTCCCTTCATCCCCGTCTCCGCATACGTTGGAGACAACATCAAGGTCGCCTCCGCCAACACCCCCTGGTACAAGGGACCCACCCTCATCGCTGCACTCGACAACCTCAAGGTTCCCGAGAAGCACACCGAGAAGCCCCTCAGGCTGCCCATCCAGGATGTCTATACCATCACCGGAATCGGAACCGTTCCTGTCGGACGTGTCGAGACTGGTATCCTCAAGCCCAACATGAAGGTCATGTTCGAGCCCTCCCACGTTCCTGGAGAGGTCAAGTCCATCGAGATGCACCACGAGCAGATGCCCCAGGCAGTTCCCGGTGACAACGTCGGATTCAACGTCCGTGGAGTCGCAAAGAACGATGTCAAGAGGGGAGATGTTGCTGGACCCGTCGACAACCCTCCGTCTGTCGCCAAGTCCTTCACCGCTCAGATCGTCGTGCTGAACCACCCCTCCGTCATCACTGTCGGATACACCCCTGTGTTCCACTGCCACACCACTCAGACCGCCTGCAGGTTCGTTGAGCTCATCAAGACCATCGACCCCAAGTCCGGACAGGTCAAGGCAGACCACCCCGACTTCCTCAAGACCGGAGACATCGCTGTCGTCAAGGTCGAGCCCACAAAGCCCATGGTCGTCGAGACTGCCAAAGAGTTCCCCCCTCTCGGAAGGTTCGCCATCCGTGACATGGGACAGACTGTCGCTGCTGGAATGTGTATCGAAGTCGAGAAGGCATAAACGCCTCTCCACTTCTCCTTTCACAAGGGATAAACAATGTCGCAGCGCGCAAGAATCTCTCTCAGCGGCACTGACCCTGCAAAGGTCGACAGTGTCTGCGCTCAGATCAAAGGGATCTCCCAGAGAACTGGTGTGGACATCCGCGGACCCGTACCGCTTCCCACAAAGAAGCTCAAGGTCCCCTGCAGGAAGAGCCCCGATGGAGAGGGAAGCGAAACTTGGGACCGCTGGGAGATGCGCATCCACAAGAGACTCATCGATCTGGACGCCGACGAGCGTGCCCTCAGGCAGCTCATGAGGATCCAGGTTCCCGATGGTGTCAACATCGAGATCGTGCTCCGCAGCGCCTGAAACTAAAACTTCAAACCGAGGGGGTACTCCCCCTCACAACCCTTTAATCCTCCCTTTTGAAATCTTATATATTATCTCCAGTTACCGACATCATAGGTAACCATCATGAGAAGTGATGCAGTCAAGAAAGGTCTGGACAAGGCACCTGCTAGGAGTCTCCTCAGGGCAGACGGTCTGGATGATTCGGATTTTGATAAACCCTTCATCGCAATCGCAAATTCATGGAACGAGATCGTTCCCGGACACATCCACCTCAATGAGATCGTGGAGGCCGTCAAGGAAGGTATCGTGGAGGCTGGCGGAAAGCCCTTCGTCTTCGGTGTTCCCGCCGTCTGTGACGGGATCGCCATGGGTCACAAGGGGATGAGGTACTCGCTCATCTCGAGAGAGGTCATCTCCGATGCCTGTGAGGTCATGGTAGAAGGACACGCATTCGATGGTTGGGTCGGTGTGTCCAACTGTGACAAGGTCACTCCTGGTATGTTGATGGCAATGGGTAGGATGAACGTTCCCGGACTCATCGTCACTGGTGGTGCCATGGAGGTCGGAAAGCATGGGGACAGGTCACTCGATCTGCAGTCTGTCTTCGAAGCTGTCGGTTCGTATTCTGCAGGTAAGATAGATGAGGACGAGCTCAGGACCATTGAATGTGCCGCTTGTCCTGGTAAAGGAAGTTGTTCCGGACTGTTCACCGCCAATACGATGGCATGTCTCACCGAGACTCTGGGTCTGAGTCTCACAGGGTGTGCTACCGCTCTTGCCGATGACAACAGGAAACTCTCCATCGCAAGGGAGACCGGAAGGAGGATCGTTGAACTCGTTAGGAAGGATATGAAGCCCCGTGACATCGTTTCCAAGGAATCTTTCTTCAACGCAATCCGTGTGGACATGGCCATCGGTGGATCCACCAACACCGCCCTGCACCTTCCTGCGATCTCCAAGGATTTCGGATGTCCTGTGACCCTCGATGATTTCGATAGGATCTCCAGGGACACTCCCCACATCACCAGTCTCAGGCCCGGAGGACCATATAGTATCAAGGATCTGGACCTGGCGGGAGGAATCCCCGCTGTCCTCAACATTCTGAAGGATGGCATATTTGACGTTCCCACAGGTAATGGGAAGACCATGGGGCAGATTGCCGCGGACGGTGTTGTCAAGGACCATGAGGTTCTCAGATCCAAGGACAATCCCTTCCATGCCGAGGGAGGGATCGCTGTTCTCAAAGGAAACATCGCTCCTGAAGGTTCGGTCATCAAACAGTCTGCTGTCAGCCCGAAGATGATGAAGTTCAGCGGAAAGGCCAGGGTATTCGATTGTGAGAAGGATGCCGCCGAGGCCATAACATCTGGTGATATCGTCTCCGGTGATGTTGTGATCATCAGATACGAGGGTCCGAAAGGAGCTCCCGGTATGCCTGAGATGCTCTCGCCCACCAGCCTCATCATGGGAAGGGGGCTGGGCGAATCGGTTGCCCTAATTACCGATGGAAGGTTCTCCGGGGCATCACGTGGTGGTGCCATAGGTCACGTCTCCCCTGAGGCATATGCCGGAGGCCCCATCGCCGCAGTGATGGACGGCGATATCATCGATATCGACATTCCTGCCAGGACACTCAACGTTAGATTGTCCGACGATGAGATCAAACAGCGTATGGCCGAGGTGAAGATCATCGACCGTCCTGTCACCGGTGTTCAGAAGAAGTACCGTAGGCTCGTCACCTCCGGTGCCAACGGTGCATATCTCGAGTGATAGCAACTTAGAAACATCAAATGCCGCCGGGTGTATCCCGGCGGCAATACACAATCTTGAAATTTCATTCGGGATGTGTCGTTCGGCCCCCCGGCGTTGTTCCAGGAGGCCGATGTCAGGTTTACGAGAAGTATTCGCGACCTTTATCCATCAGGTTCTTGAATTCTGTGGCGTCATCTGCCTGTGCCGCTTCCACGATGGCCCTGGTCGAGTCCCCGAACTCCTTCAGCATCTTATCTCTGTTGACGTTCAGATGTTGGATCTCATAGTACAGGTATGGGTCCTCCATCGCCACGGACAGGTTTGAGTCCATTAGTTTGGAGTATGTGGTGGATGCAACGGACTTCATATCTCTGAAGCTTATTCCGCTCCTCTCCAGTACTGTGAAGAATGCGATGTTCACAGCATGGCTCAGGCCGAGGACATAGGACATGTACATATCATGCTCCTCAACCTCCATCGTGCGGATGTTGGCCCCATGGTTCCCTAGAAGGCGGATGGCCTCATCCACAGCGGAATCCGATCCGCAGTTGCAGACCAGCAGGTTCCTGTCATACATCGTTCCTGCAGAGGGTCCGAACATTGGGTGAACGGAACAGACCTTTCTCCTGGCCCCCATCTCCCTCAGTTTCTCTATAAAGGGGGATTTCAGAGACGCTATATCGAAGATCAACGCATCCTCCTTGCATATGGAGTCCAATCTCTCAAGGACGCCTGCGGTCCTCGAGATGGGGATGGAGATTATGACCGTATCCGCCCATTTGCAGTCCTCGATCGTCAGTCCGTTTCCTGCGGACGGGTCGATCACGTCCACCCTGTGTCCGGATTGCCTGAACAGGTCCGCCAGCCAGCGCCCCATCTTCCCATATCCGCCGATTATGGCAATATGCCTGAGGGCTGATGCCTTTCTGGGAAGGGCGGATTGTACCTCTATGGATTCCTGCATGAGTGTTTTGCATATCGTCTCCGCACAGGTGGGGTTCATTCCGTTTTCTAGAGCGAATCCTCTGTATCTGTCGATGACCTTGTTCTCGACCTCTATGTTCCTGACCGCCGCACCAGTCTCCACTTTATTCTTCCCAACCTCTTTGGCCAGTTCCAGCCTCTTTTTGGTCAATTCAAGGATCTGGAGGTCTATCCTTTCGATTTCATCCCTTATCTCATTAAGTTCCATCAGTATCCCCTCATCATCTGATCGGCAACCGTCAGTGCTGCCATGGCTTCCACAACGGCCACTGCACGGGGCACGATGCAAGGGTCATGTCTTCCCTCTACGGAGACCGTATCGTCTTCCTCTGTTTTCAGATTCACCGTCTTCTGTTCTCTGCCTATGGATGGGGTGGGCTTGAAAGCCACACGGAATACGACCGGGGCGCCATCGCACATGCCTCCGACGATGCCTCCCATATGATTGGTCCCTGTGACGATCCTTCCATCATCATATCTGTATCCGTCGTTGCTCTCGGAACCTCTCATGTGTGCCAATCTGAATCCGTCTCCGAACTCCACGCCTTTGCATGCTGGTATGCCGAACATCGCCCTCGCGAGGTCCGAGTCCAATGCATCGAACCATATCCCTCCGAATCCGATCGGCAGACCTGTTACGATACATTCGACCACGCCTCCGACGCTGTCCCCTTCGGAACCTGCGGTCTCGATCTCCACTCTCATGGCATCATCGAGTTCGGAGGTGCACGCACGTGTCGCGAATCCTCTGGATATGTGGGCGTCCTCTCCGTCACGCCGGTTGTTGTCGCGTATGTTCCCCACGGACCTTGTAAATGCGTCCACCTGGATGCCCTCTTCTGCGATGTACTGTTTCGCGATGGCACCTGCTGCAACCACGGCGGCTGTGAGCCTTCCTGAGAACTGTCCGCTCCCTCTCAGATCGTGATCGGGAAATTTCAGTAATGCCGGAAGGTCCGCATGACCGGGGCGGGGGGTTTCGTAGAACCTCATATATTTCGACCCGTCCGTGTTTCCGTTGGCGATCCTCATCAGGATGGGGTTTCCGTCGGTGATGCCGTTCCTAAGACCCTGGACGAATTCAACAGCATCCTTCTCCCTGCGGGGCGTTCCGATCCTGCCTGTGGGTTTCCTCAGTTCCATCTCCGCAGACACCTTCTCAAGGTCCACCCGGAATCCGGGCGGCATCCCTGAAAGTATCCCTCCGACGCATGGGCCGTGACTCCTTCCGAACAGTGTGAACGTCAGTTTCTTTCCTATCTGGTGCATCATATCACCTCATAGTCCATTCCGAGCGATTCCATCTGTTGGACGAAGTCCGGGTAGGACACAGCACAGCATTCCATGTCGTCCATCTCCACAGTCCCTTCGCAGACCAATGATGCGATCGCCGCCGACATCATGATGCGGTGGTCCCCTTTATGGACGATCCTTCCGCCCCTTAGGTTCGGTCTCCCATGGATGATGCAGCCGTCGTCCGTGGCCTCGGCATCCCCACCGATGGCGTTGATCATATTGACGACAGTCTCGATCCTGTTGCTTTCTTTGAATCTGAGCTGAGGTGCTCCATAGAGTCTACTATCCCCTTCGGCAGTGCTCAGGAGGACCGCGGTTATAGGGAACAGGTCCGGTATCTCGCCCATGTCAATGTCACATCCTCTCAGAACCTTCTTTTCGGATGTTATGCTATCCCCTTCCACCGTGACCTCTGCACCGACCTTCCTGATGACATCGATGATCCTGCGGTCGCCCTGCGGATCGTCCAGGTCCATGCCAGTTACGGTGACCTTCCCCCCTATGGCCCCTGCCACCAGTGGGAATGCCGCGGATGAGAAATCAGCAGGGACGCGATAGTCGTACGGTTCGTATCCTGTCCCTCCTTTGATGGTGAACATATTGTCCTCCCTTTTCGCATCTGCCCCGAACAGGCGCATCATGTGTGTCGTCACGTCCAGATAGGGTGCGGAGACCATGTTGCCGTCCACTGTCACCCTGGAGTCCGAATCCAGCATGGGTGATGTCATAAGGATCGATGTGATGTATTGGGAACTGACGCTTCCATCGATGTGGATGTCACCTCCCCGGTTGGGTCCTTTGATCGTAACCGGCGGCAATCCGTTGTCGGAAGTGCATACAGTTCCGGTCTGTTCCAACGCATCCAACAGTTTCCCCATAGGCCTTTTCCTGAGGGATTCATCACCGGTGATTGTGACCTCCTCTCCGAACATGGAGCACAGTCCTGCGAAGATCCTCATCGTAGTGCCGGAATTGTCCGCATCCACAATCCCTTCAGGGGCATGTAGGTCGCCACCATCGATCCTCACGGAATCCCCTTCCACTTGTATGTTCGCACCCATCATGCGACAGGCATCGAGCGTTGCCCTGGTGTCCGATGACAGCAGCGCATGGGTGATAACGGACCTCCCCTTCGCCATGGATGCGAGGAAGAATGCTCTGTGTGTATGGCTTTTAGAGGGAGGGGGGAGGACCTTTCCCTTCACAACCCCTCCTTTGAACCTTATCGATGTCATTGACCACACCTCGTCTTGGTGATGATGGTCTCGTCAGGTCCGATGCCCAGATCTCTGGCGAACCTCTCCCCATCCCCTTTGGTGACCACTATGGCTATCGCGGGTCCGGAACCGGACATGCCGGCACCCAGTGCCCCCATGGCAACGGCCCTTTCGGCGAGACTGTTGTCCACGTCAGACGCCTTGGAGATGATACGGCCGTTTATGGTCATCGCCTCGAACGGATTCTCCATGGCGATGTCTATGGCCTTCCTCAGTTCGGATGCGACCTCGTGGAGTCTGTCCAATGGCAGACCTGTCTTCCTTATCTTGAATCTGGGGACGTGGATGACGACATCGTATTCGCCCGGGTCCGCCCGGGCTATGATCTCGTCCTTTCTGTTATCGGTCATGACAAGTCCTCCAAGGCCGCTTCCGCAGGCATCATCGAAGGAACCCGTCACGGTGACGTGGGCCTCCCTGGCACACTCCACCCCGAGTCTGATGAGATCGACGGGGTCCATCTCCGTGCCTGTCTCCTGCATGACCGCCCTGAGTATCGCGTTGCACGCCGTGCTGGAGCTCTTTAACCCCCTGGACACGGGTATCTCCGAGTCTGTTCCGAGGGTCCATCCTTCCGGTTCGGGGATGCCGATGTGTTCGTACGCCTTTCTGATACAGATGCGTGCCATCGAGGTGTCCTCGGAGGGGTCCTGGACTATGTTCACTTCACGGGATTCGCCTCCGATCCTGAAATCCGCTCTGGTCTCCAAGTCGACACCGATGGTGGCACCTATGCCGCACGGCATGGCGTTTATCACGGTGATCGCGCCATGGGATGTTCCGATACTCAATCCAATTCCCTCCTCATGACATCGAATGTATCGTTGATGCCGGTCCACAGTCCGAATGATGCGGCACCCTGCCCGGCGAGCATATCCGCTCCATATGCGACGGTGCATCCTTTGGAGAGTGCTTCCCTCACCAAGGGGGTCTCCGACCCATACACCATGTCGAACACCGCCTGGTGCCTGGTCAGGGCTGAGATGTTGATCGGGTAGGGTCCTTCGGAATACATCCCCACAGGTGTGCAGTTCACGACCAGGTCGTACATTTTCACGGAAACCGATGTGGGTGCGCGGTATGTGGCGCCGTGTTCCTTTGCGACCTCCTCTCCGGTCTCACGGTTCCGTCCCGTGACGGTGACGTCGCAGTTGTTCTCCATCATGTAATGGATGCAGGCTTTCGCGGCACCGCCTGAACCCATGATCAGGATCCTCTTGTCCTCGGCCTCGAATCTGGCTTTGCTCAGGGCGGTGTCTATCCCCACAACATCCGTGTTGTACCCTTCGAGCCGTCCTCTGTTGTTGACAACGGTGTTGACCGCACCGATCGTGGATGCGGACCTGTCGACAACATCGATATGGTCCATGATGTCCTGTTTGTAGGGGGTGGTGACGTTCACACCACGGATGTCGTATCCGCGGATGACCTCCTCCACCTGGTCCAGGTCCGATGCTTCGAACGGCAGGTATATCCCATTGATGTCCGAGGCCTTCAGGGCGGCGTTCTGCATTCTGGGGGACCTGCTCTTGGTGAGCGGGTTGCCGAGTATGCCCATGATCATGCAGTCATCACCGAGTGCGGACATCTCCTCCACACTCAGCTGTCCCGGGGCGGTGGGTTCACCGACATATCCGAATGAGAACTCATTGCCGAGAATCGTCTGCCTTATGCGTGTGATGGTCCCAAGGGCACCCATTCCGAGGATCACATGTCTCTTTCCGATTGATTCTGCGGCATCAAGGATGCTCACCAGGTCTGTGAACCTGTTGACCGTGAACGCCCCCTTGCAGACGTCGCAGTCCATGCCCCTCAGTATGGAGCGGATACGTTCCGCATCAGGCGTGGTCTCATAGTTGTGATGGGATGCCACCACGTCCAGGTCGGTGTCCGGTCTGGGTTCCTCCCCTATGTCGATGGTCCCAGAGAATCCTTCGGGGAGCACATCCAGGTCGATGGGGCCGCGATATGTTACCAACAGCCCCTTGCCCTTGATGTCGGGGACTTCCCCTAGGAGGTCCAGCCTGATCTCGACCATGTCCGCCCCGTCGGCAAGGTCAAGGTCGGACATCCCGCTGAGCGAGGCACAGACCTTCATCAGATCTCCCTTATCGTCTCTTCGATCTTCATTCCGAAGTGGCGTCCCCCGGCTTCAATCCTGGCGAAGAGCTTGTCGCCCTTCTTGATCTTGGATACGGAGATCGCCCCATCGGGTCCGACCATCTTGACGGTCTCGGCATTCTGGAGTATGGTGGAGTACGTATCATCGCCGGCTTTGGCGGTCAGGAGCAGGAGAGGTCTTTGTTCGACCTTGCACCTTCCGACTGCGGAGATCCTCATGTCGCCGTCTTTGTTGACGAGGACGACCGGTTCTCCCGACCTCAGTTCGGCCAGATATCTGGTCCTTCCCTCCGGGCCCAGTACATATGCGTGGACGGCCCCTGCGTTCACCCTGAACGGTCTGGCCGCAACATATCCGTTGTCCTCGCTTTCTGATTGAATCAGGAAGAGGCATGCGGCCTGGGATCCGATGAGCATCCCCTCTCCGGGGGACATCAATGACACGGTGTCGACGCAGACGCGGTCGCCCATCTCGATGTTCTTGAGACTCTCGACCTCGACGACCGAGAGGTCCACCTTTCCGCATCCGCATATGACGTTGGCGAACGCTCTGATTCCGTTCGGATCGGTCGTGCTGATGACGATGCCGTCGACCCCTTTCTCCAGGGTCTGCATGTAGAGCTTGGCCTGTTCTATGTCCTCGGCACAAGCGAGGACCTTGGTCCCCGAGTCTCTGAACCTTGCGATCAGATTCTCCAAGGGGATGATCGTCCAGTCTGATGAATCGAGGATCACCGCTCCGACCTTGCCTGCCATGTCCATCGCACGGTCCTGGTCTTCGGGACATCTGAGCTCGACGAGTTCCACATCTCCGGAGATCTTCCCGTTGTCGTTAAAGTGCAATTCCACCTTTCCACATTCTGCGAAGTCGGAGTCCTCGGGTCTCACGAGTGCTTTACCGATGCCCGATTCAAGTGCGGAGATGACCAGGTTCTTGCGTTCCTCCTTGTCGTCCGACAGGTCCGCTCTTATCCAGAGTTCCTTGTCCATGCTATCACGCGAGGTTGTTCTTCTTAGCTTCCTCGACGGTGTATCCGCGGAGGACGATGTCTGAGATGGCACGTGTCATGGCCTCCACATCCTTATGCTGGAACACGTTCCTGCCTATGGAGACTCCATGTCCTCCGGCCTGGATGGAATCATAGACCATCTGGAGGATCTCATCATCGGAGTTCATCTTGGGGCCACCGGCTATGACTACGGGGGCGAGGGTTCCCTTGACGACCTCTCTGAACGAATCGATGTCTCCCGTGTAACTGCATTTCACGATGTCCGCACCGAGTTCTGCGGCGACCCTGGCGGCATGTGCCACCGCATCGGGGTCGTATGAGTTCTCGATCTTGGGTCCGCGGGGGTAGGCCATCACAAGAAGGGGCATACCCCATTCGCTGCAATCCTTGGAGATCTTACCAAGGTCGTTGAGCATAGTGGGTTCGGTCTCCGCACCGACGTTGATGTGGACCGAGACCGCATCCGCACCGATCTTGAGAGCCTCTTCGACAGTAGCCACGAGCACCTTGCTGTTGCTGGTGACGCCAAGGTCGGTGGAAGCGGAGAGGTGGAGGATCAATCCGATATCGTTACCGCTTGTACGGTGGCTGTAGCGGATGAGTCCCTTGTGCATGAGGACGGCTGTGGCACCCCCGTTGGCGACATCATCGACCGCTTTCTTCATGTTGATGAGTCCCTCGGTGGGCCCGATGGAGATGCCGTGGTCCATGGGAACGATGACGCAGTTCCCTGTGTTTCTGTCCATAATCCTCTCAAGTCTGATGCTCTTTCCAAACATTGGGTTCACCCCGTGCTACTTGCTAACATGCATCATCATATACTGTTCGTATTTGAGATGTGCGCTTCCCGTGCGCGTCGATCTATCGCGCATGAGTCTTCACGGACGAAAGAAAGATTCCCTAAATAGATTGTCATAAACCACTGGATAGTCGCATTCCGGTTCGAAAAAAGCCCAACTTTTCAAGGTTATTCAGGATTTCAGAAATCGAAAAGTTTATATTTGTCATGTAAATAAGGGGATTCTAGTGGGCTGGTAGATCAGCTGGAAGATCGCTTGCTTTGCAAGCAAGAAGTCGCGCGTTCAAATCGCGCCCAGTCCACCATTTTTCTCCACTTTGTTTGTTATTGTCGGTGGGCTTGTCTTATTTGGTTCCATTGGACGTTTGTCCATTCGGATTGTGTTTTTACTTATACATCCGTTGGATGTTATCTGGATCTGTTGTGTGATATTGGGCGGGATGTGGTTCTGTTCCCTCATCATAGATTCTTCCCGTACGGTCTGCCATCGATTCCTCGGAGTCACCCTTATTCCCCCGGTGAGGTGAAGGCTGTCCGGCAGATGGGCGATATCTGCCGAGGACATCCATTCAGGATGTGTCCATCGTCTTCTTTGTAAAATCATTCGGATGATTGGACATCTGCGACAGAACCGCGGTCGATCCTAATGAAAGATGGTCTGACAGAATGTAGGGGATGTGAATTCGAA
>CAZCMJ010000020.1:0-23433 GCA_964499845.1 uncultured Methanomassiliicoccales archaeon
GCTCAGGGAGAAGGGTAGGGACATCTCCGCGGTCGTCGCCCACCATCCCATCGGGACGGCCAGGTCCAGGTTCCCCGAGGTCATGTCCATACAGGCGGACATGTTCCACAACGCCGGTGTGCCCATCAACGTCGCCGAGGGCATCCTGAAGCCCAGGGTGGACGAGGTCCTCAGAGGGGTCCTCGGATCCAACTACAACCAGGCGGTGGATGCCGCGGGGCTCCTGGGCATCCCACTGTTCAATATCCATTCCCCCGCGGACAACATGGTCCAGGATTACCTGGAGGTGCTCTTCTCCGAGAAGGTCCCCTACAGACTCTCCGACATCACCGACACCCTCCTCACGGAGCCCGAGTTCAGGTCCGCGGCCAGATGCAACGACGGCCCCAGGATCATGGTCGGTTCCAAGGATGGCAGATGCGGGAATGTGGTGTTCAAGATGACCGGGGGCACATCCGGTCCCAAGGAGATGTATCAGAAACTGGCGGATGCCGGTGTCGGGACCGTCGTGGGCATGCACTTCCCCGAGAGCCACTACGAGGAGGCCAGGAAGGCCAACGTGAACCTGATCATATCCGGCCATATGGCTTCCGACTCCCTCGGTATCAACCTGATCTCCGATGTATGGGAGCGTGAGGGGATAGGGGTCATCCCCTGTTCCGGACTGATACGCTGCAGCAGGAACTGACATGTTCGAATCCAGGTCTACGATCATCGCGGATGCATCCAAACTCGATTACGACTATGTACCGAAGGTGCTGGTCGACAGGGAGGCGCAGATGGACACCCTGGAGCTCCTGTTCCGCCCTCTGGCCCTGGACGGCAGGGCGTGCAGTGCGTTCCTCACGGGGAGCGTCGGTACCGGTAAGACTGCCACGGCCAAGAGGTTCTGTGCGGACATGGGCGATTACTGCAGGTCCAAGGGGAAGCCCATCGAGACCATATTCGTCAACTGTAGGAACAGGGGTTCCGAGGCATCGGTGATGCTCCAGATGATACGGTTCTTCGACCCGGGATATCCCGACAGGGGTTTCTCCGTGGACGAGATGGCCCGTGTGCTGAGGAACCATCTCCTGGCCAACAGACGCAACTTGGTCATAGTCCTGGATGAAGCGGATTCCCTCATAGGGAAGAGTCAGATCGACCTCATCTACCAACTCACACGTTTCTCCGACGGTGCCGTGGATTCGGCCACCGTGTCATTGGTCCTGATATCGCAGTATCCGATACTGGACAGACTGGATGAGGCCTCCCGTTCCACATTCAGGAGGTCCAACACCGTCACATTCAACAGGTACACCAAGGACGAGCTCCTGAGGATCGTCACCGCCAGGGCGGAGGAGGCCATCCTCCCCGGGAGGATATCCGAGGACTCCCTGGAGCTGATAGCCGTCAATGCCGCGGAGTACGGTGATGCCAGGATGGCGATAGAACTGCTCGACAGGGCCGCCAACATCGCAGAGGGCGATGACAGGGGGGAGATCGATGTGGAGCACGTCCGTGCCGCCAAGGCCATGATCTACAGCAACGTCACGGAATCGAAGCTCGCATCATTGGACATCAACCAGCGCGTCGCATTGTTGGCCATCGCCAGGGCGATGAAGACCAACCTGTCCATATCGATCACCGCCGCCGAGAAGACCTATGCGGTCGTCTGCGAGGAGTATTCCATCACTCCGAGGAAGCACACCCAGTTCTGGACTTATGTGCAGAAGATGGAGGGGCAGGGGCTGCTCAGGACCGAGGTCGTCAACGACGGCGGCAGGACCACGATGATCTCCCTGCCGGACATCCCGTCCAAGGTGCTGGCATCCAAACTGGAGTCCCTGATGGAGGTTCCCGGCGATGAGATGTGACATCTGCGGCAGGGATGCGGTCACATACATCAGGTACAACGGGACACATCTGTGTGCTGACCATTTCATGAGGTATGTGGACAAGCGGGTGAAGAAGGAGATCCGCAAGCAGATCCACGTCTATCCCGGGGACAGGATCGCGGTGGCGGTGTCCGGTGGCAAGGACAGCATGGTGACACTGAAGATGGTGTCATCCGTGTTCGGGCCCAGGAACGGCGTGGAGGTCCACGCCATCACCATAGACGAGGGCATCGAAGGTTACCGTCCTCCGAGTGTGGACATCGTCAGACGCTACTGCGAGGAGAACGACATCCATTTCCATCTCAGATCCTTCTCCGAACTTGGGGTCACCATGGATTCGGTGGCACCTATCTGTTCCGGCAACAGTCCATGCACATACTGCGGCGTCTTCAGAAGGAGATTGATGAACGACGAGGCCCGCAGGATCGGGGCCAGGTTCCTGGCCACGGGACACAACCTCGACGATATGGCCCAGTCGGTCATGATGAACTTTGTCAGAGGGGATGTGGAGAGGTTGGCCAGGCTGGGGCCTCACGAGAAGGTGCAACCCGGTCTGATACCGAGGTTCCTCCCGCTGAGGATGATCCCGGAGAAGGAGGCCCTGCTCTATGCGATCGTCTCCGGTCTGGAGTACTGGGACGGAGAGTGTCCCTATTGGAAGGAGGCACTCAGGAACCAGTACAGGGACATCGTCGACCAGTTGGAGGACAGGTCCCCCGGTGCCAGGTACAGCATCCTGTCATCATACGACACGTTGAAGCCCATGCTCTACAGGGAGTACCCCCAATCAAACCTCAGGTTGTGTGACTGCGGGGAGCCCACCGTGGGCTCCAGATGCAAGGGATGCGAACTCCTGGAGGACGCCAAGAGGAAGGTGTCCCGGAAAACGTCCGAGTGATCACAGGTCCCTGAACGGCACCAGGTCGCAACATCCGCATTCCATGCACATGGTGACGGATGTCCTTGTGTCCATACCATGTCTCGCGAGGATGGTTTTCTGTTTCCTCGCAAGGTCCATGGCCCTCTTAGGGGTCACCGGTTCCGGATGTCCGATGGCCGATTCCAGTTGTCCGGAGTTCATTCCGTTGGTCCTCAGTGCCCTGAGTCCCGGGATCACGCCCATGGAGCACATCCTCTCCATCGCATCCTCCAGATCGGAATCGGATTCGCCCATACCGTAGATTATGTTGGATATCACACGTCCCCTTCCGAAGACCGAGACGGCATCACCGAGGAGTGTCCATATCCCGTCGAAATCCAGGTCGGGACACACTCTCTCGAAGATGTCCCTGCGGGGAGTCTCGATGTTGATCTTGATCTCGTCCGCACCCGCATCCTTCAGCATGATGATGTGCTCCTTCGAGGAGACATACGGTTCCACTCCAATCGGCATGTCGGGGTATTCCGACCTCACGGCCCTGATGACCTCCGTGAATCTCTCCACCGTTTCATCGATGCTGCCGACGACACCGCTTGTGAACGACACAGCCTTCACACGGTGTTCGGAGACGGATTCCCTGAGCATCTCCATGATCCTCTTGGTGGACAGCTGTTTGTCCTCGTTCATGTCCAGGAGGGGTGAGTTGCAGTATGCACAGTGGAACATGCATCTGGGGTCCAGGTTGAAGAACGCCTGTTCCGGGCAGTGACGGACGACAGGTTCGATCGTGATCGAATCTATGAACGGTTCCCCGTTGCGGGTCAGGGACAGTCTCCCATCCCCGTCCTGGTGCAGTTCGAATTCCCCCTTCTCGTAGGATACGGATTTCTTAACCCTGTATCCGCCGAAGGAGAATGCGAAGGAGCCGAATCCGGCCCCGGGACCTGCGGTGGAATGGGATATCCTGCAGGGGAGGGTGAAACCCTCGGGCAGGAGGACACCTCCTCCGAGGGCAAGGATGGTCTTCTTGGTCAGATCTTCTTCCATTTCGCACCGTCCGAGGAATCCTCGAGTGATATTCCGGATTCCTTCAGTCTGTCACGGATCATGTCCGCCAGGTCGTACATCTTCTTCTTCCTGAGCTCTCCGCGCAGGTCGATGAGGATGTTCAGGACATCGTCCAGGGTCTCGTCGTCCGCTCCCTCGTCGGATGGGATGATGTTGAGGATGCCGTTGAACTCGTCGATGAGGGCGATGTGCCTCTCGGCGGCCTTCTTCGAGAGTGTCTTCTCCGCCATGGCCTTGTTGGTGGCCCTGACCATCTGGAAGAGGACCTCGATCGCTTGTCTGGTGTTAAAGTCATCGTCCATGGCATCCTTGAACGCCTGTCTGTAACCTTCGATGAGGTCGCAGCAGTCATCCGCCTCGGCATCCCCCTCGGGTGCGTTCCTCACATAGGAGACCAGCTCCCTGTAGTTGTTGACGATCCTGGCGTTGGCGTTCCTGGCCTCCTCCAGCATGTCCTCCCCGTAGACGAGGGGCGACATGTAGTGTGTGTTCAGGAAGTAGAACCTGATTGTCTGTGTGTCGAACTTCTCCGCCACATCTTTCACTGTGAAGAAGTTGCCCAGGGATTTGGACATCTTCTCCTCCTTGCTCATGCCGTGTCCCTTCACTTGGAGCATACCGTTGTGCATCCAGTAGTTGGACAGAGGCTTCCCGGTGACGGCCTCGGTCTGGAGGATCTCGTTCTCGTGATGGGGGAAGATGAGGTCGTTCCCTCCGCCGTGGATGTCGATCTGCTCACCGAGGTACTTGTCGATCATGGCGGAGCACTCGATGTGCCATCCCGGCCTGCCCTTGCCCCAGGGGGAGTCCCAGGAGCATTCGCCGGGTTTGGCGGCCTTCCACACGGCGAAATCCATGGGGTTCCTCTTCTCCTCGTCGTTGAGGACCTGTCTCCCCTGGTTGCTCATGTTCTCCAGTTTCTGATTGGTCAGCCTGCCGTAGTCCTCCACCTTGTCGACGGAGAAGTACACGCTGCCGTCGCTGGTGACGTATGCGAAGCCGTTCTCGATGATCTTCTGGACCATGGCGATGATGTCGGGGATGCACTCGCTGGCCTTGGGATAGATGTCCGCTCTGTTGATCCCGAGTTTGGCCGCATCCTCGAAGTACCTGTCGATGTACCTCTTGGAGAGGTCCAGGGGTTCGATGCCCTCCTTGGCCGCACGGGTGATGATCTTGTCATCCACATCGGTGAAGTTGGTGACGTGGGTGACCTCGTAGCCCAGGTATCTGAGGTAACGGGCGACGGTGTCGAAGACGATCATGCTCCTGGCGTGGCCCATATGGATGTCGTCGTAGACGGTGACCCCGCAGACATACATCCTTACCTTTCCCGGCTCGATGGTGACGAACTCCTCCTTGGAGTTTGTGAGTGTGTTGTGGATCATGAGTGACATTTGAGATCGAATCTGTATCCTGGGTCGGGTAGATAAAGGGGAGGTCTCCGCCTTCGGAACGGGTGGTCCGAAGGAACAGTGGGAGGTATTATGGGCGACTTCCCGATTGGAAGTTCCGATCGATCATGTCCAAGTACCGCAGACGCAAATCCAGACTCTACGATGCGATATCCAGATACGACGGGGTCGACATGTCCTCTCTTGACGAGGGGGACATGAACGATGTCCGCAGTCTCATAATGTGCGGATATCTGGAGTTCGATGATTCCCGTCAGGGGATGGTCCTGAAGGCCACCGAGAGGGCGACGGCGGTGATCGACCGTGAGTGACACATATGTGGCATGGGTCGGCGGAGAGGATATGGACCCTGTGGGGATCGATATCGGTCACATGGGTTTCGTCGGAGAGGTCACGGTCTCCTGTGAGGACGGTTTCCTCAGCATACGCAATGTTCCTGAAGGTCAACTGGGGGACATGGTCGCATACCGTACGTACATCCGGTTCCTGGAGGCATACCGTCACGGTGTCGATGATGTCTTCCGCGCCATGATCCCGACAAAATGTGATGATGTTGCGGGATTCATGGAGATCATCCCGGAATCCGCGAACATCACTGCGAAGAGGATAACCTCCATCATCCGTATGGCCGAGTCCACGGACGACCTGAGGTTCCTTGCCGAACTGTCGTTCTATATGATGGGACGTGTCCGGGAATCCGTGGAATCCCTCAGAGGGCGGATCCCGGACGATATGTCGGAGTCACTGCTCCACAGCATCTCCGTCGTGGAGAGTTATCTCAGGTCCCTGAGGATGATGGTGTGATCAGTTCCCTTTTCTGAGGGCCTCGATCTCCGCTCTGAGTTCGGAGATCTCCCTCTGCATCTGTTGGATGGTCTCGCTGACCACATCGGGCAGGTCGTTGTGGTCCAGGTCCTGGTTGGTCTTGACGCCTGCGCGTCTCACGATCTTCCCGGGCACTCCGACCACAGTGCAGTCGTCGGGTACGTCCTTGAGGACCACCGATCCGGCACCGATCCTAACGTTGTTCCCGATGGTGATGTTCCCGAGGACGCTGGCGCTGCAGCCGATGACCACATGGTTCCCGATGGTGGGGTGTCTCTTCCCTTTGTTGAACGAGACCCCTCCCAAGGTCACTCCCTGGTACAGGGACACGTTCTCGCCGATGATCGCGGTCTCACCGATCACCACTCCCGTGGCATGGTCTATGAAGAACCTCTTGCCGATGGTGGCACCGGGGTGGATGTCGCATCCGGTGAGCTGGTGGGCCCTGAAGTTTATCTCCCTGGCCTTCTCCTTCTCACCTGCGAGCCATAGTTGATGGCTCTCCCTGTACATGCTCACGGCCTGGAGGCCGGTATGGTACTTTATCGCGTCGTTCTCGTCGACGATCGCAGGGTCTTTCTCCATCACAACTGCCAGGTCGTCGGGGTCTATCATCATGTGTATCATCTCTCCATCGTGGCCTGATTATTAATCCTCACTGTTCGAACTCCTCGTTCCTGGCGAAGTTGACCGAGGGGCAGGGTCCGAAGCAGTCCTTGCAGAATATGCACTCGTCCTCGTTGATCCTCACCTTGCCGTCCTCCATGTAGAGGGCCTTGGGGGTGCATCTGGCGGCGCAGAGTCCGCATCCCACGCACTGTTCGGCGCGGATGATCACCTGGAACGCATGGTCCATCTCCATCCTGGCGTCGTTCTCCACGTTGGCCTTGGATATGATGGAGCCCTCCCTGTAGATGGTCAGGTAGTTGGCGGTGATGTACTGTCCCTCGGGGTCCATCTCGGGGACCCATCCCAGGGCATGGGTGAACGGCCTGACCTTCTCCAGGTCAATCGGCCTCGAGAGGGCCGCCTCGATGCTGAATCCGATGACACAGGGCGAATAACCCTCCTGGACCTTGATGGTCAGGGGACCGGTCTCGGGTGTCTTGGTCTGTTTCGTCAGTTCGGACACCTCCCTTCCGGAGACCCTCTGGACCTCCTCCCTGATGGATTTGGGGGCGTTCTTCCATCTCCACAGACCGTACTCCTTCCACTCCTTGGGGAGTCCGCGGTCCTCCATGTACTTGTCCAGGTACTCGTCCCACTGGTCCCACCTGGCGCTGTTGCCGGCCACAATCTCGAACTCCGCAAGGTCCGATGCGGGGCAGAGGAAGCAGCCGATCCTGTCCAGTCCGCGGGTGTACCACACGTTGAAGGGCTCCTTCTTGTAGAATATGTAGAGCCACACGTGCATGGCGGACCAGTTCTGGATGGGGGACGCACCGACCTGTCCCGGGGTCCAGGGGTTCCTCCATACGCGGGGTTTGGAGTTCCTCGCCTCGGACTCGTACTTCCTCTGTCCGATGAACGACAGCACACCGTCAGGGAAGTTCTTGGTGATCGCACCCACCGTGGGGCCGAGCTTGTTGGTCTTACAGCACCATCTGTAGTCCTTGGCAGGGGGCCCGAAGTACACCAGGTTCCCGAAGAACGCATCCGTGGGGGCCTTCTCCTCGATCAGTCTGAGGTTGTGTCTCTGACATACATCGTGAACGTGCTGGACGGTCTCGTCGAACTCCAATCCCGTGTCCACGAAGAGCACGGGCAGGTTCAGTCCCGCATCGATGGTGAGCAGGAGGGAGACCAGACTGTCCTTCCCTCCGGAGAATGAGACTATGGCGGGCAGGTTGTTCTTCTCGATGGTGTTCCTGATGAATCCGGTGGCCTCGGTGACCCTCTTCTCGATGACGGCCCTGTTGGCCTCCACCACCTCGTCCCATGTGTGGGGCTTGTCGGAGAGGTCCCTGAACTCCTCGGGCTTGTACCATCTGGTCTTCACGGCGACACCCTTGTCGGCCTCCACCATCTGCGGCCCGGTCATCCTGGCCATTCCGGTGGCGATGACCTCCCTCTCAGGGGAGACGATGATGATCTCGTCGCCTTCCTTGATATCGGGGTCCGCATCGATGACACCGGGGGCCATCAGGTTCTTGCTCTCCCTGACGAAGGGGATCGCACCGGGGTCGCAGACCACGTATCCCTTGGAGTAGCATTTGCCGATCCTGTAGGCACCCTGCATACGGGAGACGAACTTCCATCCTGAGCCCATGTCGTATCTCATGGTGGCGATGACCGCTCCGTCGATCAGGACCTCGTCCATCCTGTCCAGGGACGGTGCCTTGCTGAGGATGACCACATGTCCGTCGGGGATGACTGATGTACCTACACCCTCTCCGTAGTCGCGGTCGAGGATGTCCCTGATGAGCTTGATGTCGTGCTCGAAGGCGGGCCTGGAATCCGCCGGTGGTGTCAGGACCATCTCCTCCGTGGCGGAACCGCACACGGGGCATTCCTTGGTCTCCATTATGGGCAGGTTGCATTCGTAACACCATCTCAGGTGGTTCTTTCCCAGTCTGATCGCTGCCATGATACTCGTCTGTGACTACTCGTCCTACTTATTAGGGGTTTGCGCCGGACCCTCGTCCGGAGTACGGTCGGAGAGGGCCCGGTGACGGTCCATGTCCTCAGTTGCGTCTCATCTGCATGGCTATGAACGCCGCCATCACCGCTCCGATGGCTGTGGCGACACCGAACGCCAGGGCCCTGACGTCCACGGGCTCGGTGCGTCCGTCGTCGGTCCTTTCGGGTGTGACGGAGGGTACGGTGATGTCCGGCTGAACGGACGGGGCCTCCGTCCCTCCGGGCACGTTGGTGTCCGGGATCGCGGGGACAGTCGGAACCATTGGCTCGTCAGGTGTGTCGGGTGTCTCCGGTTCATAAGGCTCCTCTGGTTCATCCGGTTCGATCACCGGTTCATCAGGTACGGACGGTTCCTCGGGCAGAGTCGGACGAGGTTGTTCGATCGGGGTCTCCGGCAGGGTGGGTTCGGATGACGGAGGGTCCACAGGGGGCACATCGACGGGTGCATCGGGTTCCGCAGGGACCTCGGTCCAGATCGCATAGAGTGTGATGTCCGAGGACAGTGTGGCGACGGAACCGTTGGTGTATGCAACCTCATCCGTCTCGGGGGTTGTTCCCCATCCCTCGAACCTCATACCATCCGATTCACCGGGCTCCATGAATATCGTGACGGGGGAATCGGCACGGTGGTCCCTTCCTACCGGGCCGTCGGTTGTGTGGTATGTGACCGTGACCTTGCGGACGGTTTTCCAGATGGCGTTGAACTCCATATCGCTGTCCACGGTCAGGGACATGCCCTTGGTCACCATCGTATCACCGGATTTCCAGTACAGGAAATCGAACCAGTCCCTGACAGGATCGTCGATGGATATCGTCATCGTACGGCCATCGTAGACGTCCACGGTGTCCAGTAGCATCGAGTCGCTGAGGAATGTGACGTGCCTCACCGCCCTCTCCCCGAAGACCGGTGAGAGGGTGACATCCCCGGTCATCGTGAGCGTCTGTCCGGAGACAATCGTCTCTCCGATACCCTCGGCCGTCCACCCGATGAAGACCTCATGGTCATCCTCCGTCGCCACGGTGTCTGAGACGGTGATGTCACGTCCGTTCCCCTGTTGTTCCGTCGATATCACCGTTCCGTCCTTCTGCGTGTATGTGAGTGTGTGCAATACGGTGGGTGTCCACAGGCTGCGGGCGGTGTGTACGGTGAAGTCCGTTATCCTGTCGGTCGGTCCGAGGGTCTCGTCCCCCACGACCCAACCCGTGTGGGTGTAACCCTCCACATCCGGAAGCTGAGGGTATGTGTCACCGAACGTGTACGTCAGTGTGGTCGCCAATCCGGAGGTATCCACCACCGACGGTACGTCCGAATGGTCCAACACAGCATCCACGGTGTCGAACACCGGTGTGGGTTCCACGGTGTCGCCCATCTTCTGCATGTACCATGCACCGATCTTGTCCACCTCCCCCGTGATCCCGGAGACGACCCATTTGGTTGCCGTGAGGTCCCCGAGGGTCACCGTGGGGAGCGGGAAGTCCAATCCGGATTTCGCCCTGGCATCCTCCAGACCCAGTCCGTCCGGATAGTGGATGGTGCGGTAGTAGGTCCCCGAGATGTAGTCCTTGTCGGCCTCGATCGTGAACCTGTTGATGGTCGCATAGCTCTCGTATGCGATGTTGTTCTCCACCTCGTTCCCCTGCATGTCGTAGAGGGTGATCCTGGAGTACGCCTCGCTGTCGATGTAATAATATGTGGCATTCCCCCAGGGGACGTTCCTGTACATGGAGCCGTCCTCGATCCATATCTTCGGTATGTTCGGTAGGCAGTATGTCTGCCCGACATCCAGCACCTGTCTCTCTATGTTGGCTCCGTAGAATGCATTGGATGCCGTGCTGGTTATCCCCCTCAGGTCTATCAGTTTCAGACTAGTGCATCCGTAGAACACCCCGTTGCCTATGGATGAGAGGGATGTCTTGTAGATCGGGACCCTGCTCAGGTGCTTGCAGTCCTTGAAGGCATAGTCCCCCAGAGACCTCATGTTCTCCCCGATGCCGAGGTAGTAGATGTCCGTCCCCTCGAATGCATGGGCTCCGATGCTCTTCAGATAGTATCCGGACATGTAGTCCAGGTTCGTGCATCCGGCGAAGGCGTAATCCCCTATGGACTCAACACTCCTGTCGAAGATGATCTCCTCTAATGATGTGCAGTTCCTGAACGCCCCCTCTTTCACGTTGCAATTTGCGACGAATATGTACTTGTCCGGCAGGCTGGAGTCCGTATATGTCCTGGTCCCGCAGTCGGTGATCACCGTGTAATCGGTGGTCAGATGGCGAATCGTCGAGCCTTGTTCATAGGTCTCCCCGTCCGATTCCCCATAATCGGCCATCGCGAACAGTGCTGTCACGGTCAACAGCACAACGACGACGGCTGTCATTGTCTTGTTCATGCTATCACTCGTGCGGCCCGGCGTTGAACGGTCCGCAGGATGTGAGTCGTGGTCTGGATATTTTATGGCGAACCTGTGATTTACACTTTGTATAGTGGAAAGTTGAACATTCGGAGGGGGTGAGAAGGTGGTGGTGACCGGGCGGGGGACCACCCAATACCCGGTCTGTGGAAGAAATGGGTCACTCCAGGGTGGCCTTCTTGAAGAGGGACATGTCGGTGCCCACGGGGACGGTGGCATCGAATCCGACCTTCCATGTGGTCTTGCCGTGGGAACTGGGGTCCAGGGACGAGCCCGCTGCTCCGGGGATCCTGAGGATGCCGTCGCCCTGCATCCTCGTGGCCACGGCCCACTCGACCTCCCTGTCGTTGAAGATGTCGATGTCATCGTCCACGATGATGACGTTCTTCATGGAGGGATGTCCGGTGAACGCGGCCATGATGGCGTTCACACCGTCGCCCTCCTTGTTCTTCTTTATGGACACCACACCGTTCAGCCAACAGCATCCGCCCTCGGTGAGCCTGACGTTCTTCACCCTGGGGACGGCCTGTCTGACGGTTTTGAGGATCATGGGTTCCCTGGGGAGTCCCATGAGCATGAAGTGCTCGTTTCCTCCAGGCAGGAGGAGGTGGAACATGGGGTCGTCGCATGTCCATACCTTGTCCACTGCGATCACAGGCTGCTGCCTCTCGAAATCGTATGTTCCGGTGATGTCCACGAAAGGACCTTCGGTGGTCTGTTCGAATGTGATCCTTCCCTCGAGGACGTAGTCCGTGTCCGCGGGGACGATGATGCCGTTGTCGCATCTGCCGACCCTGAGGGGATGTCCGTGTCCTTTGAGGCACATGGCGGAGGCGACCTCCAGTTCGTCGGCTCCGAAGTCCATGGATGTTGCGGCGGCCAGGAGCACCTCTGCCCTCGCACCGACGCAGATGGCGATCCTCAGTTCCTCCCCGTTCTCCTTGGCCATGTTGTAGAGTGTGAAGGTGTGCCTGGGGACAAGCCTGATGGCGATGTGACCGGAATCCATGATCATCATCCTGTGGAAGGAGACGTTCCTCTTCCCTGCGTACTCGGTCACCACGATCCCGGAGGTGATGTAGCGTCCCCCGTCCTCGGGGAAGTACTTGGGGATCGGGAGCTTCATCAGGTCCACCGGGAGGCTGTTCGTCCTGAACTCGGGGTCGTCGACGAGCTCGCATCCTTTGGGGGACGTGATCGCATCGAGGAGGTGCTCCACGATGCCCTCCTTGGGGATGTTCAGAGCGGCCGCGGTCTTCTCCCTGGTGGAGAACAGGTTCCCTGCGGCCTTTCCGCCGTTGAGGTCCTCGAAGACGACGGTGGCATCCTGGTCCTCCATGAGGGCCTTGGTGACATCGCGGGTGTCGCTGTCCACGTGCCCCTTGATATTCACGATCTCTCCGAAGAGCGATTCCTTGACTGACATGAGCGCGCGATGGGGTTGACCGATATTAAGGGTGGGTCTTTGTCTGCGGTATTTTGATTAATGCATATTATGTTAATTTGCATTAACATAATTTATATCAACAAACCCTTCGAGGAAGGCATGAGGTTCTACGGTCGCGAGATGGAGCTGGAAGCACTGCGGGAGATACGGAGACAATCTGAGATCGAGAGTCGTTTCACCGTAATCCTGGGGAAACGCCGTGTGGGCAAGACCTCTCTGATGATGGAATCTGTCAGGGACTGCAGATTCGTGTACCTTTTCATATCCCGTCTCCACGAGTCCAGGTTGTGCAGGAACCTGGAGGCGGCGATAGCGGAATCCGGTATAGACATCCCCAAGGGGATAACATCGTTCGGTGAGCTCATCGGGGCGTTGATGGTCCATTCCCGTTCCGAGCCTCTGACCGTGATAATAGACGAGTTCCAGGACCTCAGATTCGTGGACCCTTCGATCTTCAACGACATCCAGAGGGTGTGGGACCTGTACCGTGAGGGGTCCCACATGAACCTCCTGGTGAGCGGATCCGTCCATTCCATGATGGTGGATATATTCGAGAATGAGAAACAGCCCCTGTTCAACAGACCGACGAACAAGATCGGGCTGCTCCCGTTCCCCCAGAGGGTTCTTAAACAGATCCTGGAGGACCATAATACCGACCTCTGTGGGAGGGACCTCCTGACCCTGTACATGCTGACCGGAGGGGTGCCGCATTATGTGGCCGCACTGATGGATTCGGGATGCATCGATTCGGAGTCCATGCTGCGTAAGGTCCTATCCATGGATTCCGTCTTCCTCCACGATGGACGCGATATCCTCGTATCGGAGTTCGGCAGGGACTACAGGACATATCTCACCATCATGCAGATAATCGCCGACGGTAATGAGCGTCGCAAGGATATCGATGATGTCCTCGGGACCGATTCGGGTCCGTACCTCGACAGACTGTACAAGGTCCATGGTCTGGTGGAGCGTGTGTCTCCCGTGTTCTCGAAACCAGATTCACGCAATTCCCGGTGGGTCATACGGGACATGTACCTGAGGTTCTACTTCCGTTTCATCGACACCCGTATCCATTACGTGGAATCAGGCAGGTATGACCTGCTCCACAGGTCGGTGATGGCAGGATTGGAAGAGTACGAGGGTCGTGTGCTGGAGGACCTGTTCATGGCAAGGGTGAGGGAGGAATGGACCTATACCGACGTCGGAGGATATTGGAACCGGGACGGTTCGGTGAAGGTCGATATCGTTGTCATCGATGATGTGGAGCACAGGTCACAGGTCATCGAGGTGAAGAGGGATTCTATGATGTTCGACATGAACGCCCTGGTGGCGAAGGGTTCGGTGATGTCCTCCGAGCTGAGGGGATATGAGGTCACGTACAGGGGACTCTCCACCGATGATGTGCTCAACGATCCTCTCTGATGTACTTTATTTATAAGAGCCTCCGAATCCCATCCGTATGACAGATCAGATCGAGGAGACGATCAGAAAGTTCGCACTGCAGAACGCAGTGTTCTTCAAAGGTACGGCCAACCCCAAGGCCGTCGTCGGGAAGATCCTTGGAGGATGCCCCGAGCTCAGGTCCAAGGCGGGGGAGATCACACCCCTCATCAACCAGATCGTTGCGGATGTCAACGCCATGGGGCTGGAGGCACAGACCAAGGCCCTGGCCGAGATGGACTCCTCCATGCTCGTGAAGGAGAAGAAGGAGCGCAAGTACGAGCTCCCCGACCTCGACGGGGTCGACGGGAAGGTCGTCATGCGTATCGCACCCGGACCCTCCGGGCCCCTCCACATCGGACACACCCGCGTCTCCATCCTCAACGACGAGTACGTGAAGAGGTACGGCGGGGACCTCGTCCTCAGGTTCGAGGACACCAATCCCGAGAAGATCGATCCCGAGGCCTACGACATGATCCCGGAGGACCTGGAGTGGCTCGGTGTCAAATGCAACAGGAGGTACATCCAGTCCGAGAGGTTCGAGATGTACTATGATTACACCAGGAAGCTCCTGGAGGCGGGACACGCATACGTGTGCACCTGTGACGGGGACCACTGGAGGCAGCTCAAGGAGAAGAAGCAGGCCTGCCCCTGTCACGACCTCCCCGTGGAGACACAGCTGGAGAGGTACGACAGATTCCTCGCAGGGGACTACAAGGAGGGAGAGGCCGTGGTCGTCGTCAAGACCGATCTGTGCCACCCCAACCCCGCTGTCAGGGACTTCGTGGCCCTGAGGCTCGTGGACCACCCCCACCCGCTCACCGGCGACAAGTACGTCGCATACCCCATGATGAACCTGTCCGTGGCCATCGACGACCACGAGATGGGGATGACCCACGTCATCCGTGGTAAGGACCACCTCAACAACACCTTCAGGCAGGAGTACATCTTCGATTACTTCGGATGGAAGAAGCCCGTCTACTACCATTACGGACTCGTCAACATCCCCGACACCGTTCTGAAGACATCCCTGATCAAGCAGAGCATCGCCGAGGGCGAGTACTCCGGATGGGATGATGTCAGGACAGGTACCGTCAGGGCAATGGAGAGGCGCGGGATCAGGCCCGAGGCCATCAGGAGGTACTGGGTCGAGTCCGGTATCAAGCCCGTGGACATCCAGTTCTCATGGGACAACCTGTACGGAATGAACAGGGATGTCATCGACTCCGTGTCCAACAGGTACTTCTTCGTCAGGGACCCGGTCAGATACGACATCGACGGCATCGACGTGATCGAGGGCAAGGCTCCCCTGCATCCCGACCACCCCGAGAGGGGCGACAGGACGTACAGGTTGGAGGACCCCAGGACGGTGTTCCTGTCCGCGGACGATTCCAAGCTATTCACCGATTCCAAGCAGATCAGGCTCAAGGATCTGTGCAACCTGGATTACTCCCTGCCCGCGAAGTACGCCGGCAACGATGTGTCCATCCTGAAGAAGGGTGTCCGTGCCGTCCAGTGGGTCGGAAGGGATTCCGTGGAGGCATCCATCGTCATGCCCGACGGAACCGTCCAGGAGGGACTGGTCGAGGGCGCCATCGTCGATGAGACATCCGAGACCGTCCAGTTGGAGAGAATCGGATTCGTCAGGATCGAGTCCAAGGATGCCGGAAAGGTGTCCATGGTCTTCGCCCACCGTTGATGATCGTCCGGCGTCGGAAGGCGCCATACCCCTCCCGTCGTGGAGGGGTCACAACCCCCTTTCAGAATTTTCAACCATGATATGGTGTCCGTGATACCCTCGGACATCACCGTGATCCCGGGACCGTTGTCAGAGAAGTCCGAGCATCATCCTGATGCCTGTACCGGCGAGTATCGCCACTGTGACCGAGATCAGGCTGACCGCGACGGTCTCCTTCCATCCGATCTCATGCCACATCGTAACGAGGGTGGCGACGCAGGGCATGTAGATTGCCATGACCGTTCCGAAGACGACGAACTGGTCAGGGGTCATGAACTCCGCCAGGGGCACACCGCCCGCCAGGATCACAAGCATGCCCAGGGCCATCTCCTTCCTCAGTATGCCGACGAGGAACGCTATGGAGCACACAGCGGGCAGCCCGAGCATCCCCACGGTTATGGGGGACAGGGGGTCGACGACGTATCTGAGTGCATCGTAGTGGAGCAGTATCTCCAGGACCACGGAACCAACCACCAACAGGGGGAACGCCACGTAGAAGAAGTCCTTGACGCGGTTCCACATCTTGGACAGGACGTTCCTCACCGACGGGATGGCGAGGTCCGGGAGCTCCATGGCCAGGTTCGAAGGCTCGTATTTCATGAACCTGTTCATCAGGACACCGGTCAGACAACCGATCAGCACCAGGATACCGAAGATCATCATGCTGTACACGACACCGGAGTACGCCCCGGTGGAACCCATGATGATGGCGATCTGTGCGGAACAGGGTACCGCCATCACGATCATACATGAGAGGATGATCTTCTCCCTGCGGGATTTCACCGTACGTACGGCCATTATCGCGGGTACGTTACATCCGATACCCACTATCATGGGAATGAACGCCCCTCCGTGGAGCCCGAAGTGGTGCATCACCTTGTCCAGCAGGACGACGGCACGGGTAAGATATCCGGAGTCCTCCAGGATCCCCAATATGATGTAGAACACCATGATGTACGGTATCACTAGGGCGAGGATCGCACGGATGCTGCCGTCGATACCTGTGAACACGGCACCCCAGAAGTCGCCGAAACCCGCACCGAAATCTATCAGGGCGGTGCCGACCAGGGCGTCGTACGCCCCGTTGACGATCCCATCGAGGAACGATCCCAGCTCCACTATCGCGAACACGATGAGCAGACATACGGCCGTGAGGATCGGTATCCCCGTGGACGGTGTGATTGTGAGGTCTGATATCCTCTCGGACAGGGAGGGTTCGACATCCCTCTCGGAGACGCATGCCTCGACCATCCTCTTGGATTCCGCATATCTCGACGATGCTATGGACACGGCCATGCTCTGACCGAACTCCTCGGAGAACAGTTTCCTGAGCATTCCGGCGGTTCTGACGATCTGTTCGTCGGTGTTGATGTTGAACTCATGGGAGTTCTCCATCATCTTCACCGCGGACCCCCTGTTGCTGAACCTGGCCCCATCAAGGACGTCCGATACCGCGGTGATGGCCTTCTCGATCATGGGGTGGTACTCCACCTTCATGTCCGATATCCTGGCCCTCCCCTCGCAGACCGCATCCGCAAGGGCATCCACACCCTCCGATGTCTTGGATGATACGGGGATGACCGGGACGTCCAACATCTCGGACAGGAGGTCCACATCGATCCTGTACCTCTTGCGGGCGATGTCGATCTTGGTCAGTGCGACAATGGTGGGTAGCCCGAGCTCAAGGCATTCGTAGCAGAGGACCAGTCCGTTCTCCAGGTTGGTGGAGTCCAGGACCACGACCAGCGAGTCGTTGTCCCAATTGTACAGGTCCCTGAGGACCACCTTCTCGTCATCCGAGTTCCCGGACAATCCGAAGGTTCCGGGCAGGTCGTGGACGGAGACTGTGGTCCCGTTCCTTGTGACGGTTCCCTCCTCGAACTCGACGGTGGTCCCCGGATAGTTGGATGATATCACACCGACACCGGTGAGACGTGTGAAAAGGGCCGATTTGCCGACGTTCGGCTGCCCTATGAGTGCGAAACGGACCCTGTTGCCGGAATCGTTCAAGTCGAGCACTCCGAATGATCTCACTCCGCCACGTCGACGAAGACGTACGATGCGAGTGTGTAGTCCAATGCCATCGACACGGTGCCTATGCGTATGACACGCGGTCCGCCGTCGGATAAGATTGATTCGATGGTTATGTCCCTGCCTGGTACGAACCCCATCGAAATGAGCTTCTTGACGACCTCTGAATCCTCGGATTTGATGTGGGATATCCTGCCGCTTTTTCCCTGACCCATGCCGTTCATGGGCATTATCTCGGTGATGCCATCCGAGGCGGCCTTGCAGGGGTTCTTGCAGCTGACGCAGTCCGAATCGACCTGCGGTCCCATCATGTGACACATCTTGATCGCGGAATCAGAGGAGATGGCGTGCTCCATCTTGCAGGCCTCCTCGTGGGCGGTCATGTGGTCGATGTTGAGGTAATCCGTGAGGAACCTCTCGAGGACGTGGTGCTTCTTCCTGATCTGGCGGGCGTAGATGAGCCCTTCCTCGGTCAGGGACACGCCTTTGTATTTGGCATATTCCACCAGACCCTCGTTCGCAAGGACCTTGATCATCTCGCTGACGCTGGCAGGGGAGACACCCATGTATTCGGCGAGTTCCGTGGTCTTCGCCATGGATTCTCCCTCGGTGAGCCTCAGGATGTTGATGAGGTAGTCCTCGCGGTTTCCAGTTGTCATCGCAACCGCATCTGACTGAGCGTAGATAAAAGTTTAGGAAGAACGAAAACAGATGCTGGCCGGACCGATGGTCCGGTAGGGGTTTGAGGCCGGGCATGGGTCTCCCCACACCCGGGGAGGATCACTCCTTCTTCTCCTTGATCGCGTCCTTCTCGGCCTTGAGGTCGGCGATCTTGGTCTCGGCCTCGGTGATCTTGGCATAGAGCGCGTCGATGGCGGCTTTGTCGATCTCCTTTCCCTCTCTGAGGTCGGCGACCACGGCCTTTCCGATCTCCTCGGTGACCTTCTCGATCTCCCTCTCCTGCTCGCGGATCTTGGAGTCGATCTTCTCGCAGTCGATGGCGTTCCCGAGTTTCTCATCGGCGTTCTTGACGCTCTCCTTCACCTTGTCCATGAATCCCATTTCGATACCTCCCCGTGTTCACTCGACGAGTTTGTGGTACTCGTATGCGGGCTCTCCGGAGTTGAAGCAGTACTGGATGGTGCTGAACTGTTTCTTGAACTCCCTGACGTCCTCCTTCACCTTGGCGGGGTCCTCCTTCTTGACGACGACCCTTGCGATGAACTCGGCCACCTGCTTCATCTCGCTCTCCTTCATTCCGAGCCTGGTCATCTCCTGCGATCCGAGCCTGAGTCCGGAGGGCCTGACGGCGCTGGTGTCCCTGGGGAGCATGTTCTTGTTGCAGATGATGTTGGCATCCTCCAGCAGCTTGGAGCACTGGAGTCCTCCTCCGAACTGTTCGACATCGACGGCGATGGCGTGTGACCTGGTGAATCCCTGTTTCTCGCAGAGGACGGGGACACCGAGCTCGTACAGTGCCTGTCCGAGTGCACGGGAGTTCTTGCATGCCTGTGCTGCGTACTCCTTTCCGTAGACGTCCATCTCGGCCAGTGTGATCGCGAGTGCGGCCATGGCGTGGAGGTGGTGGCTGGAGGTGACACCGGGGAAGACGGCCTTCTGGAGCTTCTTCTCCTGCTCGTCGGTGAGGTTCTGTCCCAGGAGCATTCCGTGGTTGGGTCCGGGGAACGTCTTGTGGGTGGAGGATGAGACGATGTTGACTCCCTCCCTGAGGGGGTCGTGGAACTGTCCGCCCGCGATGAGTCCGAGGACGTGTGCGCAGTCCTCCCAAACAAGGCATCCGACCTCGTTGAAGGTGTCCTGGAGCTCCTTGAGGGGTGGGGGGAACAGGAAGACCGAGAGACCGAACTGTGCGATCTTGGGCTTCACCTGTTTCAGCAGTTTGGCGGTCCCGTCGACGTCGAGGTTCATGTCCTCCTCGTTGAAGGGGTAGTTGACGGAGTTGACGGCCCTCTGTCCGAATGCTCCGAACTCGCATGTGGAGATGTGGGCACCCTGTGCGAGTGCGCAGGTGGTGATGGTGTCACCGGGGTTGGCGAACGCGAAGAGGACGGCCATGTTGGCGACGGTTCCGGAGATGGGTCTGACATCGGCGAAATCGGCGTTGAAGACCTTCTTGGCGAGTTCGATGGCCTTAAGTTCGACCTCATCGACGTAGATGTTACCCTGATAGTATCTCTTTCCGGGGAGTCCCTCTGCGTACCTGTCGGCGAAATCGGATATGAGCATCTCCTTGGCCAGAGGGCTCATGAGGTTCTCGGAGGCGATCATGGGGATACAGTCCTCGAACCACTTGTTGTGGGCCATGACCTTCTCCCTGATGAATTTGGCATCTTCAACTGACATGTTTATCGGATATCGGGATGTTCTAACCTTATAAAACAGATGGCAGGGTCCGAACGGGGTTCCTGTATCGTCCCGCACACGGATGCGTATCCATTATCCATAGGGACACCTTTCTATGAGATGGTGCGGGTCCCGTAACCGTTATATAGTGTGCCGTGCTAACACGTAGCACGGTAATAGTCATGTTCGGAAAGAACGTCAGAATGGAGAGGATCATCGACAGGAAGAGCGGGAACGCGGTCATTGTTCCGATGGACCACGGGATCAGCGTGGGCCCCATCCCCGGTCTCATCGATATGAAGAAGACGGTGAACGATGTCGTCGAGGGCGGTGCCACAGCCGTTCTCATGCACAAGGGGATAGTCCCCCAGGGTCATAGGACATCGGGTCACGATGTGGGTCTGATCCTCCACCTCTCAGCTTCCACCGACATCGGCGTCAACAGCAACAGCAAGGTCCTTGTGGCCACCGTCGAGGAGGCGCTGAAGATGGGTGCCGATGCGGTGTCCATGCACATCAACGTCGGGGCGGAATCGGAGCCCCAGATGCTGTCGGACCTCGGTATGGTCTCCAGGCAGTGCAGCGAGTGGGGTATGCCCCTCATCGTCATGGCCTACCCCCGCGGACCCAAGATCAAGGACTCCTTCGATCCGGACGCCGTCGCACATGCGGCGAGGGTGGCGATGGAGCTCGGTGCGGACATCGTGAAGTGCAGCTACACCGGTGACATCGACTCCTTCAGGGACGTCGTGAAGGGTGCGATGGTCCCTGTGGTCATCGCCGGCGGACCCAAGATGGGCTCCGACATGGACATCCTGAACATGGTCCACGACTCCCTCGAGGCCGGAGGACACGGTGTCTCCATGGGCAGGAACATCTTCCAGCACAAGAACATCAGGGGCATCATGGGCGCAGTGTCGGAGATCGTGCTCAACGGGGCATCCGTGGAAGAGGCAGCCAAACTGCTCTGACATCACCGTATCCCATCCATGACGGGTCGGATCCGTATCCTCTTCATAGGGTCCGTCCCGTCCAACCCATTCTTCCACGGTCATCGGAATGTGTGTCCGCACCCATCCGACAGTATCTACGTGCTGACGACCGACCTACCAGTCCGATGGTAGTTGCACGCCATTTATTTTAAATCCCATCATCTCAGAACCAACGTGATTCCATGGAGTTCGAGAAGGCTTTGGAGGACATCAGGAACGGCAGACCGATCCTGGTCTACGATTTCGACGACAGGGAGAGGGAGTCCGACCTCACGGTCGCTTCCGAGTTCATCACCCCTCAGATACTGAAGATGATGAGGCACGAGGCCGGAGGGCTCGTGTGCACCACCACTCCCTACAAGGTGGCGAAGGACCTCGGACTTCCGTTCATGTCGGACGTCTTCTGGGATGACTGTGAGAAATACCCCCTTCTGAGGGCTATGGCACCCACCGACATCCCCTACGACAACACCAAGTCGTCGTTCGGTATCACCATCAACCACCGTGACACCTACACGGGCATCACCGACCACGACCGTGCACTGACCATCAAGGCCTACGCGGACACGATCTTCCAGGACAAGCCCGTGGAGGAGATCAGGAAGGATATGGGGGAGAGGTTCAGGGCACCCGGACACGTCCATCTGCTCAACACCACCGAGAGGATCCTCAAGACCCGTCACGGACATACCGAACTCTGCACCGCCCTGATGTACATGGCCGGCGTCAAGCCGTCCGCGACCATCTGCGAGATGATGGGTGACGACGGAGGGTCCATGAGCAAGGAGGATGTCGCCAAGTACGCCGCAGAGCATGGCATAACCATGGTGGACGGGACCAGGGTCATCGAGGAGTGGAACAGGTTCCTGGAGAGGACCGGCCTGGATGTGTGATGTCCTTGACCAGGGTCATGGCCTCGGGGGTCTTCGACCTCATCCACACCGGACACATCTCGTACCTCGAACAGGCCAAGGCCCTCGGGGACGAACTTGTGGTGGTGGTCGCATGCGATTCCACCGTACGCAGGAGGAAGCACGAGCCCATAACCCCCGAGGACATGCGCGCACGTATCGTCGGATCCCTCAAACCGGTGGACAGGGCGATAGTCGGAAGGGACGGTGACATGTACGAGACCGTCCGCGAGATCGATCCCGACATCATAGTCCTCGGATTCGACCAGTCATTCGATCCAGAGGAGATGCAGTCCAGGCTCGCCGAGAGGGGCATGGGGCACATAAGGGTGGTCCGTGCCGGGGAATGCGCCGACGACCTCAACGCCACGCGCAGGATAGTCCAGAGGATACGCGACATGGGTGGTTCATCATGAAGATCATCGGGATCGCAGACACTACTTTCGCAAGATACGACATGGGACGTTCCGCCATAGACGAGCTCCAGCATGCGGGCACGGGATTCCGCATCGTCAGGTACACCGTACCCGGCGTGAAGGACCTCCCCGTGGCATGCAAGAAGCTCATCGAGGAACAGAACTGTGACATAGTCATGGCCCTGGGGATGCCCGGGCCCATGCAGAAGGACAAGATGTGCGCCCATGAGGCCTCGACAGGTCTCATCCGTGCACAGCTGATGACGAACAAACACATTATCGAGGTTTTCGTCCACGAGGATGAGGCCAAGGACGATGCGGAGCTCGCCTTCCTGGCGGACAGCAGGGCCAGGGAGCACGCTCTCAACGTCTACGACCTCCTCTTCCGTCCGGACAGCCTCACGAAGAGGGCAGGGACCGGCCTGAGGCAGGGATTCGCCGACAAGGGTCCAGTCAGATATAGGTGATTATGATGAAAGCATACAAATTGGGAATGGTCGTCGCCGAGTTCAATTACGAGGTCACATCGTTGATGATGGAGAGGGCCAAGGCAGAGGCGGACTTCCTCGGTGTCGAGATCGTCAGGACCATCAAGGTCCCCGGTGTCTTCGAGGTCCCCATGGCCACGAAGAAGCTCCTCCAGATGGACGACATCGATGCCGTCATCACCCTGGGTGCGGTGATCACCGGCGAGACCAAGCACGACGAGGTCGTCGTCGCACAGGCCTCGAGGAAGATCATGGACCTCGGACTGGAGTACGACAAGCCCGTGGGATTCGGAATCAACGGTCCCGGCATGACCGAGCTCCAGGCGATGGACAGGATCGAGAAGGGACGCGACGTCGTGGATGCCGTCGTCAAGATGCTCCAGAGACTGGACTTCTGAAACATCAAAAAGCCGGGGGAACCCGGCACTTTATCATATCATCGGTATCAGATGGGGCGTCACGTTTTTCGATCTTTTTGTGACGGTGCTTCAAT
>CAZCMJ010000021.1:0-5387 GCA_964499845.1 uncultured Methanomassiliicoccales archaeon
AATGTGTAGTAGAAGAGCCTGTGTCTGTTGAACCTCATCGCCTGGGCCACTACGTTCTCGGCGAACATCCCTTCGTTGTAGTGTAGATTGTCCGTCAGGAGGGCTGAGTAGATATCATGTTCGATCTCCTCGTTGTCACTGATGGACATGCTCACCAGAAGACCCGTATCCCCCATGTAACATTTGATTCTCTGATCATCCAAATTGAGATCGAGGCCGATATTCGGTGCAGTGGTTTTCTGACAGATGTTGCATATGAATGAATCACTGAGCCAATAGATTGGATCTTCATATTGTTCCATTCTTCCACTTGCTTCGACATGTGATGGAATCAGGGTTTTATTGCATCTTCCTAGCTCTGAGGGGATTTGATCGAATATCGCTCTTGTTCTTCTTTTTTGTGATTTGTTGGAACGTTTTGTAATATCGTCTCTGTATTTTTTCAGGATGAGTCTTTTCTCATGTTCGGCCTTCTCGAAATCTTGTTTTTCGGAGAATGCCATCACTGCTTGAGGCATACCTCCAACAAGCATGTATTTTCTGAATTGATTCATGATGGTTTTATGGAGTTCATCACCCATCGGAGTCAGTGATTCGAAGTGTTCACGGATGGCAGGGGCCGTTGTTTCATCACTCATTGCCCAACAGAATTCCTCAAAGTCCATTGGGAACATAGATATCGATTCCTCTTCTGAAGGTATTACAATCCCCTTGACATTATCATGAATGGATATCGGAGTACCTGTTTCCAAATAGTCATATCTACCATCCTTTACTAGGAATTTGATAGATTCTCTCGCTCTTGGGCATTCTTGTACTTCATCAAAAATGATCAGAGAATTGCGTTCATAGAGTTTGACATGCTCTACGTTTGAGATTTTTTGCAACAATAGGGGAATATCGGATAAGTCATCGAACATTTTTTTGTACGACTCATCCTTTTCACTAAAATTGATTAGGATGTAAGATCTGTAGTTGTTGCGAGCGAACTCTTCAGATATGTAGCTTTTGCCCACACGGCGCGCACCCTCTATCAATAGTGCTGTACGACCGTTACTATCCTCTTTCCACCTTTGAAGCTGTTTGTAGATCTTTCTTTTCATGTTTTTGTGTTGTACTGTAGTATTTATATCGGTTTTATAGAGTTGCAATTATCTTAATTTGTAATTGCTGATTATTTACAATTATCTTAATCTAAAAGCACTTAAAAATTACAATTATCTTAATCTGACCTCACGATGGAACCGTTCCTTCCGATCACCGTCTCCCTGACGGTGACATCCCTTCCGCACTTGGAAACGGCATCCCTGACGATTCCGGACAGTGCGCTGCAGCAGGGCACCTCCATCCTGACGATCTCCACGGCATCGACGGGGTTGTTCCCCAATATCTCTCTGATCTTCTCGAAACGTGCACGGTCGTCCAGCTTGGGGCATCCTATGATGACCGCCCTGTCCCCGACAAATCTTCTTACGAAGTCATCCACCTTGAATGCGGTGCAGTCCGCAGCGATCACCAGGGCCCCTTTGAAGTGTGATGATCTCGGAGGGACGAGTCCGATCTGTATCGGCCATTGGACCGTGGGCTCCGCCATGAGATTGGGTGTTGTGGCGATATCGCCGTCTCCGAAGGATATGGCGTTCCTCGGACATGCCGGGAGACAATCCCCCAGGCCGTCGCACATGTCGGCCCTGACAAGTGCGGCCTTCCCCTCCACCAGGGCGATCGCTCCCTCATGGCATGCGCTCACGCACAATCCGCAGCCGTCGCATTTGTCCCTGTCGATCGACACAGTCCTTCCGTTCATGGGGCGTTCGTATGCATCGGACACCATATAACCGGGGCGGTTCCGCCCTCGGCTCATCGATATATACATGGAATTGTATTGGATTTATATTCCAACTAAGTGCCGGGTAGGTATTGTAAATGACTGTTTCAGATGAGATCATCGTGAGCTCCCGCGGACTCGTCAAGAGGTTCGGGAACTTCACGGCCGTCGACGGCATAGACCTCGACATATACAGGGGTGAGATCTTCGGCTTCCTGGGGCCCAACGGTGCCGGGAAGACCACCACCATGAAGATGGCCACCACGTTGATCCCTCCCACCGAGGGGTCCGTGGAGATATGCGGACTCAACCTCGCGGGGACATCGGACCCTGTGAAGGAGAAGATCGGCATAGTCCAGCAGCACATCGCATTGGACCGTGACGTCACCGTCAGGGAGAACATCAGGTACCATGCCATCCTGCACCGCATCCCTAGGAAGGAGGCGGAGGCGAGGATCGAGAGGCTGTCCAACCTTATGGGACTCGGTCCGTACATGGGGAAGTACGTCCTGAACCTGTCCGGGGGATGGAAGAGGAGGGTGGCCATAGTCTGCGCCATCATCCACGAACCGGAGATCCTGTTCCTTGACGAGCCCACCGCGGGGTTGGACACTCAGTCCCGTCATATGCTGTGGAAGCTCATCAGGGAGTTGAACAGGAACGGCACCACCATTTTCCTCACCACCCACTACATGGACGAGGCGGAGGAGCTCTGCGACAGGGTCGCCATCATCGACCATGGGAAGATGATAAAGCTAGGGACCCCGAAGGAGCTCTGCGAATCCATAGGTAAATGGGCGGTGGAGTATCACGGTGACACCGGGGACAAGGAGTTCCGTTACTTCTCGGAGTACGATGATGTCCATGCCTTCACCGACACGCTGCCCAAGGACATGCCGATCACCACCAGGATCACCAACCTGGAGGATGTGTTCCTGGAGCTCACGGGAAGGGAGGTCGTCGCAACGGAGGAGGTGAGGTTCAGGATATGACCGCCTTCGGAGATTCGTTCCGCGTGGCATGGGTGGACATGTGCTATGTAAGGCACAACATCCTGTCCATACTGGTCACCTGTCTGGTGACACCTCTGTTGTACCTCGTGGCCTTCGGATACGGTCTGGGTCGGGGACTCACCGTGGAGGGTTTCGATTACATCTCGTTCATGATCCCGGGGGTCATCGCACTGTCCACCCTGACATCGTGTTTCAGCACGGTGTCGAACAAGGTGATGATGCAGAGGATCTACTACCAGAGCTTCGACGAGCTGTTCCTGTGTTCGATATCACCGTTGTCCATAGTCCTGGGGAAGTCCTATGCCGGTGTGGTCCGCGGTCTCATCAGCGCCGCGATCCTGTACGCGTTGGGATTGGTCGTCAGCGGTGACATGAGACTGACCGTCTCCGCCGTGGTGATGATTCTCATCGCATGTCTGGTGTTCTCGATGCTGGGTGCCGCCTGCGGTATGCTGGCCAACTCCTATCTCACCCAGACCCTGATCACGAGTCTGATCATCATGCCCATGACCTTCCTCTGCGGAACGCTGTTCTCGCTGGATGCGCTTCCGGAGTTCGCACAGGTCATCATCGGGGTTCTGCCCCTGACCCATACAACGGATTGCATCAGGTCGGCCATACTCGGGACACCGTTCCCTTGGATGTCGCTGGCGGTCGTGCTCGTCTTCGGGGTCGTCTTCGCGGCGGTTTCCGTGTACATGGTCAGGAAGGGCAGGGCGTGAGCCCTTCTGTCATTCCGTGAATGACATTTTCCGAAGGGATGGTATCCACAATCATACATCACATCCTATGATGTTGGAATGAGTTGGATGGATAAGCCAATTTTAATAATCGATAGGTTGTTGTCACACCGATCAAGACATGCCCCAGAATATGGAATCCCAAACAGCTTCTTCTGAGAACCGCAATGACGATATCGTCTCCGTCAGGGACCTCGTCGTGAGGTTCGGGGACTTCACCGCCGTGGACGGTATCTCCTTCGAGGTCCGTCGTGGGGAGATATTCGGATTCCTCGGACCGAACGGTGCCGGGAAGACGACCACCATTCGTACGATCACCACCATCCAGAGGTCAACCTCGGGTACGGTGGTCATAGACGGCCACGACATCCATGACGACTATCTGGAGGCCAGGAAGAGGATCGGTATCGCACAGCAGCACATCAGTCTTGACAAGGACCTGTCCGTGCGTCAGAACCTGAAGCAGCACGCCCTCCTGCACAAGATCCCCAAGGCACAGTTGAAGGAGAAGGTGGAGTCCACCGCATCCATCCTGGAGCTCGGTGATTATATGGACAGGAAGGTGGAGAGCCTCTCCGGAGGGTGGAAGAGGAAGACGTCCATCATCGCTTCGATCATCCACGATCCCACGGTGCTGTTCCTGGATGAGCCCACTGCGGGATTGGACACCCGTTCACGTCATATGCTGTGGGACCTGGTCCGTATGCTGAACCACAAGGGGACCACCATATTCCTCACCACGCACTACATCGAGGAGGCCGAGTCCCTGTGCGACAGGGTGGCCATCATCAACCACGGCAGGATTGTGGCCATAGGCACAGTGGACGAGCTGAGGGCTTTGATCGGCAATGTCGCCGTGGAGTACACGGACGACACCGGGAAGCTGAGGATAGCGTACTTCCCCTCGAGGGACAAGGCCAAGGAGTACACGGAAACCCTGGGGGAGGTGTATTTCAATGTGCGCAGGACCTCATTGGAGGATGTGTTCCTGGAGCTCACCGGTGAATCAAGGGGGAAGTTGGCATGAGGAATCCGCTGTCGATATTGGATGAGACCTACCGTGTGGCCTGGGGCGACCTGGTCTACATGAAGGAGAACCTGCCCGAAGTGCTGATCACCGGACTGGTGGGTCCCCTGCTGTACCTGCTCGCGTTCGGTTACGGTCTCGGTAGCGGTATGTCATCCGGAAGCGGGGCGTACCTGGAGTTCATCATCCCCGGTATCATCGCCCTGTCCACCCTGTCATGCACCTTCAACACGGTGGCCATGAAGGTCCTGGTCCAGAGGCTGTTCTACATGAGTTTCGACGAGCTGCTGCTGTGTCCAGTCCGTATATCCTCGGTGATATTGGGGAAGACGCTGTCGGGGGTCATCAGGGCGTTGATGAGCTGTACCGTCATCATGGTGTTGGGACACATCATCTCCCCCGGTGTGGCCATCGAGCCGTTGGCGTTCGTGGTGGTGTTCGTCGCCGGACTGACCTTCTCGCTGTTCGGACTGCTCGCGGGTATGCTGACCAGCAAGACGCAGAAGCTGTCCCTGTTCACCAGTATCGTGATCGTGCCCATGACGTTCCTCTGCGGTACGCTGTTCAACGTCTCCGCACTTCCGGATGCCGCCGCGTATGTGATCTACCTCCTTCCCCTGACCCATGTGAGTCAGCTGATGAGGGGCATCATGCTGGACACGGGAATCCCGTTGGATTCGGTGGTCATCCTCCTGGCGTATGCCGCGGTGTTCTTCGCCGCATGCTACTACCTGATCAAGACGAACAGGTGCTGAGGAATAGAACCCGGGGTCGGTCGG
>CAZCMJ010000021.1:5487-23311 GCA_964499845.1 uncultured Methanomassiliicoccales archaeon
AAATGTCTGACTATTATTAAGAAAGTGTAACATCAGTGTCTAATAACAATCAATAGTAATAGTGATCTTATGGATGCAATCATTCGTATTTATCAATCAGTGAGTGGTCGCAGTATTGTGTCTTTGGAAGATCATGATGAGGAATGGGAGGAGATTTGGAAGGTTGAGTACCTTAAGACGGTCAGTGCTTTTCACAATACCGAAGGTGGGAGATTCATCATCGGTCGTCGTGATGATGGTATATTCGTTGGTGTCAAGAATATAAAAGGCACTCTAAAGTCAATCTCCGATTCAATTCAAAATGTTCTTGGGATCAAAGCACAGGTGCGTTCCGAGGTTTTCGATGACGATGTTATCTGTATCGTCATCGACGTCCCCAAGGGAAGGTCCAAGATCGACTACAACGGGCAGTTTTACAAACGTGTGGGCAATACGACCCATCTGATAAAACGTGATGAACTGAAAGATATCATCGCTGATGAACGTGGATCATTCTGGATGGATGAATCCAGCGGTCTGTACCCAGACTCTCTGTTAGCGGATGCATTCACGCGTTTTATCGGGATGGGGGTGAGTGTGAATAGGATACCTAAGGACATAGACCCATCGGATATCGAAGGCATTCTCAATCGTTATGGATTGTTATGTGATGACGGAACGGTGACTATTGCAGGGGCGTTGTTGTTCTCGGAATATCCGCGTAAGCTCAATCGTGGAGCATCATTGAAAATCGGCGAATTCGATGAGATGGGAGTCCTCAGAAGGGAAGATATCCTCGATGCTCCGTTGATCCTCCTTCCCGATCTCGCTGTTGACACTCTGTTCGAGAAGTATGTTCCACCTAGATTCACGTATGAAGGGGTATTCCGTAAGCTTGTATATCCTTATCCAAGGGATGGCATCAGGGAGTTAATCGTCAATGCGGTCGTCCACATGGATTATCATTCGAAAGAACCTGTAACTGTCTCAGTTCACCCGGATCATCTTGAGATATTCGGAGTCGGAGGTCTTCCAAACGGTTGGACGGTTGAGACGTTGGTGGGGAAGCACAAATCCATTCCCCGCAATCAGACTCTCGCTGATGTGTTCCACGATGCGGGATATGTGGAGAATTGGGCCCAGGGGATCGGAAGGGTCATGGATTCATGCAGGGTCAATGGTAATCCGCCCCCTAACTTCGCCCTTATGTTCGAGGGACTATCCGTTACGGTCACATCATCTACCACATATGAAGGTCAATCGGTTGAATCATCTGTCATCTATCATGATCAGATGGTCAATGAGTTCACTCCGACCGAGAATCAGATGCTCATCCTCGACATCATAGCATCCGATCCGTCCACGACTCAGAAGAACATCTCAGAGAGGACAGGGTTGGCACCGAGGACAGTTGCACTCAATCTCTCCAAGATGGTGGATGCAGGAGTGATCTGTAGAGAGGGTAGTAGGAAATCAGGCGTCTGGCGGATCATCCGTCAGGTATGATCTATTATGGAGGCCATCACCGTCTCCTGCGGAATCGGGGCCTGAGGTTCTATTGAGATTCCACTGCAACTTGCAGTAGATTTTCATTAGGAATGTGGGCATCTTCTGTGAAATGCCCGCATGGTCGTCGATATCACCATATCCTTTGTGATTTCAGATCAGAGAAGGGAACAACAATAGTTTCCCAAATACGTGGACTATTGATTCCTCCGGAACCCCATGATACAGATGCCTTTCTGGAAGAATATGATGGTAAAACAGAGAGGAGATTGGTCCGAATCCACAATATCAGACCATCCCGAAGCCCTGGAAGACGACCAAAAGGGCCTGGATCAGGGATTGATTCTTAGACTCTTAAATCGATAGTCCACTAATTTGGGAAACCGTTGAACATAAAAACTGCAAACCACCTATCCATGAGAAACCGAGGATGATGGAAGAACCGCTCGAAGAACCAGATGATAAAAGAAATAATGAGTGCAGCCGCCGGGATTCGAACCCGGGCAATGAGCTTGGAAGGCTCAGATCCTAACCAGCTAGATCACAGCTGCACTAAAACTCCTTTAACTCACCGTTGTATATATAACTTTCTATGGTTGAACGAATCATCCAACATTGCTGGACAACCTTATTAGCACATCGACCGATACCATGGCCATGGCAGACCGTCCAGTGTTCCAGAGCAAGACAGAATCCCGTCTGTGGAGGCGCATCCGCGGTGAGGGGATGCACGGAAGGATGGATTCTCTGAGGGGAGGGCTGGACGTCACCATAGATTCCATATTGTCGACCGAGGGCAGTGTCCATCCCGCCATATTGGTGGCGGCCATGGATGCATTGGCCTCCAGGGGCCCCGTGGACAAGGGCGTCCTGTCGGACCTTGTGGGGAAGGCCCGTTCACAGGATTGCATGCCATCGGTCCGTGCGGCGGAGATAATGCTCAGACAGCATGATTCCAAGACCGCCGCCGAACTCCTGTCCGCATCATCACGTTCGATGGAGGTGTTCAACAGGTCCCTCATGGCGGCGGAGATCCTCATCGCCGAGGGGGACAGGGCCCGTGCCAGGGAGGAGGCGGTCCGCGCATTCTGCATCGATCCCTCTGACGACAGGGTGTACACGGTGCTAATGGACGTGGACCCCGAAGGGGGATGGGGCGAGAGGCAGAACATACAGAGGGTCCTCTCCGGGGAGAGGCCGGAGAACGCCGCAGGCACCGGACGTCTTCAGGAACTGTACTCGGTGTACTACGAATGGTTCAGAGGCAGCCATGACGTCGCCACATCCCGTCTGATATCCTCCGAGCATCACCGTTCCGGCGATCCGGAGTTCCTCCTGGCGTCGGCACGCATCTCCGTCGACGAGAGGGATTGGCGCTCCGCATGCATGGTCTACGACCAGTTGGTGGGTTCATCACCGGAGTTCGTCCTGAGGGAGGCCGCGTCCGCACATCTGGAGTACGGTGATGTGGCCGGTGCATTGGCGATTCTGTCCGCGGCGGACCGTACGTTCCCCGGCACCATGAGGTTGCTGATCAGGGCATATGCGGAGTCCGGCGATAGGGGTGAGATGATGGATTGCATCCGTGCGTTCCTGGACAGCGGTCCCTCCACCTTCGACGACCATGCGGACATGGTGGGGATGCTGATCTCTGAGGGGATGATGACCGAGGCGCACTCCATCCTGGAGAGGTTGTCGTCCGTGTATCCCCGCGACCCCTACGTCCTGACCCTGATGTCCAGGTATCTGGAGGCGGACGGTGATGTCCAGGGTGCCATGACGGCCGCGGTCAAGGCGGTGTATGCCGACCAGGGGAACATAGGGGCGAGGGTCCAGAGGGCCAGGATGTACCATATCGCCGGGCAGGACGACACCGCATCGAAGGAGTGTGCGAACATCCTCGGACGCGATCCCGGGAACACCGATGCCATGTCCCTGTCCAGGGACATACTGTTCTCCAAGGGGGACATCGGCGGTGCCGAGGAGATGTGCAGGCGCCTTATGGACATTGACCACGGGGACACGGATTCCATGATGGTCCTCGCACGCTGTCTCTCGGCATCCGGGAATGGCCCCGGGGCATCGGAGATGTTGGACAGATGCATGAGGGCCGATCCGGACAGGGCGAACTCCCTCGGATGTGTGGGGGCGATGATGGAGCTCGGTCTCCACAGGGATGCGGTGTCCGCCTGCAGGGACCTGGCCGGGAGGTTCCCGGATGACTGCGAGGTTCTGCGTCTGAAGGGCAATGCGGAGTACTCCGCAGGGGAGTACCTGGCGGCATCGGTCTCATATGCATCCGCCGTCGCAGTATCACCGTACGATCCGGTCATATGGCATTCCAAGGGGATGGCGGATGAGGCCAGAGGGGACATGGTGTCCGCCGAGACCGCCTACGAGAGGGCGTTGCATCTGGATCCATCCGATCCCGGGAACTGGATCTCGGTGTCGGTGATACAGGAGTCCAAGGGCGATATGCACGGTTGCGTGGCATCCCTGAACATGGCCATCAGGTTGGACCCTCGTTCGGTCCATGCATTGGTGAGGAAGGCATCCATCGTGAACGGTCTGTCCCGTTACGGTGAGGCCATGCACCTCATGGACCTGGCAGCCTCCGTATCGGATGACGGTGATGTGGAGAGGGAGAGGATGTCCATGCAGATCTCCTCGGGACACATCGAGGATGCGATCATCACCGGCGAGGCGATCATGACCGATGGAGGGGACGCCTCTGATGCCCTGCGTCTGTGTCGTTGTCATCTCCGTCTTGGAAGGTATGCGGATGCGGTCAGGGTCGCCGACAAGGTGCTCTCGGACCGTCCCGACGACAGGGCCCTCCTGGCTCTGAAGGCGGAGGCACAGGCCTCCATGGGTGGGGAGAGGGATGCCATGGACACATGCAGACAGATGTCCGATGCCCATCCCGACGATCCGGGTGTGAGGTTGTCCACCGCGGATGTGTACCGTGCCGCCGGGAGGGAGACCTTGGCCAACACCATCTACACGGAGTTAGAGGACATCCCGGGCGTGGATGCCGAGGCGTCCGCCAGGAAACTGGGCCGTACGATAGATTCCGATGAGGATGCACGTTCCCTTTACGGGATGGCTGTTTCCCTGCTGTCCGCAGGTGAAGTGAAGGGTGCGATAAACACGATCGACAGGGCCATCGCGTTGGACCCCGACAATCCCGACCATCTGTGCCTGAAGGCCAGGGCGGTACTGAGGTCGGGCGATGCGGAGGGTGCGGTGGTGATAGCCAATTCGGCCCTGAGGTCCGATCCGGACAATTCGGATCTTCACGAGGTGCTCGGTGACATCAGGACCGCCACGGGTGACCACCGCGGTGCGTTGCAGGAGTACGATGCCGCCATAAGGTACGGCAGGGACTCCCCTGCGCTGTTCGTGAAGCGCGGTGATGTCCAGGAACATATCGGGAACCATGACCGTGCAATCGAGAGCTACTCCGCAGCGGTCTCCAAGGATCCGTCCGATATGGATACCTTGGCGAAGGTCGTCTCACTGATGATGTCACGCGGTGATGTGCAGGGTGCGGACCGTTCCATATCCATGATGGAGGGGCATGATCCCTCCTCTCCCCGCACCATCGTCCTGAGGGCCGAACTGGAGGGTGAGCGCAGGAACGACGATGCGATAATGTCATCGTACAACCGCTTCAGAACATGCGTCAATCCGGGTGCCGACCTCACGGTGAGGATGGTCAAGGTCCTGGAGGGCAGCGGTCACAGAGATGAGGCGAGGGTGCTGATGGGCGCCAGGCCCAAGGCTCCCGATGCGGACAGGTCTGTGAAGAGGTATGCGGAGAAGGCCATGCGCAGGGCGGTGGCCACGAAGACCCCCATAGACGACCCCGATCTGCTGATGTCGTTGGGTCTGGAACCGTCCATGTCCGCCATGGTGTCGGATTATCTGCTCGATATAGAGGAGTACGGACACATCGATGTCGGCAGCGAGGAGTTCCGCAGGATGGAGGCTCTGTCCCATGATGTGATTATGAGGATAGGGTGGAGGGAACTGGAGTCCGAACCGCATCTTCCCTTGGAGAGGGTGTTCGTCTCCGGTAACTTCAGGGATGCGGACGATGCCAAGGTGCTCGTCGCATACGTCTTCAGGGTGATGCACTGCGATGTGGGCAGGAGGGCCGACCCCCGCATAGAGGGCATGTCCATGCGCCTCCCCAAGGGTATGGGGCTATACGACATAATGTCGCAATGCGGAATAGGAGTCTACGAAGCAAGACAGGTGCAGTCACTGATAATCTGATCAGTAGTCGCGCATCTCGGACTTCATGAACTCCCTTAGGAGACATGTGGCGTAGTTGCCCTTGGGCAGCGAGAACCTGAGGGTGTATCCGTCGTCCTCCATGCCGAACCTGAGGTCCTTCATAGGGCAGACGATCTCCCTCCTGCTTCCCTTGGATGTGCATCTGGGGAGTCCGGGGATGACGAAGTCCTCCTGTTGGAGCCTCTGTTCCTCTATGACCTTCCTCTCGATCTCACCCATCTCCCCTTCGGCGAGCTGACCTTCGCATCCGAAGAGTGTGATGGTGACGAACGCCCTTCCCGCACGGACCTGCCTTGTCACCAGGTCGATGTTCTTGGCTGTCGTCAGAATCGTCTTGTCATGGTCAGGGATGCCGTTGGCATTGGTGGGTATCACCAGGTCTCCGACCACGGGCATGTTGAGAGGGAGTCCGGCATCCATCCTTCTGCTGAGCATCTCGTTGAAAAGGTATGATTGGTAGGCGTGGACGAACATCATCTGGAGGTTGTTGGGCAGTATGGACACGGCCCCGATCCAATCGTCGGGGTTGTTGGCCAGGACACCGGCCATCATCTTCTCGTAGCTCATCCTCTCCGGGATGCCGTTCATCATCGGGCCCCAGTCCTCGCATCCCTCCAGTTCCCTCCTCTTCTCCTGGAGTTCGGGTTCTTCCTCGGGGGTGGTGAACGATATGTATGTTCTTACGGCACTCTCGATGTCGCCTCTGACCAGTCTTTCGCCCACCAGGTGTGTGACGGGTCTGACGACACCGAACCTCTGGACACCGAAGTAGTTGGGGAATCCGCCCGTCCTCTTTATGGTGGAGACGTTCTCCTCCAACACGGACGGTATGTCCGAGAGGGGCATGGTGCAGTCCCTGACGCGTATCTCGAACTCATTACCGATCAGGTCCCCGATCTGGATCCCGCGGCTCCCTCTGTAGGGGTCGGTGATCTCGACGTCCTTCAGGGACACCTTCTCCAGGAGGTCCGGTGTTCCGTAGACGGACATGAGCTGGGATGTTATGGCCCTCTTGTCCTTGGTGCCGGCGAATCCGATCCTGTCCCTGGAGATGCCCATGCTGCGGGACATCATCCTGACAAGTCTGTTGGTCTCCCAGTTGCGGCAGGTGACCTTGGCGATGGTGTAATCGCCGTTTTCCTTGGCGCGGGGCGGGTCGGAGATCTCCCTGACCACGAAATCCTCGGGTTCGGTCTTCAGATGTCCTCCGGTCCCGTCGGTGTCGCACAGGTAGTTGTGCATTCCGATGCCGGTCTCGGCCGTCTCGCACCTTCTGTACAAGGTATTCACTCTTTGATGCCGGAGTAGTAGTCTGCCACTGCCTCGGATGCCTTGGTGAGTGCCGCGACGGGGTCCCCGTTCTTGACCTGGACGAAAAGCTGTCTGTCCTCGAGCTCGGGGTGCTTGTCGATGTACCTGACGAGTTCCACATCACTGTCGTCGTAGAGTGCCTTCATGAGGGGTGTGATGAGTGTCAGGTTCGCATCCTTGAATGCGATGGTGACTGTGTTCTCAGTCTTGTCGACAAGGTAGGTCTTCATGGTTCAGGCTATGGTGTCTTTATAATAAAAGTTGTGGAGATGGGCGGAGGGTCTACATAAAAATATGTAGCATTTGTAACAAATGGTCATTCTGACGGAGGGAACGGTGATATGAAGGTGTGGAGGTCTGGCGATCGGCCTGTTCTCCTGCGGACATCCGTATTGAGGATCCCCATCAGAGGTGGAATAACGCCAAAAGATAAGGAGGCATCTGTGTCTGCGTCCCTTTCACTCCGCGGGTTCGTCCAGAACCTTCCTTCTGAGCATACACTGCACATATCACAAATCGGTATATGGTTACATTGTCAGATACAGTAATATATTGACATCACTCCGACAGTCCGTCGGAGTCGTGGGCCTGCATCCCGTACATGTCGATGATCTCGGCGTACGTGGTGCACTGCTCTGCCGTCTTATCATCCCTGACGCGTCCGGTGAACCTGGGGAATCTGATCCCGAGTCCCGAACCCTCCTTGATGACGTCTTTGGCCACGGTGTGGATCGGACTCAATGTGATCTCCGCGGCGACGACCTCCAGGACGATGTTGGGTTCGAACCATATGTCCGGGGTCATCTCGGCATCGAGGATGGCGGGTTTCGTTTCCGTTTTGGTATCATCCAGGAGTGCCGGCATGGCGTCCAGGAAGGCATCGTCGAATCCCGTTCCGAGTTTGCAGACGGTCCCGAACCTCCCTGTGTCCGGGTCGAAGGCGGCCATGAGGAGTGCCCCGTACCTTCCCGCCCTCTTGCCCATGCCGTAGAACGCTCCGACGACGGTCAGGTCGAAGGAGTCGGTGAGGGCCTGTTGATAGTCCTTCTTGTACTTGATCCACAGGAACCCCCTGGATCCCGCACGGTAGACCGAGTTGTCCGCTATGGACTTGGCCATGATCCCCTCGCATCTGGAGCCGATGGCGCTGGAGAAGAACTCCTCTCCCTCCTCGGGGGACGACACGACCTTCATGGTGGTGGTCTGGATGACCTCTCCGATGATGAACGACTCCTCCAGGATTCTCCTGCGTTCGAGATAAGGGGTGTCGGTGAGGTCCTTTCCGTCCAGGTAGAGGATGTCGAACATGAAGATTCTCACCGGGACCTTCTCGATGGCGGATTCCATGTCGTTCTTCCTGCGTCTGTGGGTGACGTTCTGGAACGGGAGCATGAACCCCGTCTCGGGGTCGACTGCGACGCATTCCCCTTCGATGATGGCCTCCTGTCCCCTGAATCTGCTGCGGAGGAGGCGTGCGATGTCCGGGAAGTTGTTCGTAAGGTCCTCCAACCTCCTGGAGAACAATCTTACATCGTCCTTCCCGATGTGGGCCTGGACCCTGATCCCGTCGTACTTGTACTCGATGGCGCACCTCCCGCCCATCCTGTCCACTATCTCGGACACCGAGGGGAGGCGTTCGGCGAGCATGACCTTGACGGGGTTGCCGACGGAGACGCCTATCCTTCCGATGGCGTCCATTCCGCCGGTGGCGATGGTCTCGGCTATGAGTCCGATGTCGCAGGTGACGTTGAACGCCCTCTCGATGGCGGGGCGGTCCTCCTTGGACGCGAAGGCCTCTCCCAACGCGTCGAGGATGGTCATGTCCCCCGCGCCGATCCTCATCCTGCCGGTGACCAACCTGCAGATGTAGCGTGCGCCCTTGGGGGAGACCATCTTGAGGATCTCTATCAGATCGTCCTTCTTGTTGTCCTGTCCGGAGTCGGTCTCCATCCTCCTTAGGATCCTGACGACCTCGGATATGGGCATGTCCTTGTCGCCGTCATCGGCATCGTCGCCGAAGGAGAAGAGGTCCTTCTGTATCTTCTTCCCCAGGACCTGTTCGGCCACCTGTCCCGGGTCGCCGGTCTTGATCCACAGGTCGTTGACCTTCTTCTTGGAGTATCCCGATTGTTTCTCCAGGGCGTCCAGGACCAGTTTGTCGGACATTCCGAACACACCCGGTACGAAATCCGGATGGACCTTCCCCTGGCAGAGGTAGACCACGTCCCTGATCTCGGATGTGTCCACGGTGCGGAGGAAATCCGCGAGGATCGTGGTCATCTCGAGACGGCTGCTTGTGGATTCGAGTCTTTCGAATGTATCCGCCAGGTCGGAATAGAGCATGTCACCGAGGAAGCGGACCGGATGTAAAAGTCTTGTCGGGGTATGTGGAGGTCGTGTGGATGTATTTGATATTGTGTTTCATCATATGCAATTATTCAGTATCCGATAAGGTTTAAGAACAGGAACGGTGACATGGGAACAATGAGGTATCAGCCCCTGGCATGGATTGGTTAAGCGGTCCGATCACTGTCAGGGATATCCTGATGAGGACCTCCCTCAAGGTAGGTGTCATAGACTTACCTCCTGTATGGGGCCTTAAGACTCCTCTGTACAGACCTATTGATATTCTACAAGTATGTCGGATACATGCACGTATCAGTGACTCGGGATCAGAAACGGCGATGTCAGAAACCATCGAGTCTGAGCTGGTTCCTTCTCAGGATGTCCGACCTTCCCCTGCTGAGGTCGTCGCTAAGTTTCTCCAGCTTCTGTCTCATGGCCTGTTCCTTCTGGGCACTGGAGCGGTCGGAGACCTCGTCCATGGTGCCCCTGGCGATGAGGACGTAGACCTCGCCGTCGTTCTTCCTTCCGGTGCGCCCCCTCCTCTGGATGGTCCTGATCTCCGAGGGAACGGGTTCGTAGAACACCACCGCATCGGTGCTGGAGATGTCCAATCCCTCCTCCCCGACGGATGTCGAGACGACGACGTTGAAATCACCGTTCCTGAACGATTCCAGGAGGGCGATCTGCTCCCTCTGTTTGAGGCCGCCGTTGGCCTGTCCGATGAGCTTGGCCACCTTCGCACCGGGGATGTTCTCCAGTTTGGATGCTAGGAGCTCACAGGTCTCCCTGAACTGGGCGAAGACCATCACCTTCGATCCGTTTCCCTCGGAGATGGTCCTGCTGACGATGCCCATGACCCTGGGGATCTTCGGATGTTCGGTGTTGGTGTGGTCCACGATGGTCCTCATCCCTATGTATTCGGGACGGTTGAGGATCTCCCTCGCACCCTTCCCACCCTTTGCCGCCTTGGACTCAGATTCTATCTTGTCGAGGTAGGACCTGAGTGCGCTCATGCTCTGGGTCTCGGCCAGATTGATGGCGTGGAGGACCTTGATGCAGATCGCCTGGACGGTGAGCCCCCTGAAGACGATGGCCGTCTTCTCGCCGCGGGACAGTCTGGCCTGGAGGCTCTGTCCGATGGCGAGGAAGTGCTTGGTGGACGGTGGTCTGTCGGGGTTCATCAGTCTCAGGCTCACAAGCTCCGACACATAGTGGTCCAACATCGCTTTCATCAGGGATATGACATCCACCAGGTCCTGGGGGAGGTTCACCTCGACCCTGTTCACGTATGTGTCGTAGACATAGGGTGACACATCCGGGTCGTCGTCGGACCTGATGTCTATGCGCCTGAGGTCCAGGTTCATGCAGACCTCCTCGATCTTGGAGGTGTCGCTCCCGGGGGAGGCGGTCATGCCGATGCTGCGGATGCCCTTGTGGCAGAATGCGGCCACCCGGACATAGGCGTAGTTTCCCACGGCCTTGTGGGCCTCGTCGAATATGACGAGTGAGAAACGGTCCAGTGTGTACCTCCCGGCCTCCAGGTCGTTGGCGACCGATTGGGGTGTGGATATCACCACATCGGCGGAGGACATCATCTCCGTCCTCTTGGGCGGGGTCATGTTGCCGGTCATCATGCCCACCTCCGCATCGAGGAGGAATCTTTCCAATGTGGATTGGTGCTGTCCCACAAGGGGTTTGGTGGGTGCGAGGATCAGCACCTTGCCCGAGGATAGTTTCTCGGCTATGATCTGCAATGCTACGATGGTCTTACCCAATCCCGTGGGGAGGATCACCAGGGTGTTGCGGTCCAGGCAACCCTGTGCCATCCTCACCTGGTATCTGCGTTCCTCGACGCTGTCGGGTCTGATACGGGGATGGGAGATGTAGTTCATCGTTCGGTGGTAGAAGGGGGTAATGGGGCGGGGATGTCCCCGCCGATGATCATGTGTCGTTTTAGTGGCATCCGCCACCGCAGGAGGCGCATCCGTTGAAGTTGGGGTTGCGGATGGTGAGTCCGGTTCCGAAGTTGGGGTCGTCGATGAACTCGATGACGCACTCGTCCAGGGCCTCCTTGGTCTCGTCGTCGTAGAACATCTCGAATCCGGTGGCGGATTTGTCGACGTTCTCTCCGTCTGCGGCCTTCTCCTGGAATGACATTCCGAACTGGGGTCCGGAGCATGCGAAACCGGAAAGGTAGATCTTGATGCCGTATCCGACCTTCTGGTTCTTCTCCAGCAGGTCGTTGATGAACTTCTCCGCATCGGGGGTGATTGTAACCATTGTTATCATGCCGTAATCCGGGTATCACTCTTAAACGCATCGGCGTTAACATCGGTGCTGTGGGTTTTTATCGTCCTTGGGAGGTTCCTCTATGTCGATTCCGAAGTTCTCGGCGTATCTCCTGAGGGCGTAGGACTGGGCACGGGTGTAGGCCATCATGGATCCGATCATTATGCTCTCGATGACCTCGTCCTTGGTCGCCCCGGCGTCGATGGCGTGTCTCATCTGAACGTCGACACAGTACTCCCCGCCGATGGCGGTTGCCGCGGATACGGCACAGAGGTGGCGCGTCTTCCTGTCCAGTTCACCGTCCCCTTCCAATATGGCACGGGACAGGGTGGCCGACGGAACGAACAGGTCGGGTCTGGTGCTCAGGACCTGGTTGACCACGGGGATGAAACCGAACGCCCTCTCCGTGGCCCTGAGTATCTTGTCTGTCTTCTCGCGGAGTGCGGGGTCCTCTTCCATGGTCATACGACAGTGTGCTCATCGGTGATAATCCCGAGTGTTAGTATGACCGCACGGTATCCCCTTTATCTTCCCGATGCGGAGTAGGATGGTCTGCGCCCGGAAACGGCGCAGGAGAAAGACAACAGATGGAGATGAGCAACGAGGTCCTGACAGGGATCTTCACAGATGTTGGAAAGGAATACGGATTCGACTCCGCCGACTCGGAGTTCGTGGCCTTCCGTGACTTCGTGTGACGGGGTGAAGCCGATGCGGGGATTGCCTGTAGAGGTCGGTCCGGCCGTCCGGACCGTTCCCGCCCCGACGTGCATCATCGGTGACGGGGTGTGCGGAGCTCGGGGATATCAGGGGGATGGGGAGGATACGTACCGTGACGTCCACGGTCACGGTCAATCACCGATCCATAACCCGAAGGGATGGTGTGCTATGGCGAGTGTAAGCGAACCGTCTGAGAGGGTCGTTGGGAAAGCCGGGTGGTGTCCTGAAGATGAGGGTATCATCCGCACCGATGAGGTGCAGGGGAGGGACGAGGGGTTGGAGTCCCCCGAGTCGGACGGTCATGTCTCCCCCGGCCTGTTGACGGCGCCTAAGGCACAAGCGTCCCCGTGTCGGAACCCGGTAAGCCCGTCGGACCCCATCATCATGGGGAATGGTGACGGAGGGTCGATCGTGAGAGAGTCTATCGTCCGGCGGGTAGAGGATGGGGCAGGAAGCGAAGGCCTCCCTGTAACGGGGAGGATAGGTACCATGTACCATCCCGAAAGGGAGCCCACTTGCCCCAGGTCGGATGCGGCGGAGAAGGGAACGGAGAATGCGGACAGGGTCGGGTCATCCGTCGATACGCGTTGCTGCGCGACGAAGGCCGGGCGTGTCCCCACCCCCGGAGAAGGATGGGATTCCATCGACTGGGAGAGGGCGGAGACGGATGTCCGCAGGGTCCAGGCCCGTATCGTCAAGGCCGCAAGGAACGGAAACATGAGGACGATGCAGAGGCTCATGCGCACGGTGATGTCATCGTACCATGGGAGATGCATGGCGGTGAGGTCCGTGACCTCCAACCTGTGGGGAGATGTCCCCGGGGAGGACGGGATCGTATGGACCTCATCCGAGGACAGGGGTCGTGCCGCGGAGGACCTGGGTGACAACCCATCCCTCACGGGACGGACGGTCAGACGTTCGGTCCATCGCGGCATCGGGGTCGGTGTGACCCGTGTCCCGACCATGCACGACCGTGCGGTGCAGGAACTGTATACCATGGCCCTGCGTCCGGTGATGGAGGCGTTTGCGGATCCGCATTCGTTCGGGTTCAGGGAGGGGAGATGCGTCCGCGATGCGACCGCATCGCTCTCCGGGTTCCTGAAGGGGTGCGGACCCCGCGCGGAGGTCATCGTGATGCGCATCGGATCCTCGGACGACGGAAGGGTGTCGGGATGGCTGTCCGACAACAGAGGGGTGGACCCCGGGATGCTGGACCAATCCGCATCCAAGGGTCAGCTCTTCGGAAGGACGCTGTTCCCACACACCCCAGGTGCCGTTGCGGTGGGAGGGACATCACCGGTGCTGGCCAACATGGTGTTGGACGGCATGGAGGACATGCTCTCCGCATATGGTACCAAAATGGTCAGATATGCGGATACGGTCGCGGCGGTCGTGGACGGTTCATCCCCGTCCGTCGCTGTTACGGATGCACTGAGGGGATTCCTCTGCGGAAGGGGGTTGTATCTTAAGGAGTATGAGATCATACGTCCGAAGGACGGGTTCGACTTCCTGGGATTCAGCTTCCGCCTGATGAGGGACAGACTCATGGTGGGACCGTCCGACGGGTCGGTGGAGGCGGTGTGCGCGGAGATTGGAACGATCGCCAGACGTTCAGCTGCATCGACACAGGGGGATCTGATACTGCGTATCAACCGCGTCATAGACGGATGGAGTGCATATTGCGGTTCGGTGTCGCATAGGACGGCATCCCGCAGGATTGACCATTACGTGCACCAGACGTTGGGACGCTGGGCATCAAGGAGGCATCCTCAGAAGGGTGTCTGCTGGGGATTCCTCTGCGGAAGGGGGTTGTATCTTAAGGAGTATGAGATCATACGTCCGAAGGACGGGTTCGACTTCCTGGGATTCAGCTTCCGCCTGATGAGGGACAGACTCATGGTGGGACCGTCCGACGGGTCGGTGGAGGCGGTGTGCGCGGAGATTGGAACGATCGCCAGACGTTCAGCTGCATCGACACAGGGGGATCTGATACTGCGTATCAACCGCGTCATAGACGGATGGAGTGCATATTGCGGTTCGGTGTCGCATAGGACGGCATCCCGCAGGATTGACCATTACGTGCACCAGACGTTGGGACGCTGGGCATCAAGGAGGCATCCTCAGAAGGGTGTCTGCTGGGTGAGGGACAGGTATTGGCACGAGACCCGGAGGGGGAGGGAGTTCACCGACGGTGAACACACACTCTCCCGGGCCACCGACACCAAATGCCACCCCCACACCCCCGTCCGCATGTGGTCGGATCCGTACTCCGACCCATGGTACTTCCGCGAGAGGGAGGGGATGACCGCAGGGGCCACCGATACCGAGTGGACCCTGTTCGGTCTTCCTCATGCGACCGCCCCGAGGGACGGGGTGGCATCCGGCCCGAGCCGTATGCGGTGAAAGCCGCACGTACGGTTCCCAGAAGAGGGCCTCCGGGAGACCGGAGGACCTTATTCGACAAGATAAGATGGCGCAGATCGTACAGATGGATCGAGTTCAGCGTGTCGGACTACCTCGCGGACGCACCCGAGGGGATCATGAGGTCCTTAGCGGACACGGTGTACTCCAAGATCAGGGGTCTGGAGGAGAGCGACTACAGGCAGGAGGTCTGCGACTGGCTCACCTCGGCGGAGTTCAGGAGGGCGAAGCAGCCCATGTACATCAACCGCTGCAGGGGACTCAGTCTCAGCACCAAGGGCAGGAGCAGGGACCTGAAGGACTCCTACGGGAGGCTCGTGGACATGGGTCTTGTGGAACACGACCCGGAAGTGTACCTGGGGTGGGGACCTCTGTCGGTGTCCTCCAGGTACGCCGGGGCATCCAGCGTGCTGATGAAGGTCGTGAACATCTCCCAGACCCTGGATTCCGAGGATGTGCCCGAGGAGGTGTTGGATTACTGTGTCTATGCCCACCTGACCCACATAGGGATGGGGTTCGGTAACATGGACCAGACGAGGAGGGAGTGCCTCTTCAACGACGAGCTGAACAGGTTTCCGGGAAGGGCCCATGCGGTGTACGACATGGAGCGTCTGGGGATCAGGATCTGAAGATCCCGTGCATGCGGGACCACCAAGGACCGAAGGAAACAGGGATGGGGAGGATCCCACATCCCATCTTACCCTCTTCCGGGGGATGGATGTGTCCCCGGAACGCTAACAAACCCTCTCATGGTACGACGATGACGTCGCTCTCGGGGTTCTGACTTACGCCCGGGGTATGTGTCGGACCCAACGTTGGCCTCCGGTCATGGCTGCGACGACACGTCGCTCGCTCCCGCAGGAGCCCCAATGAAATTGGGAAATGGGCCGCTGTATGCCGTACCGTGCACATGGCGTTCATTGGATCGCGCCCCTTCGCCGGTGCGGTGATGTGTGAGAAGGGTATGTTCGGTATAACCGTTTGTATGGCCCCTATGGTCACTTGTCGTACCCGTCCGGGTCGACCGTGAAGCGGAGCCCTTTGCGCGCGAATATAATATCTATATTGTCCAGGCTCCCGATCAGGGTTCTTTGTTCGGCGGTGGATGTCTGCACCGAGAACATGTCCCCCTTTTTCCTGATGCGGATCTGACGGATGCCTGCGGCATCCCTGACCTCATCCTCCAGTTTCTCTGTGAGCAGGAGGTCCGATTCAGCCACGGGGGTTCCAATGGGATATCTCATCAGCATACATGTGTCCTTGACCAGGGGCACGGGAAGGTCCATGGACTCGATATGGTCCCTTATAACGTCCCTGCCGATTCCGGCGTCGATGAACGGTCTGAGGATGCCATACTCTCCAGAGGCCCTCATGCCGGGTCTGTCCTCGGAGAGGTCGTCGGTGATCTCCCCGTTGGCCACATGCCCTAGGCGGAGCTCCTCCGCCTTCCCGCATATGGCGGAGTACATGGCGGTCTTGCAGATGTAGCAGCGGTCCCTCCCGTTCAGGAGGATGTCCGGGAGGTCCCCATAGCCTATGGGTATGGTGACGAGCCTGATGCCGATGTGGTCCGCGATGATCCCGGCGAGATCGCGTTGTCTCCGTGTCATCATCGGGACATCGGCCATGACCGCGACCGCCCTGTCCCCGAGTTCCTCAAATGCGATGTCCGCGAGGACGGTGCTGTCCAGCCCTCCGGAGAAGCATATCGCGACACTGCCCATGCGTCCGAGATCTTCGCGGACGGCATCCAATCTGCAGTCTGTGGACATGGACGGGGGATGGAAGACGGTCGATAAGAAACCCTGCATCGGACCGTGCAGGTCGCAGGAGGTGGCGGGAATCCTGTGGGGAAGTCACTCTCATCCCACCGTGGTCCTCCCACGGATATCCGAGGTCGGACCAAGTGATGCACCCGTGTTCTCCGATATAAAATCCTTGGATGTTGTGAAATGTCATTAGACTGAGTTCATTGGATTGTGGAGTTCGATGCGGACTCTGTGGCCGACCGGTCCGTGCGGTCCCGGGTCGTTGAGGGCGGTGAACAGTCCCGTGGGGCCGGAGACAATCCTCCTGTCCGGGATGATGGAGGGGTCACGGTCGGTCATGATGTATCTGTCCCGATGGTCGTACATCAGGATGTAGCCCACCGAGTCCTTGAACCAGGGTGTTCCGTGGTAGTTCTCGACCGTGAGTTCGAAGGAGGTGGAACGACCGGATTGGACGGTGATGTCGTACGGTTCCCTGAGGCAGGTGTCGTCGACCTGGATCGGGGTGTTCGGGCTCGAAGAGCCCATCGCAGGGAAGATCGTCTTGTCATGATGTAGCCACACAAACCCGAAGATTTAGGTGTGATCACAGGGTTCAACGACACGGGCGATTTCTTCTTCGATGTCTGTTGCTGAGGGCCTCTGACGTGCGATATCGCAATGAACGCCCTCAGAGGCAGGATCTGTTCCGGGGCCATCGCGAACACGGATGAGAACAGGGCATATCCCCGCGTGATGAGGGATCTCTCCGTCGCGACACACACGACCGTCAACTTCAGGGAACACACGGGCCTCGGGAGGATCGATGGGATCCACGGCGATATCCGTGCATCGTTCAGTCGTTTCAAAGGCGTCTCGACCAGATGGCCCCATCTTCTTCGGATCGTACAAGTGGCGCAGATGCTTCCGCAAGGATCCGGAAATGGTCGCCAAGCAGATCGTCAACGGCAACTTCAAGAACACTTGGAGGTCCATCAGGACGCTTGGTTCCCCGTTCAGGGACACCTTCATGAATCCCCTCAAGTTTTGAGGATGTCATGATGCTTGGCGCATCCTTGCGGGATGCCCCGATCCTCCTCTACCGACCCTTCCGATATCGGACAGCATATGCATCTGACCGATGCGTTCTGAGGCCCTCTCCGGCCGTCACATCCATATCCTACTCGCATCCGTTCCCTGCGGAA
>CAZCMJ010000022.1:0-14688 GCA_964499845.1 uncultured Methanomassiliicoccales archaeon
TCATACGTTGGATCGGGGAATACACCGCGGATGTTGCCGATGATGAACACATGGTCGGCCTCTAGACCTTTGGAACCATGGATGGTCATGTACACGATCCTCCTCTCCGGTAGATCCGGATCGGTGATGAGATACATCTTTCCGTTGGTCATGGGCGACCATTTCAGTCCACCGCTCTCCAATATGACCACATCATGATGGTGTCTTCCGAGGATGAGTATGTCCTCTCCTTTGGGGATATTCTTAACGATCTCTCGTATGCAGGTGACCCCGTCCTTCCTGTTCCTGGCATCGATGACCTTCAGCACGGTGGACCGTCCGCTGTCGCACACCATTTGCTTGGGTATTTGATTGGGAGCGGAGTTCATGAAACCGCAACTTGCGGACAGGAGTTTGTCAGAGTATCTATAGGTCCTGTCAAGACGGCAGATCTCCGATGGACCCCAATGCTCCTCGAAACCGAGGATGAACCCCACATCACAGCCTGCGAAGCGGTATATGCTCTGCCAGTCATCACCGACACAGAACAGTTTGTAGTCCTTGTCCCTGCGCATGGCCTTCAGGAGGTCGATCCTCGACCTGGAGGTGTCCTGATATTCGTCGACGATCACGTGGTCGTATCCATGGTGCCACCCTCCGTTCCCGATTACCTTCGATGCGGAGGTCAGCATGTCCTCAAAATCAATCTCCCCTTTGGAGGAGAGGAGTCCATAGTAGTCTCTGTGGATGGGTTCCAGTATCCTGCGGAAGGATTGCGCCATCTCATCGGCACCGGAGAAAACGTCATCGAACGACCGGCCTGAACCCTTCATCAACAGGATAGACGAGGCGATTTGTTCCGAGATGCGTTTCAATGTCGTCCCATCGGAAGAGACCTCAGCGAACAGTTGGTTGTCATCCATCGGTTTCGGGATTATGCCGGCCGACTTGAGGCCGTCCATCAGGGTCCTCTCCAGTATGCCCTCCCAGAACTGATATGCGTATATTTCGATCATGCGGGTTCCGTTGGATGCATGGATGGACCTTTTCCATTCCATGGATTCCCTATATCTCTTGGATGCATCAGAGGTCCTTTCCCTCATAAAGGGGGCGACCTCTCCGTCCCTGTCGATTCCGAAGTACTCTATGTAGACGTCCGTCCCTTCGATGTGGAAGTCAGGGGTGTACTGTCCGTGGTTGATGTCGCGTGTATCCTTGGGATATGGGCCCTCATATGTGTATCCGATGCCGTTGATGTGAAGGATATCGGCTATGGATGCCTCTCCACGGCTTTTGACCGATTCACCGTTCAGTGTTATCAGAGGGTTCTCCCTCAGGAATCTCTCATGATCCTCAAGGTTCTGAGATGGTTCGTTGTTTGGACCGTACCTGAAATGGCGTGACATGTGGACCGCCAGGTCGTGCATGAAACTCGGTTCGTTCATGCGGGTGGTCACAAGGTCCATCACGGTCCGAGGGAGGTCGTCATTGAAGATCCTCGGCTTCTTCCCTTCGGAGGATGTGAGGATTCTCATACCAAGACGGTGGAATGTGCATATGTCGGGGCTGGTTCCGATCTCCTTCGCAATCCTTTCACCGAGTTCATCCACGGCGGAGTTGGTGAACGACAGGAACAGTATCCTGTCGACTGGGATGCCGCAGACCTTGACCAGGTATTTGGCCAGACCTGTTATGGTGGCGGTCTTCCCGGTCCCCGCACCGGCTATGAGCAGACGTGTACGGACGTCCACGCAGATGGATGTCAGTTGCTGATGGTTCAGGTCCCTGCCGTTGACCGGGTTGATGGAATCGGACATGAGTTCGGCGGTCCGTTCTGCAAGTTGCATGTTGTGTTTATGACCTATATCGAGGATCCGTTCCCTGGTTCTGAAGAGGGTTTCGGCATCATTTTTCAGCCATGACGGTCTGACTCCGATGCGGTACAGGAGTTTCCCACGTCTAGTCTGGATGTCTTCGGATAACCTCTTTGTGGATTCCACCCACTCTACCACATCCGATGGTTCGCAGAAGTGTCCTTCTCTGATTATGGAGGATGATTCTGTCAGTGCGTGGTCGATACGGGATCTCAGGTCGGCATCAGACCTCTTGCTCATCGTCGTAGGAATGCATCATTCTATACAAAACATGGTGTATTGGTTCATTCCATCCTTTCGGAGGGCGTGTCAGGTCAGCATGTAGGTGGTATCTGCAAGAAGAAGGTAAGGTGGGAGGGTCACCCCTCCCTTTTGGATCACCGCGGTCAGTTCGCGGGTACGAACTTGTAACCGTAGTGGATGACACCGCTGGCGCCGTCGGCGTCGAGTTTACGCAGGACGGCCCTCACGGGCATGCCGATCTCGATCTTCTCGAGGTCCACATCCACGAGCTGTGCGGTGATCATGACGCCGTCATCGGTACGGACCATTGCGACGGCGTAGGGTTTGAGCCTGTTGTTGCAGTCGGGTGCCTCGTGGACGATCGAGTAGGTGTACACCTTTCCGGTTCTGCAGACCTTGTAGTCCTCGATCTTCCCGATGGACGCTCTGCGGCAGACGGGACAGAAGTCACGTCTGGGGAAGTAGATCTTCCCGCAGTTGCAGCACTTGGATCCCTCGAGGTTGTACCTTCCGGGGATCTCCCTCCACTCCCTTGCTACGGATGACATCAGATCGCCTCCAGGATACTGACGGTGACGGCGGAACCCATACCTCCGGAGCTCTGTGCGAGTCCGTATTTGGCGTTCTCCACCTGCCTCTTGTCGGCGGAACCCCTGAGCTGTTCGGTGATCTCCACGATCTGTGCGACGCCGGTGGCACCGATGGGGTGTCCGCGTGCCTTGAGTCCTCCGGAGGTGTTGATGGCGATGTCCCCTCCGATGTGGCACCTCTCCTCCAGGACGGCCTTTCCGGCCTCTCCCTTCTTGTAGAATCCGAGGTCCTGCAGGGCCATGATTCCCGCCACGGTGTATGTGTCGTGAACCTCCGCGACCTGGATGTCCTTGGGGGTGATGCCCACCTGGTTGTAGGCCTGCTGGGATGCGGCGACGGTTGCGCCGTATGTGGTTATGTCCTCCCTCTGGAACAGGGCGAGGCTGTCGCTGGCCTGTGTGACTGCGGAGACCTTCACGTACGAATCCGTGTACTTCTTGGCATCCTCCAGGGGGCACAGCACAAGCGATGCGGCACCGTCGGAGATGGGGGCGCAGTCGAACACACCGAGAGGTGTGGCGACGGGTCCGGACCTGAGGACGGTGTCCAGTGTGATGGCCTTTCTGAACTGGGCGTTGGGGTTGAGTGCACCATGGTAGTGGCTGTTGACGGCGAAGGATGCGATCTCCTCCCTTGTGGCGATGCCGTCGTGGATCATCCTCTGGGCGATCATCGCGTGGAGTCCTGCGAATGTGACTCCCATGCCCGCCTCCCACTCCGCATCGGCGGTTGCGTCCAGGACCGAGTTGATGGATGCGTCGTCCAGATCGGTCATCTTCTCCGCACCTCCGACGAGGACGATGTCGTTCATACCGGATGCGACGGCCATGACGGCCTGCCTGAATGCGACACCTCCGGACGCTCCCCCTGCCTCGACCCTCGTTGCGGGTATGTGGCGGGTGGCCATTCCAGAGTAGTCTGCGATCAGAGCATCGATGTGCTGCTGGTTGATGAAGCGTCCTGCGGACATGTTCCCGATGAAGATCCCGTCCACCTCGCTTCCCGAGAGGTTGGCATCCTCCATCGCCTTCATTCCGGCCTCGATACCGATGGCCCTGAAGGATTTGTTCCAGAGTTCACCGAACTTGGTGACTCCGACCCCTATGATTGCTACGTCCCTCATCCTATCACTCCGACATGACGATCTTGCCCTTGAACTTGGCATATGTTCCGTAGTCCACATAGACCGGGTCCGCCATGATCTTCTCGAGCACGGGTGCGTTGTCCCTCTTGTAGTTCTTTATCTCATCCGTGACGGTGATGTCGAATGCATCGCTTCCTGCACCGGAACCGTAGGATGTCACGAATATCCTGTCGCCGGGTTCGGCGTGGTCCAGGGTGTTGGCCAGTCCCAGGGGGACGGCACCGCTGTAGGTGTTCCCGATCTGGGGTGTGAGGAGACCGTGCTCGATCTGCTCGGGGGTGAATCCCAGCTGTGCGGCCACCCTGGTGGGGAACTTGCCGTTGGGCTGGTGGAACACTGCGTACTTGTAATCCTGGGGTGTGGTGCCCATGGCCTCCATCAGCATCTTGGCGGCGGAGGTGATGTGCCTGAAGTATGCGGGCTCACCGGTGAACCTCCCTCCGTGCAGAGGGTAGGGCTGTCCCTCCCTCCTCCAGAAGTCGGGGGTGTCGGTGGTGAAGCTCATGGTCCTGTTGATCTTCGCTATGATCTTCTCGGTACCGATGAGATATGCAGCACCTCCTGCGGATGCGGAGTACTCGAGTGCATCCCCGGGTGCGCCCTGGGAGGTGTCCGCTCCGATGGCGACACCGTACCTCACCATGCCTGATCCCACGAGACCCATGCAGGCCTGGATACCGGCGGTTCCCGCTTTGCATGCGAACTCCATGTCCGCGGCGGTCATGGCGGGTGTGGCCTCGATGGCCTCTGCGACGATGGTCGCGGTGGGTTTGACCGCATAGGGGTGGGATTCGGATCCCACATAGATGGCCCCGATGTCCTTGGGGTCCACCTCCGGCACCCTGTCCATCATGTACCTGGCCGCCTCGGTGGCGATGGTGACGACGTCCTCATCCGGAGAAGGGACCGATTTCTGATAGATCATCAGGCCCTTTCCCATCCCCTTCCCGTCAACACCCCAGATCCTTCCGATCTCCTCGGGTTTGATCCTGTATCTGGGAACATATGCTCCGTAACTTACGATTCCTACATCCATCAAATCTCCTCCTTGAGGGAGTTCATCCTGGCGACGAACTCGTCCACGTCCAGGTCGGTGACCACCAGGGGTATCCCCTCGAGGCGGGCGAGCTTGATGGCAAGCGGGTCCGTCTGGTCGGGGCTCTGGTATACGACCATCGCCGGTGTGAGCGGGTGTGCGCGGATGGCGACCATTGGGGAACGTCCCAGGTGCACGTTGGTGAAGATGAGTGCACGCTCGATGTTCCATCCGTAGATCTTAAGGTAGTCCTCCGAACTGAGGCTGAGAATGGCCTTGACCGAGTCCACGATGGTGTAACCGTAGATGCTCTTGGCCGGACCCCTGTCGGGATTCATGTTTCTCCCGGACACGGCGGCGATGAACCTGTCCATCTCCACCCCTCCCGGGAACTCGTCCATGGCGATGATGCAATCCAGTTTGATGTCGGGATTGTATTTGGATATCACCGGCGAGCCGTTCTGTCTGTCGAGTTCGATCAGTGCGTCGACCATCTTCTTGACGACGGACACACCCGGGGACTTGCGTCTGCCTGACTCGTAGTCACTGACCACGGAGTGGGAGACGCCCATGGCGTCGGCGAGCTGGTTCTGTGAGAGGCCGAACTCCTCCCTCCACTTCCTGATGGTCCTGCCCGGATCCGGTGAGAGTGCTATCTCCCCGGCGATCTTCTGTTTGAACTCATCGACCATTGCTCCCGGTGAAGCAGGGGACGCTATATAATGATGTCGAAATCAATCCTCGTCAATCGACGTATTGTATCGGCCCGTGTCAGCGGAGCTCCCTCTCCAGGGTCTCCACCACGGTCCTGAGGACCTTGAGGCGTCCGTACTTCTTGTCCTCGGATTCCACCACGGTCCATGGTGCGTTCCCGGTGTTGGTGGATGAGATCATCCTGTCGATGTATCCTTCGTAGACGGACCATTTTCCACGGTTGCGCCAGTCCTCGTCGGTGATCTTCCAGGATTTCAACGGGTTGTCCCGCCTCTCCTCGAAGCGTCTGAGCTGTTCGTCCGGGGAGACCTCCATCCAGAATTTGATGACGATCCCTCCGGCATCGGTGATGGTGTCCTCGAAACCCCTGATCTCCGATGCGGAGCGGTGGTATGCGGGTTGGTCGCAGAAGCCCTCGATGGGTTCGACCATCATCCTGCCGTACCATGACCTGTCGAAGATGACTATGTGTCCCCTCTCCGGCATGTCCTTGGCGAACCTCCACAGATATGTGTGCACTCTCTCGTCGCCCACGGGTGCGGCCACTGGGATGGCACGGTATCCCCTGGGGTTCAGGGCGCGGGTGAGTCTCCTGATGCTGCCTCCCTTCCCTGCTGCGTCCCATCCCTCGAACACAAGGATGAGGGACCTGTCGGATGCCGCGAGTCTGTTCTGGAGTTGGGACAGTCTTCCGGACAGTTCCTCCAGTTCCGACCTGTACCCCTTGGCCTTCCTGGTGAGGTCGGCGTCGGTGCGGGGATTGGGACAGGTGGTGTCGAAGGGGATGTCCGGTTGGATGACGGGTGCACCTATCCTGGGGCTCACCCTGTCCAGGAACGTCCGCACCAGTCTGACCATGGTGTCCTCCGGTTCGTCGGCATCGATGACGTCCCAGGGGGAGTGGACGGTGTCGGTCCTCTCCATGACCTTCCTGAAGTACCTCCTGTCGAACCCCTTGGTCCCGATGTGGTCGTCGGTGAGGAATGTGGACGGATGGTCCCTCCTCTTCTTGGAGAAGATGTCCGCCACATCATCCAGCTCATCTTCCTTGATGTCCAGGAAGACCTTGACCAGGATCACGCCGTTGTACGTCATGTACCTCTCGAAGGAGAGGGAGTTGTCGCAGAACCCGTCGGTGTCCCTTCCGTCCATGTGGGCGGCCATCATGTCCGAGTACCATGACCTGTCGTAGATGGCGATGGTGCCGTCCGCGGGTTCGCAGGTGATGTAGGACATGACCTGGGACGGACTGTCCGCCTTTTTCCGGGGGATGAAGTGGGTGTATGTGGTCCCCCTGGGTTCGAGCATGTTCATGAACTCGTTGGCGACCCTGCCGATGACCCTCCCGCTCCTGCCCTCGAAGACCAGGAGTACCTTGGAACCGGTGTCCACTATCCTGCGTTGGAGTGCTGTGAGTTGGTCTGAGAGCCCATCGGGCACGGATCCTGACATGGTCCAGTGGATGGGGGCGGACGGTGATAATCGTAGCGATTTGGGAGACGGTGATGTGTGGACCGATGGAGGTCTGTTCCAAAGTGGACGAAGAAAACAGATCCGGCTTGCGTTGAAACGTGAGCGGTTCCGCCGTCCGGCCCACCTTCTCCCGACAACGATAACTATCCCCGTTCGATGGGGAATCCGTGCTCCAGGATATCGAGGACATCGTCAGGATGTCGGGAAGACGCGTCGCCGAGGCGCATGGTTTCACCGTAGAGAACAAGGGCGCCAGGGAGAACCTGGTGACATCCATGGATGTCGAGAACGAGGCGTTCCTCAGATCGGAACTGACGTCCCTCATACCCGGTTCCGCGTTCGTCGGGGAAGAGGGCGACGAGGCGGAGATACTCGATGAGGGGTACACCTGGATCGTGGACCCCATAGACGGGACCACCAACTTCTCCAGGGGGATACCCATGGTGGGGATATCGGTCGCACTGTTCAGGGATGGTGAACCCTACATCGGGGTGGTGTACAATCCCTTCACCGACACCCTGTGGAAGGCGGAGAGAGAACAAGGGCGCCAGGGAGAACCTGGTGACATCCATGGATGTCGAGAACGAGGCGTTCCTCAGATCGGAACTGACGTCCCTCATACCCGGTTCCGCGTTCGTCGGGGAAGAGGGCGACGAGGCGGAGATACTCGATGAGGGGTACACCTGGATCGTGGACCCCATAGACGGGACCACCAACTTCTCCAGGGGGATACCCATGGTGGGGATATCGGTCGCACTGTTCAGGGATGGTGAACCCTACATCGGGGTGGTGTACAATCCCTTCACCGACACCCTGTGGAAGGCGGAGAGGGGCATGGGTGCCTTCAGGAACGGGGAGATGATCCATGTTTCCGACAGGGCGATGGCTGACGGGATCATGTGCACCGCATGGTGCACCTATGAGAAGAGATTGGCACCTCCCTGCTGGGAGGTCAGCGAGAGGTTGCACCCGATGATCAACGACATCCGCAGGATCGGTACCGCCGCATGCGAGCTTTCGATGTTGGCGGAGGGTGCCGTGGACCTGTACTTCGAGATAAGGTTGAGTCCCTGGGACCACGCGGCCGCTCTGACCATATTGGAGGAGGCAGGAGGTTGTTATTGTGCGATCGAGGGGGATGTTGTGTTCGACAGACCCTGTCCGATAATCGCCGCCAACAACAGGGAGAACCTGGATGCGATCCGGGTTGTTGTGTCGGATGTGTTCGGCGGAAGGACCCCGTATCGAGGCGATGTCCATGGGTGAGCTGCTTTTCCTCAATGCATGCATCGACAGGGAGAGGTCCAGGACACTCCGTATAGCGAGGTCTGCGATCTCCGCGGCGGAGGATGCCGGATACCATGTCACCGAACTGGTCCTGGAGGACGAGGATGTCCGTCCGATGATGACGGAGGTCCTGAGGCGGAGGAACTCGTTGTTGAAGGCGGGAGAGTACGACGATCCGATGTTCGCATACGCGAGACAGTTCCGTGATGCGGACAGGGTGATCGTGGCGGCACCGTTCTGGGATTTCGGATTCCCTTCAGTGCTGAAGACGTATCTCGAATCGGTGAGCTGTCCGGGGGTGACCTACCGTTACACCCCCGAGGGGGAGCTGGTGGGGCTTTGCAGGGCGGAGAGGATGACATACATCACCACCCGCGGAGGGTTCGTCACCGATGATGGGGATCTGGGTTTCCTCACACTGAGGGCCCTGGGCAACTACTTCGGTATAGGGCAGGTGGATTGTGTGAGTGTCAACGCCTTGGACATCCCCACAACCGATGTGGATGCCGTGGTGGGGGACATGTCCTCCAAGGTCAGGGGCATCATTCTCTGAGATGTTATGTTCCGGGACCGTTCGTCCGAGTGTACGGTGACATCCGTTATTAGGATGGAATGCGAGACATATCCATGCCCTGCAATGAAGGAGACGGCAACGGATGCGGTCTGAACAGGTTCGGACAGATGTGCTCCGATATGGGCGGTTATGCTCCGGACACATTGAAGGCCATCAGGGACCTGGACCCGGAGTTCCTGGAGACCCTGCATCTGATGGACAAGGTGATGGTGAACGACGGTTCCCTGGACCGGAAGACCAAGAGGTTGATGGCGTTGGCATGTGTGACCGTCCGCATGTGCGAGGATTGCATCTATGCGCAGGCGAAGGTGGCCAGGAACTACGGGGCCACCAAGGCGGAGATCCTGGAGGCCATCAATGTGGCGGTACTGACCGGAGGGATGCCCTGTTGGTCCACCGCCAAGAAGGGGATCTCGAAGCTCTTCGCCGAATGGGATGACTGAGTCCCCGGACCGTTCACGGAGGGGTGCCGCGGAGGTGTCTCCGACCCCTCTTTTGTTTTTAATAAATATTATATCTATATTGGGAGAGGATCCGGTGACGGACCCGGTCCACATGGCTGTACAAATGTACATGCCCGCAGGGGGCGGAACCGACGGATGTCCATTCCCATTCTGATCCTATGAATCCAACGTATACACATCCCATCCCTTTCCTATAGATTGAATGTTTTGTTTGTAAGGAAACCATTAGTCATTTGTACAGTTATGAACCGATAATTGATGCAATAGCTTATATCCTATGAGTATCATCAACCGTTCAGAGAACAGAGCACCCGTGCAGTACGGGTGGGTTCCCCAAGGTGGAAAACCATGGCAATCAAGAATGCATATCTGCAGGGGGTCTTCGAAGACCTCAAGAAGCGTAACGCCGACCAGCCCGAGTTCCTTCAGGCGGTGGAGGAGGTCCTGGAGACCCTCGAACCCGTTGTGGAGGCGAGGCCCGAACTCCAGAAGGCCGCCATCATCGAGAGGATCGTCGAACCTGAGAGAATCATCATGTTCCGTGTCTCATGGGTGGACGACCAGGGCAAGGTCCAGGTCAACCGCGGATACCGTGTTCAGTTCAACTCCGCCATCGGACCTTACAAGGGCGGACTCAGGCTCCACCCCTCCGTCAACCTGTCCATCCTGAAGTTCCTCGGATTCGAGCAGATCTTCAAGAACAGCCTCACCACCCTCCCCATCGGAGGAGGCAAGGGAGGATCCGATTTCGATCCCAAGGGCAAGTCCGACAACGAGATCATGCGCTTCTGCCAGTCCTTCATGACCGAGCTCGTGAAGCACATCGGACCCGACACCGACGTCCCCGCCGGTGACATCGGAGTGGGATCCAGGGAGATCGGATACATGTTCGGACAGTACAAGAGGCTCCAGAACGAGTTCACCGGCGTCCTGACCGGAAAGGCCATCGGATGCGGCGGATCCCTCGCAAGGACCGAGGCCACCGGATACGGACTCTGCTACTTCACCGACGAGATGCTGAAGCACAACGGTAAGTCCTTCGAGGGCAAGAGGGTCGTCATCTCCGGTTCCGGTAACGTCGCCACCTACGCATGCCAGAAGGCCACCCAGCTGGGTGCCAAGGTCATCGCCGTCTCCGATTCCAACGGATACATCCTGGACGAGGACGGTATCGATTACAGGACCCTGAAGGAGATCAAGGAGGTCAAGAGGGACAGGATCAAGACATACACAGACTACGTCCCCACCGCCAAGTACTTCGAGGGCAAAGGCATCTGGACCATCCCCTGTGACATCGCCCTTCCCTGTGCAACACAGAACGAGCTGAACGAGGAGGATGCCGAGACCCTGATCAGGAACGGATGCTTCGCCGTCGCCGAGGGAGCTAACATGCCCAGCACACCCGGTGCCATCGTAGCCTTCCAGAAGGCAGGTGTCCTGTTCGGACCCGCAAAGGCCGCCAACGCAGGCGGTGTGGCCACCTCCGCCCTCGAGATGTCCCAGAACAGCGCAAGGCTGTCCTGGTCCTTCGAGGAGGTCGACCAGAAGCTCCAGGGCATCATGGTCAACATCTACAAGCAGGCCTCCGAGGCCGCTGCAAGGTACGGTATGGAGGGTAACCTCGTGGCCGGTGCCAACATCGCGGGATTCGAGAAGGTCGCCAACGCCATGCTCTGGCAGGGTGTCTCCTACTGATGATAGAAACGGGGGTACTTTTCTGGTACCCCCACTTTATGAAACCCTTTTCTTCTCCATTCCATGCGTCCGATAGCCTGTGCCCATCTCTCTTCTGACTCATGGATCTGATGGATCCAAGTCATTCGGATGTGGTCCGTGCAGGTCGTATCATTCGGGGATAGTCTTGAGCCATATGTTCAGTGGCGAGGTTCCTTACCGTTCCGCTATTGACAGTGGTATGCCATCCTGCTCCTTTCTGACAAGACTATAAGTAACGTAGTGTTGAACATCCAAGTTATATACTTCTTTGTTGATGTAATATCCAGAAGGAGAATCATCAGGGATGGAACGTCTGCCTCGTGCAAAGAGCAGACGGGCTTTTTAAGCCATGGTTTTCATCCTTGCAGGAGTGCATTAAGCACTCTTGCAACTGCAACGACGAGATCGATGATTTTCGTCGTTACAGGGAAGATCTTCCTCCAGACAAGGTCATCATTCTTTCTATTGGTCATGATGATCTTTCTTTGGGGCCTTGGTCGAGGCCCCAGGTCACCCATCAGTACTCAAATATATTTAGAATCTGAATCAACTCTAACAACATTAGAGTCTTTATAGTAGGATTACAAAGATAGTTTGTGAGTGGTGTGAACCTCTATGGAGGATCTTTTGGTACGTCACGGACGCATCAATCCGGCGGATTCCTATATTGTGAGAGTGCAGTTCCCCATGGAGGTACTCATGATAGCAGATCTTCGGAATCGCTTTCAGGATGTCCTCCGGTTCATCTCTCCGGACCAACAGGGCGGACGGTCCCCTATCGTCAGGGAGATGATGGCGATCTCAGAGGGGTCCTTCCCGCGGTTCTTCCAGTAGGTATCCTCCGGAGAGGTTGTGGATCGGACCTTATGATCCAGACTCGGATGGGTCATGGCAGGATATGCATCGGGTCGCCGATTATTCCCCGGCCCAGCAGGTTCGGTTGAATCGTAGGTGGCCTGCTGGATTAGATGTGATGTTTGGATATTCTCCCTTCAATGGTCATATGCTCGATGGAGGTCGATCAGACTGCTGGTCGGGAGGAATCATGGTGGGGAATGATGAATGGTGATTCTCTTCCGGTTGGTGATGACCTGGTCTGGTGGCTTCAAACATGGGTCGGGTGTGATTGATTCTCAGTCGATCGTAGTGATCATCACGATGTGAAGTATTCGATTATCCCGCGGTTTCCGGCTGGTCCGCCGGCAATGTGTGAGGGGTTTGAGTTGGATGAGTGGTATAACATCTGACCATGTGTTAAGTGTTAACAGATATTAATATTGGGCTGTTGGATACCAATTGGGACAATAATCGCAATTCGATATAAGTACCATGCAGAGCGGTGGATAATCATGCGGAGATGCACGGATGAGTCGATACTGATCTCCGGAATATGGATATATAATCCAATATCAAGAGACATCTGTGTAAAATCGCAGTTTATCTCAATAGGAGATGAAAAAGATGATTGATAAACTGAAAACAGTGGCGATTGTCGCACTGCTCGTTATCGTGGCAGGTGCAGTCGTTGTCGATGGAGTAACTGACTCTGATGCTTCAGTTTCCGCAACTGGAAGCGTCAAGGTCTTTTACAAGGATGATGGAGTATGGGAGAGCAAAGTTGTAAACGCATTTGATGTATATCAGGCAGTACAATCTGCGAAGGTAGATCTTGGATACACTGTCACTATAACCGACGAGAATAGCACGTGGAACATTGACGAGGGAGGTTATTGGAATCCCGATATCAATTATGGAAACATCTCCCAGATTGATGGAAGTTCCGATTTCACGATTTCTGTCTATAACAACAGTGATTCTCAGTGGGTGATTGCTGAGGATTCTCTTGGATGGTACAGACCTTTTGCCGATTACGCAACCTCTGTGTCTTTCCAGTCTGGAGTATGCGCTGGAGCATCTAATGTCGCAATCTCTGCAGATGGAACAACCCCCTCGACCGAGGAGACCATCGGGCTTACACAGATAACCAACACTTCAGACTACAGGTATGCTTTCACTCTTAAGGATAACAGGAATGCTGTCGATGTTCCTGCAGGAACCATGGTGTGGATTCAGAGAGGCCTCATCTTTGTACAGCATGAATTGACTGCATCTGAGCTTGCAGCAGGAATAACAATATATGGCTATGGTTCCGATGCATACCTCGCATTGAAGAATGCGATTTCGCCTGTTGTCGGTGGAGTATATACGTTCGAACTTTGCGGTGAAGCCCCCTATCAATACTATAAATACTACTCGTGGATGGATACAATCCTCGAGGCTGGAACTCAGACAATTAATGGAACTGAGGGTGAACGCAATTATTCTCAATATGTCTACTGGGTTCAGTCCGGAACCAACACCACAGCTGGAGGGGATTACACACTGGGTTATTATTCGAAGCTCAGTGGAGGGTACAACGATCTTGATGAATTCACATTGACCTACGAAATTACAGAGAAGTACTACTATTGATGCGGTGATTGACTAGATATGGTTGTCATCGGCCTAGATGGTTATTGTGGTTTCAGTGGATCGAGGTTGTTTTGAGATACACCAAACTCATGAAGTGATTGTCTAGGCTGAAAACCACTTCGTTTCTTTTTTGGAGGAACTACATGAAGGAAGAAGAATGGATAATGATTGCAGCGATCATCTTAGTTGTTGCGTTATCCTCCATATGCTGTTATTCAGATATCGGTGAAGATCAGGATATCGATGCAGCCTCGGTAGTGGAATCTGCGATCAAAGAAGGTAATTATTGCGTTATAAATGGGATCACATGGTGTTTTTCAATAGATGGGAATGAAGCTACATTGACGGGGTGGGAAGGTCCGGAAGTTGCTATATATGAACTGTACATTCCAGGAGAAGTTTGGAAGGCAGATGATGAGGAGACGGAATACCCTGTTGTGAAAATTGGATCGGATTTTATCCATACATCTAAGTTGACTCTGACATACTCGCCGATAACATACATCTTCATACCGAAGTGTGTGGAGGAGATTGGTGATTCTGCGTTTAGAGATCTTCATGCATTGAAGACTGTTGAATTTGAAGAGGGATCAGCACTTACAAAGATTGGGAATAAGGCGTTTGAAGGATCCGGCTATTCTGGAAACAATGAATGGCCGAAACCACCTGCTTCGAGTACATCTGCTGGTCAGAGTGGGAAGATGATCTACTATTGGAATCCCGAGGAGGATAATTACCCGGAGTTCGATGTTGAGGTTCCAACGACGTGTTACGAATATTCAGTCATCATCCCGGGCACTCCTAGGGATCTGTTCTACATAGCAGGTTATCAGAACAGTCCAACAGATGATCCCAAAGAATTACCCGAGGGATTCTATACCAGTAAGATAGAATCCTTGGAGTTCGAAGGGTCAGATTATACGCGTATCTCCGTGACCTTCGATGTCTGGGCCATAGACAAGTACTATTCATCGTTCATATTTGTTGGAGATTATATCCATACTGTGAATTTGACTTTCTCCGGAGCCTCTTCATTATACTGGGATCCCGAGGAGGATAATTACCCGGAGTTCGATGTTGAGGTTCCAACGACGTGTTACGAATATTCAGTCATCATCCCG
>CAZCMJ010000022.1:14788-23196 GCA_964499845.1 uncultured Methanomassiliicoccales archaeon
ATAGACAAGTACTATTCATCGTTCATATATGTTGGAGAGCATCTCCATGCTGTGAGTTTGACTTTCTCCGGAGCCTCTTCATTATACTGGGATCCCGAGAAGGATGATTATCTGGAGTTCGATGTTGAGGTTCCAACGACGTGTTACGAATATTCAGTCATCATCCCGGGCACTCCTAGGGATCTGTTCTACATAGCAGGTTATCAGAACAGTCCAACAGATGATCCCAAAGAATTACCCGAGGGATTCTATACCAGTAAGATAGAATCCTTGGAGTTCGAAGGGTCAGATTATACGCGTATCTCCGTGACCTTCGATGTCTGGGCCATAGACAAGTACTATTCATCGTTCATATATGTTGGAGAGCATCTCCATGCTGTGAACATAGTGTTCGGACAAGAGGCCAGTAGTGGGAATTCAGGGGTAGGAGGTTATGTTGCAGACGGCCCCTTCGACCTATCCACATTGGATAATATTGATTATTTCTTCATCTCGATTCCTGACTCTGTGAAGTATGTTGGAGATGGAGCCTTCAGTGGTGGGAGGAATCCATTGAAAAGTGTGGAAATCGGACAATTATCGGAATTAGAATATGTTGGCAATTATTCTTTCTCCAATGCTGGTGGTAATGTTTTCTTCTCGAAGAATTTCTATCATATGGGAGAGTGTGCTTTCGGTTCTTCCGTATCCATTACAATTGATAGCGATAATAGTTATTATTCGATAGATCAAGTCGGGAATTTAACATCGAAGGATGGGAAGGTTCTGATGAGATATCATGGAACTCAAATGGATTACTCCATTCCTGACTCCGTATTATCTGTTATGGCCTATGCTTTCAAAGGCAATGATACAATAAAGACGGTCACAGTGAGAGATGGCATTGAGTGGGGAATGTTCCCGTTCACAGAAACATCGATCACCAACATCATCTTTGATGAGGAGATGGTCGAGATTCCGAATTATCTGTTCTCAGGAACATCTTTGGAACAACTAACGATCCCCAAACAGATCGAGAGAATCGGAACGAAATCATTCTACCACATTCAGACTTTGGAATCCGTCACATTCGAGGATGGGTCCAAAATACAGACGATTGAACCATATGCTTTTAGTTCGAACAAGAAACTAGAAAGTGTTGTTTTCGGTTCCAGTGCTGTCGACTGTTATTGTGAAATCGATGAGGGTGCTTTCTACGATTGCACATTATTAGCAAACGTGATAGTTGATCCCAGTTTCGATCTTAGAACAATAGGGAAGGGTGCATTCGCCAAGGATCAAGGTAATGATTATGGGATTGAATTGGATGCGGTTTCGATTAGGGTCGATGGATCTATTTCTTCAGGGAAGGGTATTGTCATCCCATCGAGTGTCGAATCCATCGGCATCGGGGCATTTGCCAATATGAGTAATGGTAATGGGCATGATTCCTCAGGAATCGAACCTGGATACAGGATGATGAACAATAGTGCATCGTTTATGGGAGGTTTGGAAGCTGATGGATTCGAAATCTCTTTCGAAGAGGGCTCCAACATTGGTTCCATAGATGATGAGGCATTTGCTGGTATGTATGGTGTTTCTAAAATTGATCTCAGCAACTGTGTGAAACTTGAATCCATCGGTGTGAGGTCGTTTCGGAATTCATTCAATGGAACGTATGACACTGCATCGGGGAAGTTATCATCCGTGGGGGTAACCACCATAACACTCCCAGGATCTTTGAAGAGCATCGGCATCCAGGCTTTCCAAATCAGCATCAATGTTCCTACAAACAATATGATGGAGTCGCTCTTCGTCCCCGCATCTGTTATGGAGGTTGGTGATAAAGCATTCGATTCTGTTGCCCAAACAATCGTCTTTGTCGAAGGATCATCTTTGATCAATGCAGGGAACATGATCGCAGATATCTATGATTCTAGATATCATATTGATCTTTCCGGATGTATCAACCTCGAAACCGTTGATATCAGACACAAGACAACACTCCCATCAGGGATATATGATATTCAAATCAAGGATAAGGTCCTGGGAACCAATCTGATCACGAACAAGGATAGGATTGTTTATTCATACGATTCTACAGGTAGACTATTGATAGATTCTGATGATATGGTGATAAACAAGAAACTATTGGATGGGGATTACAAGATTATTGTGGATGAGGATAACACTTGTTTCAACCTGATAGATGGGTTGCTCGTGATGAACGTAGGCGATCATAATACAGTGGTAGGTATCGATTCCGAGCAGAAGCATCCCGTTATAACGGACTCATCGATCATTGATGGGATATCTGAGGGGGCATTCAGAGGTAGCACCGTGAAAACTCTGCGCCTTGGATGTAGCCTCTCCATTGCGGATTCCATCCTAAATGGTTGTCGGGATGTGGATCTGTTCATACTCGACGATCCTAAATCGATCACCGACCTCTCTTTGAACGGTGTAAGGAATCTATCTGTATTCCTTGGAAAGGGAGTTGACAGGGGGATCTCCACTGTTATATCCTCTAGCGATTCCGTGTTCCTTGATGTGTTGGACACTACGGCGGCCAGCTCTTTGTATGTTCCGATGCAGTTCTCGGATTCAACGATCAGCATCGATACTATATCTGTCGAAGGGGATATGATTATTCTTGATGGTCTGACCTTGGGTAACGGATACGCTCTGTATGATGTGGATATCAAGACCGATTCGGAAATCAGAATCATAGACCATGACACGTTGGTGGTCATCCTTCATCAGGATGAGGATTCCCTGACGATCGTAGCTAAGGATCGTACATCGACCCCTTCAGTTTTGATAGCATTCGATGGGAACGGAGGCGATGTCGGCGGTAGTCAGTGGGTCTCCATTTCGATTCCAGTGGGGGCCACACTTCTGGATTCTGAAATCCCTGTTTTCATTAAGGGGGGATACCAATTCACCAACTGGATAGATATTAACGGTAACGTCTGGGATGGTTACGATGTGCCTTTAATGGATGATCTCTACCTGGTGGCCCACTGGGAGAAGAGGATGCCGGCTATAACAGTGGGAACCATCGCAGGAGATGTTCTCGTCGATTCAATCTCTATCGATCGTATCGAGGTTGACCGGGGGTCCGATGTCGAATTCACCTTCGTTCCATATCCTGGATTCCAGATTGCGAACTGGGTCCTCAATGGTGTCGATACGGGGAAGAAAGCAAGCGAACCATTGACGATCGGATCCGTTGAGGATGATTGTATAATCTCTGTGTCATACATTTATTCCAGTCCTAGCTCGGGATTGGAATCGATTGTCAACATTGATCTTCCTAACACAGATGAATTGAATAATCTCGTGAAAGTATCTGAGTTGGGTGGAGTTGTGGATACGTCTTCGATGCTCTGGAACGGTCATTCATCCGTTCCTCTGATCGTGGATGAGAAGGTCTACTTCCGTTCCGGAAGCAATCTGTACATGGCAGAGTCTGATACCGGATACATCTTGAAGAGTGTGAAATCCCGGAGTCTGACAGCATTCTACCACTATCTGGGATACGGCGATGGCCTAGTCATCGATTATGCTACCAATACAATATATGATACCAATTTAGACTTTGTCTGTACGATGCCTGATGTATCCACATTATACTACAATGATGGGTTTTTCTATACATCCGGTTCGGAGGTCAAGAGGTTTTCATCCCAAGATTGTCGCGAGGTAAATGGAGGGATTGTCCAAATGAAGACGATCGGAACGATGGACAATGTCTACACATCCTATGGGATCACGAAGAGTGTCTTCGTAGGAGATTACCTCTATCGTGTCTATTCTGATAAGACCGAACGCGGAATCGTCGGTATGAATATAAATACCGGTGAGACCGGATACAAGAAGTTGGACAGTCTCACTGCCAGGTATATGGATGATGGTTGGTTGTCGTACAGTGATGGTACCCTGTATTTGACAGGATATACACAGGGTCTCTTCGGAAGTGTCGCTTGCGAAGGTGACAACGTCCTGGCATTCGTCAATGTAGATGGGCTTTCGTTTGGAGAAGAGTTCAGCTATACGTTGAATGATGAACACAGTTTCATGTCCGAATTCCTAGTCTATGAAAACAAGGGATTTGTCAACTCCGGCGGAACATTCTATGTGTTCGAGATAGGGGGAAGTGGCGTTGTCGGAGAAACCCGTACGGTCACGATGATGGACAAATCCGTCAAGACGGCTTTCTCCCATGGGTCTATGGTCATGAACACCAACGAGGTTGATGGAGGCTTCCTCTACTTCTATGTCATACCATACCAAACAAACGAAGTGACGATGTCTGTGGTCAAGTATCCTGTTGATGGATATTTTGGAGTAAGCTCTTATACATCGAGATTACCGACGAATTATAATTCCCAGGCCGTCCGTTCCGATGTGGACGGACGTATGATCTGGTACAATGATTCCGGACACATCTACACCTATACCACTCCTGAGAAGAACGTCTATTTCTTCCTCATCCAGGATGGCTCTAGTGCCAGGTGGTATGAGTCCTATGGGGCCACAGCCGCCGATGCACTTGCCGCTCTCGGACGCAACGTGGTCACATTGAACTCGATCGATGGTCTTGCGACGGTCAATGGTAAGGCAGTTTCCGATTCATGGTCAATCAATGTTCTCACGGATCTGTCCGACAAGACGAAGGCTGGGATGATCGGAAAGTACGGGTGGGTCAAATTGGACAATCTATACAGCAATGCCCATGACATTGACCATTACTACATCATAACCGACAGTAGCACTCTGCCTTCATCATCGACCACTTACACCTATGCAGTGGAGGGTGGTTTGAGAACGTACTCATTCGCCGACAACATTGGTGGCCGTGACATCATCGGAAAGGAACTCATCCGCGCAGAAATGAAGGATACGGTCACCATCAGATTCTACGATGGTGAGAAAGAATTCATTGATTCCGTTCTGATCGGAAAGAAGGGTGGCAAGGTTGCAGGATCTTTTCCCTCTATTTACAAGTACGGAATGATAGCAGAGTGGAAGGATGTGAATGGTGAGGTCGTCACCCTTCCCACGACTTTCAACAGCGATCAGAAGTATCAGCTGGATTGGGCGGTCGCACCTGCAACTTATGATATCAAGCTGAATCCTAACTCCACGGATAAGACCCGCGTGACATTCGGTCTCGAAATCACCAGGAACTTCGGTTTGGAGGATCTGAGTGATGCCAACCTCTACATCGTCGGATATTATAATGGCAGTGACGGTAAGCGCTTCATATCTACGATGTCTAAGATTGTCATCGATGATGGGAAAGCGACATCCGTTGTATCATTGAGTTCGGATGACCTTGTGGATATCAGTTTCCGTATCATCCGTGGATCCATTTCCGATACTTCCTATAACAACTATGGTTCCGCTTACTGGAGTGAAGGAGTGGGAGCCTGATGAGGAGATCGTATCTGTTCGCCCTGTTGGCCATTGTGGCCATCATGGTCATCGCCATGGTCCCCGGTGAATCAGAGGGTGACAACGATCTCATCACTATAGATTCGTTGGACTACGACCGTATCGCCAGAGGGCTGCACATCTCTGGAACACTCTCGGTGGACGAGGATTCCGTGTTCTTCACATTCGTCGATTCCGATGGTAAGAGGGTCATGGTCGACGGTTTCGCACCTGTTGTGAATGGGAAATACAGTCGCGATGTGACCGTGCCCGAATCGGTGAACGATGGGAATTACACGCTCATAGCCTACATCTCATCTGATGTGAGGTGTGAGGCACAGTTTACAGTGGTAACCCTGAATGCGACATTGTCGGCATCGACCGACAGTGTCTCCGTGGACACCGGGAGCAAGGTCCTGGTTCCGCTGAAGTTGGAAGGGGCGGTGTATTCCGAACTATCCGTTCTGATCGGTACGGAGAACATCGTGTCCGCGACCGTCACTGAGAAAGGTCTCGAGATCACGGGACTCAATGAGGGGAATTGCGAGGTCACGGTCTATCTGACCCCGGATATCATCACAAAGATATCGGTCAAGGTCACCAAGGCTGTCGCTCCCGTCACGGAGAAAGAGTACAAGTTCACCATCAGGGTCACCCAGGATTTCGACAAGGTCGATTATGGAAATTATTCGGAATCCGATCTTAGGTCAGGAGTGTTAATATCTGCCAAGGGGACGGATGCAGCGAACGCTCTCATCAAGGCCTGTGATGCGAACGGTATCGAGTGTAACATCAATGATAATCCGAACAACATCTACTATGGATGGATTGGCTCCCTTCTCGGGTTGGTCCAGTACCAGTCTCCTGGGGAGATAAGCCTCTGGACCTATTGGATTCAGTATCATAACGGTGTCTACAACCAGAAGACACTCGGTTATTTCACCGACGGTGGGAATTTCAGCCTCATTTGGGGGACCACCGATGAGGATGGTAATCTCATTGTTCCCTCTGAGGGATCCAAACAGGATACCGTGGAGAACCCGGACGGTTCCACAACCACGACCGTCATAGACACCAAGAAGGATGGGGAAGGGAACACCACCGAGACCAAGACCGAGACCACTAAGGACAAGGACGGCAACAAAACGGAGACCAAGACCGAGACCACCAAGGACAAGGACGGTAACATCATCTTCACCTCCGAGACCACCACCACCGTAAAGACCGAGAAGGATGAGCACGGAAACGAGACCAAGACGGAAGAGGTCATCAAGAAGGGGGACGACGGATCGATCTCCGAAACCGGATCATCCATCATCACCGACAAGCACGGAAACGTCACCTCCAAGACCGAGACCAACAAGGAGAAGGACAAGGACGGCAACGTCACATCCTCCTCCGAGATCAGGACCGAGTACTCCAAGGACGAGCATGGCAACGATGTCTCCAATGAGGAAACCATCCAAATCAAGAATGATGGGTCCGCAACCCAAACGAAGACCGAGACCACCGTCAACAAGGACGGTACCGGCTCCACCAGCAACGTGACCGAGACCTCCAAGGACAAGGACGGCAACGTCATATCCGAATCCACCACCTCGAAGGAGACCGTGAAGGACGACAAGGGAAACGTCGTCTCCGAGACCGAGAGGAAGGAGGAGAGGAAGGATGGGGCCGTCATCGAGACGGAGACCGTCATAGCCATCGACGGTGATGGAACCAAGGTCACCGACGGATCCAAGAAGGTCACCACCGAGAACGAGATCGTCGAGGAGACCAGCAAGGTCGTCGAGAAGAGGACCGACGATGGTTCCGAGACCAAGATCGAGAGGACCGAGACGAAGAAGGACATCTCGGGCAACACCCTGGAGGAGACCAAGACCGTCTCCGAGAGGACCGAGACCGCAGACACTGTCACCCAGGTGGACTCGACAGAGACCACCAAGGACGGTTTCACCGAGAGGGAGGAGAAGGTCCTCCTGGAGGCCACCGACGGTTCCCTCTCGTCCGAGGTCACCAGCACCACCGACAGGGACGGCAATGTGAGTACCGAATCCGTCACCACCATCAGGGTGGACGGGGACCAGCTCACAGTCGAGCACGCAGAGGCCGCTGTGGGCAACACCGAGGCGGCCATCGGGAAGCTGACCGGCACACCCGAGGATGTGAGGAAGACCGTCACCGTCGAGAGCAAGGACACGGCGGTCACCGTCACACCCGGGGCCCTCGGCACCTTCTCCGGATACGGAGCGGGACTGAGGATCGCAGGGGACGACGGTTCCATCAGGATGGACACCGACGCCTGCGGCAACCTCTCCGGCAAGGCTGACGACGTCAGCATCTCCATGACCCACGACCCGATGGACAGACTGAACGAGAAGCAGGCGCAGACCGTCGGCGGCAAGAAGTTCATCGAACTATCCGCCAAGGCCGGTGACCACAGGATCCACGAGCTCGGAGGAAGGGCGGAGATCACCTTCAGGTATGAACCCTCCCCCACCGACGACATCGGACGCCTGTGTGTGTACTATGTGGACGAGGATGGGAACATGACCCGTGTGCTGTCATCCTCCTTCAACCCCGAGACGGGTATGTTCACGATGGAGACGGACCACTTCTCCGTCTTCATGGTGGGCCTCGCCGAGGAGTCCGAGGAAGGGTTCCCGACGGCCGCGGTCATAGGTGCCGTCGTCATCGTGATCGTTGTGGTTGCGGCGGTCGTTGTATACCACACCCGGAAGTCCTGAGCCTACCAAGAACCTGAACAAACTCCGTCCCTTCATTGCGGAGGGGCGGTACCTTACCCCTTTGGGGGATGACATAGGTTACATAGATTACCTGTATTACAGTCATTACGAATCAGGGTAATTATATGCCGGTGTTCATGTGGGCACCATGACGCGGGAACCGTGCAACAGGCCGATATCATTATCAGAACAGAGGATAACCGAAGTACCATGGAAGAGGGCAGGCCTATGATCCCGATCGGG
>CAZCMJ010000023.1:0-1114 GCA_964499845.1 uncultured Methanomassiliicoccales archaeon
ATCCGTTAACCTTCGACCCGGATATCGAGGAAACGAAACCACACACCTCAGATCATTTTCCGATACATCTGATACTTGCTGTTTCCTTTCAATTCCGTCCGCGATATTATACCGAACTCCAATGCGGGATTAATGTAATTCTTCAGGAACTTGTCCCTACTGCTATAACCCATCCTCATCATGATATCTTTCAAGGAAAGCGCATCATCGCCCATCGCATCGGTCAATCTGGATATATTCTCATCATTAAGATGGGACAGATCTTTGAAAGCATCTATTGAACAGTTCAAACAGAACTTTACAAATGCAGTACAATCATGACAATTGGACTGACATTCCTCAAGAACCGAGTAGTAGTCATCCTGCCTCTTTCTGATGTATGTTTCCATTGGAATGAGACTGTATATCGGGTCGGAGTCGACAGCGATCTTTGTATTCCACAATCTCCCCATACGACCATTTCCATCAACAAACGGATGGATGGATTCTATGTAAAAATGAGTGATGGCTCCGACCACAGGTTCAGGTAGTTTTGATTCCGAACCCCATTCGAACAATCTAGCCACCATACCAGGAACCATATCCTGTGGAGGGGCACGGTAGATCAGGGATTCCCCCTCGAATACTCCGACGCCACATGTACGAAAACCTGATTCCTCCACCAATCCGAACATCAATGTATCGAATGCCTGAAGAAAATCATCGACCGACCATGGATCCCATTTAGGGATGTCATTGTAAGCCCTTATCGCGTTCTTCACTTCGATTATTTCGTCGAACGGACCTATCACATGCTTTCCGTTGACAATGTCCATAACACTTAACGGACTGAGATCGTTACCTTCTATGGCCAAAGAAGAATTGATAGATCTTACGAGGGATGCCTTACGCAATATAACAGTCGAACTTTTGTCCTCAAAGGTTCTACAACCTTCCTTCGACGCTTCTAGCTGAGATATCAGCGCAAATATCTCACTATCAATCTGCACTTTAACGATATCTTCGGGCTCCACAAATACTTAATTGTTTTTATATATTTTAATTTTCTTCTTGTCCCCTTTCTTGTCCCCTTTCTTGTCCCCTTTCTTGTCCCCTTTCTTGTCCCCTTTCTTGT
>CAZCMJ010000023.1:1214-22353 GCA_964499845.1 uncultured Methanomassiliicoccales archaeon
GTCCCCTTTCTTGTCCCCTTTCTTGTCCCCTTTCTTGTCCCCTTTCTTGTCCCCTGATGTATCACGATGATTGTGAAATCAATGTGCTTACAATCCCCTCGAACTCCGCCTTGAACATGTCGGCACGGGAGCGTGCCACTTCAGGGTCCTTCGACTCGGAGTATATTCTGAACTTGGGCTCGGTACCGGACGGCCTCAGGAGCACCCATCCGTCATCGTAATCGATGCGCAACCCGTCGACGGTATTCAGCCTCAGATCACGGTGCATCTCCGCCATCCTTCCGATGACCAGCGGCTTCGCCTCATCCGTGCATACGACCGCATCCTTGACCGTACAGTATTTCGGAAGGGTGTCCACCTGGTCCTGGAGCGGACCGTTCCTAGCCACAGCCTCCAGCATCCTTGCGGCGGCCATCGCACCGTCCCTGCAGAACTGATGGTCCGAGAAAATCAAACCCCCGTTCTCCTCCCCTCCGAAGATCCCTTTGTCCTCGATCATCCTGCGTGCGACCACGGGTGAACCCACGGCGGTGTACGCCATCGTACCTCCCTCGGCCTCCACGACATCACCGACGACGGACGATGTGGCCACGGTGGTCACAACCTCCCCTCCACCGTTGGCCGCCACCAACGAACGTGCGATCAACGCCAGACTCCTGTCCCCGGGGACATATTCCCCCTTACCGGTGACGAAGACGCATCTGTCCGCATCACCGTCATGGGCGATGCCCAGGTCGGCACCTATACCGACGACCATCCTCTTCAGATCCCCCAGATTGTCCTCTGTGGGCTCACTGTAGTGTCCTGGGAACAGACCGTCGGGGTTCCCGTTGATGGTCACGGCCCTGACACCCAACGCCCTCATGAGCATCGGACTGGTCAGGACGGACGCCCCGTTGGCACAATCCAACACAACGGTCAGACCCGCGGACCTTATGACATCGGCATCCACCTTGGCCACCACGGCATCGATGTACACCTCATCCGCACCGGGGACCCTGATGATGGTCCCGACCCTGTCCCAAGGGGCACCCGCCAACTCCGTCCCATAGGCATCCTCTATCGCGGACTCCTCCTCATGGGAGCATTCGGTCCCGTCGGCGGAGATGCATTTGATCCCGTTGAACTCCGGAGGGTTGTGGGAAGCGGTGATCATCACCCCTCCCGAGACGTCATCGTGTGTCTTCACATAGTATTGGAGGGCGGGCGTGGGGACCATGCCGAGGTCATGGACATCAACACCCATGGCCATCAGACCCGATGACACGGATGACCTCACCATCGGCGACGATACCCTGGTGTCCATCGCCAAAGCGATGGGGCCGGGACCGAGAACGGTGGCGATGGCCTTTCCGACCTGCAGGGCGAGCTCGCAGCTCAGGTATTCATTGGCGACTCCGCGTATGCCGTTGGTCCCGAACATCTTCATTGTGATCGGAACGGAATCGGACAGCCTGTAGAAGATTGCTTCGGATGACCTCGGTGGTCCACGACCACGGTGAAGAGAATGGGGCCCGCATCACCCGTGTTGACGAAGCTGTGCTCCGACCCTTCGGGATGGAGAGCGGGATCAGCCCCTGAAACCCTTGAGCCTCTCCTTCATGAGCATGACAGGTTTGACCTCCGCGGAATCGATGCCGCGCATCTCCGCCATGTATATCGAGATGTAATCACCGAGCATTATCGCCCTGAACATGTCCTCCATCTCCGAGGCCCCACCCAGATCGATCACGCGGAACACCGCCCCCGAACCGGAGAGGGCATCTATGAGCCTGTCCACGGACGGATCGTCCCCACAGGCCCTCAGGACCGTCAGTGAGAGGTTGTCATCGACGGCACCGGCCCAGGAATCCGCTCCGCAATGGATGAACTCCGGGAGCTGGTTGCAGAAGGCCACGTACTTCGAGTTCTCGTTGAACTGTGTCTTCCACCTGAAGACCACAGACCTCATCCTGCTATCCGAGCATATCACCGGAACATGGCCCAGGTACTCCGCGGCCAATGTACGGGCGATGGAGAGCGGCCCCTCCAACATGCTCCTGTAATCCCTCAGGGAGGGGAGGATGTCGCGTATCGCATCCGACATGTCCGGGCATCCCGCGGCCTTCATTATCGCCAGTGTGTATCCGATCATGTACCCGATGGAATGCCTCGGGTGAAGGCCCTCCGGCAGGGTCATTATGTGGGCACCGTCACGGACGGCCATCTCCATCAGTTTCCCACCGGATGTGAGCACGACCACGGTGCATCCCTTCATCATGGCCCTGTGGTACATCTCCAGGGTCTCGGCCGTGTTGCCGGAATAACTCGATATCACCGCGAGGGTGCCCCTGCCGACCCATGATGGGAGCAAAGGGCTACGGACCACGGTGATCTGCTTATCACATACGGGGGAGCAGATGTCCGCCACCACATCGGATGTTATGGCGGAACCACCCATCCCGCAGAGTATTATGTCCCTGCAATCGAGATTGAACCCTGCATCCGTGCCGAGGGTACGACCGAGGTCATCCACGAAGGCATGCAGCTGCTCGGATGTTGACAATGCCATCAGGCATCACCCCCCTCGGAGGACATGATGGATGATACCATCTCCCCCAGGATGACACCGCATGATGCCTTGTCCAGGGGATCGTCGCCATCCATCTCCACGGTGAGGACCGGTCTGCCCTCGCAACGGAGTATGTCGACCATGTTGTCGACTATGAAATCCAACAGATCGGAGCCCGTGTGTCCTTTGAGGACCACCACCCTGAGTTCGGGTGCATGGGGGTTCCTGTCGAACCAACCAACGAGTTCGTTATGGTCGAACTCCGGCAGCTCGCCGTAGAACGCACGTCCGCCCGTATCCTCGTTCACCGCCATCTTCCATCTCCTGAATGCCGCACGGAGATCGGTGGTCCCGTAGACCGCAGGGACCTTACCGGATATCTCGGAGGCCAACTCCGCAGGATAACCGGATGCGGACATCCTGTCACGGTACTCCGAGACCGATGGGATGGCATCCCTGAGCCTGTCCGCGGCGAAGCAGACGCCGGCCTGTTGGACGATGGCGCACAGGACACCGAGGACGTAACCGGTGGAGCTCCTTGCGGTCATACCCTCCGGGACACGGACCACTGGAACGGAATCCGACTCCGCCGCATCTGACAGGGGACCGGACGATGTGACACATATCCTAACACATCCCCTCTCACCCAATGCGGAATAGGCGGACATGATGTCCTCCTCGGAGCCGTCATAGGACACCAGGACCGCGATGGTGTCACCGTCCACCCAGCCAGGCACCCTGCTGTCACTGTACGAGGGGACCTGCCTGCCCGAGAACACATCCGCATGGGCGGAAACAATGTCCGGAGCAGTGGTGTTGAATCCGAATGAATAGAAACAGACCTTTCCGGTCTCCGGGATCGGGAAACCGAATTCGAGGTCTACGGAATGCGATGCCTGCTCGGGCAGAGCGAGGATCTGTCTACGGACGTCCGAATCGGACATCACTGTGAAATCACACATTCTGGCACCGGTCACTATGCATGCACCCCTCCGTTGACGATACCCGTGTTCTATAAAAAAGGGTGGGAGATGCTGGAGGATAATCCTGATGATTCGCTGTCAACGGAGACGAACTCGGCTCCAAAGGGTTAATATACGGACCCTTGATTCGTCGGTTCATGGCAAAGAAGAACGACAGCGGATTCCAGTCCTCTGCAGGTCTGATGAGGTACTTCGACACCGAGAACGAGAAAGGTGTGAAGATCGGACCCAAGACGGTCATCGGGATCGCCATCGGACTCATCGTGATCGTCTCACTGATGAACGTCGTCTTCCCCCTCAACTGATCGGGGAGAACGTTTCTGTTTCTATTATCCTATAGCTTGGGCTATAGGTAATCATTTCCATAACATATCACCGACTCCGACAACATCGGCTCGACTCTGATGGACGGAGGGTCCCGCACCCCGCGATGACACAGGGCACGAGGACCGATCCATGGAAAAAGTTTCGAATGGGTTTGTTCCCGGGATCAGACACGATCGTCGGGCAAGATCCTGTACTCCTCCTGATACTTCTTCCTGAACATCTTGGACAGGATAGGAGGAGCTATGATGGTGGTGGCCACGGACATCAGGACGACCACGGCATAGAGATCAGAGGACATCATACCGGTCCCCAGACCGATGGATGCGACGATGATTCCGACCTCGCCCCTGGGCATCATCCCGACACCCACGATATTGAATCCGGCCTTGTCCAACTGCCTGTCCCCGATCTTCGCCCCGATTCCGCATCCGATGTACTTGGTCATCAATGCTATGAGGATTATTCCGACCGCCAGGACGAGGACGTGCGTGTCTGTCAGTGTTCCGATGTTCACCTGCAGACCGACATTGAGGAAGAAGAACGAGATGAAGAGCGTGGTGATCGATTCGATCTTGTGCTCCAGGTCCCACTCCCATGCATGGTCTGCAAAAAGCATCCCTGCGAGGAACGCTCCGATGATGGCCGCGAGTCCGATATACTCCGCGAATGCGGACAATACGAGACAGACTATGATCGAGAGGACCAGTTTATTCACCGAATAAGGGACCTTGCCTGCGGCCACGGCCTTCTGACGCCTGTCGTCGAAGTAATCATAGATTCTGGGCACGATGTACTTGCATGCGAAGATGATCACGAGGACGAACGCAACGGCCTGTATGGAGATGGACAGGATGTTGGTTATCGATACACCCGACTCGGCCATACCCTTGACGATCGCGAGGACGATCATACCGAGGACGTCGTCGATGACCGCCGCACCGATGATGATGCGGGCCTCACGGGTGTCCATGAGCTTCATGTCCTTGATGATGCGCGCGGTGATACCGACGGATGTTGCGACCATCGCGGCCGCCATGAACATAGCGTGGTTCATATCGCCGTCGACGGCCATGATGATCGCGAAACCCGCCACGAAGGGCAGGATGACACCCAGAACAGCTGCGAGGAATGCGGGCTTCCCCGATCCGAGAAGGTCCTTGACCTTGGTCTCGAGTCCCACTGAGAACAGCAGGAATATGACTCCCAGCTCCGCCAATGCCTCGATTATCTCATAAGTGGTACTCGCGTGGGAACCTGGTTCGTTCGGATTGGAAATGCTCAGATCTAGGAACTCCATGAGCGAGAAGTCGCCGAACGCGAGATTCGCTATGATGATACCCATCACGATCTCCCCAATGAGTCCAGGGAGACCGAATCTGCTCACCAGCGCCGACCCGAGGCGGGCGAGAATGAACAGGATCGCCATTGTAAGCAACAGCTGGAATAGGTCCATGGACAACGCATATTGAACCGATATTTATAATGGGGGCGGAACGACCGTATGGGGAACGAACCAACCGGAAGGCCCTCGAGGGCCCTCCAGAGGGTGTTGAAAGGTTTCAGAACGAGAAGCAGACGGAGCCTTCCGTACCGCTTCCGCCGAAGGAGAACACGACCGCGTGTCCCTTCCTGACGACGGGGACCTCCTGAACCTGTCCGACGATGTCGTCGGCAGGGGCTCCGATCGCGGGGACTGCCTCTGCGGCGGGGATGAGGGCCGCTTCGGGTGCCGATGCGATCGCGATCACTTCAGGGGCCTTGGCTATGCACACGATGTCCGTTGCGGGAGCTATGGCCGGAACGGCCACGGGTGCGGCCAATGCCGGAAACTCCGGAACGGGGACCTCCATCATAGGGGGCTCTGCGAAGCATATCGCCTCCAGCCCGTCCTCGGGGATGTACGCGTACTCGTTGTCGACCGTACAGGAATCCTCATCGAGGTCCAACTCCGGAAGGGCCAGCCTCATGATGCTTCCGACGTCTCCGTCGATCGTTATTCTGGGCCTCCTCGGCATCGCCGGAGGGAGACGTTCGACGGGTGCGGAACGTGGAGAGGTCTGACCTGCGATTCGCTGGACGCCCTCGCCGGAATCCTTCCCGGGGACCACCTGGACCTTACCGTTTACGATCTTCATCGGACGGTAGCTGTAGCGGGGACGGTGCCTCACGGGATCCGCCATGGAGGGCAGGGTGTTCTCATCCTCGAACTTGGACTTCACAACCTCTGTGCCTGTGACGGTCTCGGCCGCATTGGGCTCGACCACTGTGACCTTGGGCGCCTCAGGGATCTCGGGTTCGGGGGACAGTGTCTCTTTCTCGGCCTCGAGGTCCAGGGGCTTGTGCTCAGACGCAGGCGTGGCATCGCTTGATGTGAGTGCCTGCTCGCACTCCTGGGTCGAGATCGATTCCCCGTTGGTGACTGCCATATTGGTCTCTGCATCACCCTCGGTCACAAGTCCGTCGACGCTCATCTTCTGAATCTGTGCGGTGGCCGTCATGGGCTGGACATCGGACGTGTCGGGGACGAGATTGTCCAGATTGAGGTCGGGATCGTTCCAGGGTTCCGACTCCTCATCGGTGGACCCGTCAAGCTCCTCGACAGGGACCTCGGTCTCTATGAAGAACTCGTCCCTGCGCTTGGTCTCTGCGGACACCTGTGCGGGAACATCATCGATGACGGGCACCTCCGTGTGATCATCCTGTATGGATCCGGCGCCTCAGGGATCTCGGGTTCGGGGGACAGTGTCTCTTTCTCGGCCTCGAGGTCCAGGGGCTTGTGCTCAGACGCAGGCGTGGCATCGCTTGATGTGAGTGCCTGCTCGCACTCCTGGGTCGAGATCGATTCCCCGTTGGTGACTGCCATATTGGTCTCTGCATCACCCTCGGTCACAAGTCCGTCGACGCTCATCTTCTGAATCTGTGCGGTGGCCGTCATGGGCTGGACATCGGACGTGTCGGGGACGAGATTGTCCAGATTGAGGTCGGGATCGTTCCAGGGTTCCGACTCCTCATCGGTGGACCCGTCAAGCTCCTCGACAGGGACCTCGGTCTCTATGAAGAACTCGTCCCTGCGCTTGGTCTCTGCGGACACCTGTGCGGGAACATCATCGATGACGGGCACCTCCGTGTGATCATCCTGTATGGATCCGGAGACGGTCTCCTCATGGACATCCGCGACGGACACGGCATCCGTCTGAACAGAGGGTACGGTCTCGGGAACATCATCGATGACGGACTCCGCCCCGAAGGTGGTCCCGACATCCTCGACGGTCTCGGACACGATGGACCCGTCTGCGGCGTCCCCCTCTGCCGGAACGGTCTCAATGGTCCCGTCCTGATTCAGAACGGTCATCTCATACTCCACCTTGGAGGAGCGCATCTTGTTGAAAACATTCTGAGGGTCCGAAGGAACCTTGTTGACAGGGGTTGCGGGGACCAACTCCCCATCCTCCACCGTACCCACGGATCCGACGATATCCCTTCCGGACTTATCGCCGGTGGTGACGTTGCTGAAAAGTGAACGTACATCCGCCTGACCGAACGTGCCCCCGTAATCCTGCTCTGTCTGAGTCTTCACGGACTTGACGTTCGAACCGACGAAGTTACCTTCCGTGGCCCTGACGATCTGAAGGTCCTGATCGAACACCGCCGTGTCGGACACCTTGGATATGAAGATCTCCATCCCGTCGGGGATGTTGTAGATCTCGTAACCCTCCGAATCCAGACTGCGTGTCCCGGGAGTGTACACCGCCTCGGGGACATCCTTCTTTCCGACACCGTTCATGAAAGCCGAGTGGATAGAGTTCCCGATGTTACGGGTGATACCTCCCAGCTTACTGATGTCTTTCTTGAGAGCATCGGTCACCTCTCCGGTGGCGGACCTCTTGAAGAACCTCGAACCTTTGCTCTTTTCAGAGCCGTTGCTAATACTGCGTGAGTCTGCACTCATGCCATCCCATCCAAAAGGATGATACGCGATTATTACTTATAAAACAAATGGCGCCGTTTGAGGACAGGACCCATCCAACTGAGAGGAGACACCCTGCAGATGATACGGGACCCCCGTATCCACGGCACATTTTCCGAAGGAAGGGGGCAGGAAGTCGCTCAGCTTCTAACGAACTTCATGTAATCCGCCTTGCCCTCGGCCTGTATCGCCCTGAGCATCTCCGAAAGGACCTTGCCCTCACAGGACACCACCATCACCTCCAAACACTTGTGGTTCTGGAGATGGGAATGCATCTGCGTCCTGATGTTCGCCTCGAACCTGGCCTGTATCTGGATCATCCACGGGTCCGCATGGTTGCCCCTCACGATCACCAGGACACCCTCCACTATGCCGTCCATGGACTCCAGTTCCCTTATGTCTGCCAATGCGGCATTGATCGATGCCCTGACGGCCTCAGACCTGCCGTTCAGACCGTACACCTTCTGGATCCTGTCCAATGCGGCCATGTTCTCGTCGTTGAGAGATATACTGATCACACCCATGTTCCCAACCTCGAAGTTATTAACATTCACCGCTCGGACAGATATATAACTATTAACATCACCCGAACTCTTTAATAACCAATCCCCCAACACCGCATCATGGATTCAATGATGACGTTCGTACTGTACGCACTCGTCCTCGTCGTGGTGTCGATGGCCGGTGCATGCATCCCGCACGTCAGGAAACTCAAGGACTCGCAGATCCACCTCCTGGTGGCCCTGAGCACGGGGATATTCCTCGGACTGCTGTTCATGATGCTCCTGCCGGAGGCGTTGGAGGAACTGGAACACGGTGGCTTCGACATGCATGACGGCATGTACGCCATCCTCGGGGGCTTCATCCTCATCATGCTCATCGAGATGGTCATGAAGCACAGGCACATGAGCGGTTGCTCCTGCCAATGCTGCGAGGATGCCCACAGCCACAAGATAACATCTATATCGTCCTTCATCGGACTGTCCGTCCATGCCGCATGCGACGGACTCGCCCTGGCCGCCACGTTCCTGGCCGGAGAGGAAGTGGGATTCGTTGCGACCATCGGGATGTGCATCCACAAGTTCGTGGTGCTGTTCTCCCTGTCGTCAACCATGCTGCTGTCCAACATGGACCGTGGAACGAACATGAGGTATCTGTTCGGATTCTCCCTGATCACCCCCATCGCCGGAGTCCTGTTCTTCCTGCTGTTCAACGGCATCGACATCGACGGATACACCGGCATACCCCTGGCGTTCGCAGCCGGGACCTTCATGTACGTCGCACTGTGCAACATGCTGCCCGAGGCGTTCCACAGGAAGAAACAGGACGTCAGATCGTTCATCCTGATCGTTGCGGGCATCGCACTGATCGCCGTGATGAGCATCCTGTTCCCCCACATTCACTGAAACATCCCCCGGGCCGTTATCATGACGGTCCGGCGGATCCTTTCGTTTCGATGGGACTTCCCCGCTCACTGTTTTATATGACCTGAAAAATGGAAACCGCATGGAAGAGACAATCGTCTGGGCCGTGTTCGGGATCATAGTCGTGATCCTGCTCGCCCTCGACCTGTTCGTCCTGAACCGTGGCTCTCATCACATCAGCACCAAACGTGCCCTGATGGAGACGGCGATGTGGATCGCTGTGGCCCTGGCATTCGGGGCATTCATATTCGTCGAATACGGGTCGGGAATGGCCACGGAGTACTACACGGCGTATATCATTGAGAAAGCGATGAGCATCGACAATCTGTTCGTGTTCATCATCATCTTCGGAATGTTTGCGATCCCCGATGAGTACCAGCACAAGGCGCTGTTCTACGGTATCGTCGGAGCAGTCGTGTTCCGCGCACTGTTCATCGTCGCCGGAGTGGAACTGCTCAACCACTTCCACTTCATCATGTACGTCTTCGGCATCCTGTTGGTGTACGCCGCACTCAAGACCATGTTCAAGAAAGACGATGACGGACAGGACAACAAGATGGCGAAATTCCTCTCCAAACATCTGAACTGCGCCCCCGAACTCGACGGAGACAGATTGTTCACCAAGATAGACGGGAAGAAGGTCATGACACCTCTCCTGATGTGCATACTGGTCATCGAGCTCACCGACATCGTGTTCGCCCTGGATTCCATCCCCGCCGTTCTGGCGATATCCACGGACATGCTGATCGTGTACACATCCAACATATTCGCCATCCTCGGACTGAGGTCCCTGTACTTCGCCATCCGCGGAGGTCTGGAATCCCTCAGGTACCTGAAGTACGGACTCGGAGTCATCCTCCTGTTCGTTGCCTTCAAGCTCCTGGCATCCGATGTCGTCCACATACCTGTGTGGGCATCCCTGGTCATCATCCTGGGTGTCCTCGCCGTCACGATACTGGCATCCTTCGTGGTCAAGGGAAAGACCGCTGTCGGACCGACCGAGTGATGAAACAATACCTTCCGGGGGTTCCCCGGAGGTTTCCTTCCACATATTCGACCATCTGTCGTTCCCTTTTTTGTACGTTGAAGGGAATCCGGTGGTATGAAGCAGTGCATGGATTCCGACAACCTCCACAGACGTCTGAAAAAGATCTCGGGTCAGATCAGTGCCATAGACCGCATGATCGATGAGGACGTACCCTGCGAGGACATCATCGTTCAGATCAATGCCGTCAAGAGCGCCATCCACAAGGTGGGTCAGATCGTGATGGAGGGACATATCCAGCATTGCGTCAAGGACGGTATCGAACACGGTGATGCGGACAAGACCATCGCCGAATTCACAAAGGTCATAGATCAATTCTCCAAGATCTGAGCCTGTTTCCGCCTTCTGATACCCCTATGGGGTATTATATACCATTACCCCCTAGGGGTATCTAGAAGGTATAGGATGTCGGTCGTTTCCGAAATTGTGAAAGAGCAGAGGTGGGAGCTTCTGCTCATAGTCATAGGGGCCACTGGCCTCATACTGTCATTGCTCTCCGAACAACTGGAGGCCCTGGTGTGGTTGGCCATCCTCTTCTGCGGAACGCCGATCGTCATAGGGGCCATCATCGGCCTGTTGGAGGACCACGACATAACGGCGGATGTGCTGGTGGCCATCGCCATAGTCGCCTCGTATCTGATAGGACAGCCGGAGGCCGCGGCGGAGATCGCAGTCATCATGCAGATCGGATCGTTCCTGGAGGAGGCCACCGTCAGCAGGGCCAACTCCGGGATCAGAGAGCTCATCGGGATGAGACCGAAGACCGTCAGGACCGTCTCCGAAGACGGTGAACTGATGATGGATGCGGAGAAGGTCGGGATAGGTGACACGGTGCGCATCATACCGGGGGAGACGATCCCCGTCGACGGCACCGTCATCGATGGGAGCACCTCCGTGGACATGTCCGCCATCACCGGGGAATCGGTACCTGTGGACATCACGGAAGGGGACAGGGTCTCCGCAGGGTCCGTCAACATGTTCGGATCCATCGACATCAGGGTGGACCGCACGGAGGATGACAGCACCGTGGCACGCATGGCCAGGCTCATGGAGAACGCCGCAGGCAGGTCACGCATCGTCAGGACCGCCGACCGCTGGGCGAGATACATCGTCACCATCGCATTCACCGTCTCCATCCTGACGTACATCGTCACGGGGGACATCACAAGGTCTGTCACCGTGCTCGTCGTGTTCTGTCCGTGCGCCCTGATACTGGCCACACCCACCGCGATAATGGCCGCCGCAGGGAACCTCTCCCGCAGAGGGATCCTCGTCAAGGACGGGGGTGCCATGGAAAGGATCGCGGCCGTGGACACAGTGGTATTGGACAAGACCGGAACACTCACCACAGGGGACATCAGGTGTACGGGCGTGGTCAGCACATCCGACATGACATCGGAGACGATCGGACGTCTGGTGGCATCCGTCGAGAGAAGATCGGAACACCCCCTAGGGAGGGCCATCGCATCCCACTTCCCGGGATCACCGGAACCAGAGGACTTCGAATACATCCCCGGCAAAGGTGTCAGAGGGACCGTGGAAGGGCATATGGTGACGGCCGGGAACCGCAGGCTCATGGAGGAGTTCTGCGGGGAGAACCTCGGAACCGCCTCGGACAATGCCCAGAGGGACCTCCTGAACGGGACCACCATCGTGTATGTGGGCATCGACGGCAGGACGGCGGGCTATGTCACACTCTCCGACACGGTCAGACCGTCATCACGCAGGGCCGTGACCGACATGAGGGCCCTGGAACTGGAGACGATCATGATGACTGGAGATTCCGGAAAGGTTGCCGGGAATGTGAGGGATGCCCTCGGACTCGATGATGCGATCTGGGAATGTCTTCCCGAGGACAAGTTCGGTATCGTGGACAGGATGGAGTCTGACAGGAACATCTGCATGGTGGGGGACGGCATCAACGACGCTCCATCCCTGAAGAGAGCGGATGTGGGCATCGCCATGGGCGGCATGGGGAGCGACATGGCAATGCATGCCGCAGACATCGTGATCTCCGACGACGACATCGGAAGGATACCCGCCATAGTGAGGATGGGACGCAGGACGCTCGCCACCATCAGAACGGGGATAGCATTCTCACTTCTGGTGAACACCGTCGCCATGGCCCTTGCTGTGATGGGGATCATGGGGCCGGTCGCGGGTGCATTGGTGCACAACGTAGGGTCCGTGATCGTCATCATCGGTGCCGCGATGCTCCTGAGATATGACTGTTGGAAGGATCGGGACAAGAACGGCCCCCAATGTCCCCCTTCACCGGGCACCGTCTGATTCATTCGACGATAAACGTATATCCTGGTCGTCAATCGTTATATACTACATCCATCATGGGCGACCCATGACCGACGAAACGATGCCGGCCAGAAAGGCCAATCCCGCGCCCCTGGGACTCCTCGGGTTCGGGATGACCACCGTTCTGCTCTCCCTGCACAACGCAGGGATAACACCCTTGGACAATGTCATCCTTGCCATGGGGATCTTCTGCGGGGGGTTCGCCCAGATCGTGGCCGGGATAGTGGAGTACCGCAACGGGAACACATTCGGATCCACCGCGTTCACCCTCTACGGGGTGTTCTGGTTGGCCCTCATCGCGATCAAGATGGACCTGTTCGGAGCAGGTTCCGACGGGAACACCGTCGGCGTGTTCTGTCTGGTGTGGGGGATCATGACACTTTTCATGTTCCTTGGGACACTCAAGGGCAGGAACGCATTGAAGTTCGTGTTCCTCTCCCTCACTGTGACGTTCTTCGTACTGACTGCCGCCGACCTGTCCGGAAGCACCCTGTTGACAAATGTTGCAGGGGCCATCGGACTCATATGCGGTCTTTCGGCCATGTACACCGCATTCGCAGAGATCTTGGCAGAACAGCACGGGAAGGATATCCTGCCGTTCTGAAAGACCTGAAAAAACCCTTTCCCCTCCTTCTTTTTACAAGATTATCGAGACCGTTCACCGGAATGGATGCAGACGGAATACTGACAGAGATATTCCAAAACGATTAGTGTAGAAGAATAATAGTGCTCCCGACGGGATTTGAACCCGTGTCGAAGCCTCGAGAGGGCTTCATGATTGGCCGCTACACTACAGGAGCAACAAGACGACCGATGCGGAAATCATATTTAATGTTTTGTCTTCATATATTGTTGTACATATGATCTGCATATCAGAAACACTCCCACATAAGCAGATACATAATCATATGCGATATCCGAACCGATGCAGAACAGGGATCACAACGGAACAAACCATGAATCAATCAGATAATGATACAACTCAAAGTTGTGTAGAATAATATGAGTGCTCCCGACGGGATTTGAACCCGTGTCGAAGCCTCGAGAGGGCTTCATGATTGGCCGCTACACTACAGGAGCAACAAACCAGTCAATGAACGTATATTATTTAATGATTTCTATAACATTTTTGTATAACAACCCTCAGGATCGAGGGAAAGGATTGAAAAGGGGGTTTCGGAGATCCGATCAATAATCACTGGGCCTGGCCGGCGGAAGCCTCTTGTGCGCCATGGATTCGACCTGACCGCGTATCTGAGCGACCAGATCCTTCGAGAGCCCGGTGTCCGCAGAAATCTGCGCATCGGACCTGTCCTGCTCCATGTTGTACAGGATAGAGTCCAGATCGGCATACTTGATACCCATATCGGATTCGTCCGTCTGACCCTCCCAGAGTCCTGCGGACGGGGGCTTCGAGATGACCTCTTCGGGAATCCCGATGAGCTTGGCGATCTGTCTGACCTCGGTCTTGTACATATTGGCGAGCGGGGTCATATCACATGCACCATCACCGAACTTCGTGAAGTACCCCATCATGAGCTCACTCTGATTGGAGGTTCCCACAACCAGATAGTTCCTCTTCTTGGCGAGGTTGTACAGCACCGCCATCCTGCATCTGGCGGATATGTTGCCCCTCTCGAGGGGGGTCTCCTCCCCGGAAAGGAGCACCGCCACAAGAGCATCCACAGCAGGCTGTATGTCTACGACCCTGTACTCGGTGCCCCAGGTCGTGCTCATCTCCTTGGTGACCTTGTAATCCTCCGCAGGAGTCACACGAGATGGCATGAAAACATTCAGAACAGCATCCGAACCCAATGCCTCCACACAGAGCTTCGTCACAACGGCGGAGTCTATCCCCCCGCTGAGACCGATAACCACCCCGTCGCTGTGCGCATCCCGGACGGTCGTCCTTATGAAACCTATGAGCGATTCCACATCTTCCGCGGTTATGTTGGGGATCCTTACTCCTGCCATCGGTACGGCATATCGGAGGGCGCGGATTTTAAACATTGCACGGAACATCCAGCGGACATGAAGGTCCGTGTGGCCCTGTGCCAACTCATACCCGTTGTGGGCGATGTCGAATCGAACAAGGAGAAGGTGATATCATGTCTGAGGTCCACCGATGCGGATGTGTTCATCCTCCCGGAGCTGTTCCTCACAGGGTATGGTGCGAACTATGCACCCCTGCGGGAGGAGGTCGTGTCCGCGATATCGGAGATATCGGCCACCTGCAGGGAAGCGGACAGAGCCGTCGCAATCGGGTCGCCGAGGTACACGGACGAGGGGATCATGAACAGTTTGGCATTCCTCTCCCCCGATGGGGACACGTGGTACGACAAGGCGCATCTGGCACGCTTCGGGGTCTATGCGGAGAACGGATTCTCGGAAGGGAACGGACCTGCCATCGGACACTACCACGGGATGGGTTTCGGCATGTGCGTCTGCTACGACATCTTCTTCCCGGAGATCCTCCACGGCTGTTCCCTCAACGGGGCCTCCGTGAACATATGCGTCGCCGCATCCGCGGTACAGTCGAAACCGTTCCTGGACAGGGTGATATCCGCCAGGGCATTGGAGAACGTCACATACCTGGCATATGTGAACAACGTAGGGCCGCTGAATGGTCTGGAGATGCACGGATGCTCCAGAGGGTTGGACCCCTTCGGAGAGGCGATGACTGAATGCGGCACATCCGAGAACATCTCGGTGTTCGTCGCGGACACGGAGGAGCTGGAGAGGGCGCGTGGCATCAGAAGACACCTGTCAGACTTCCGTTCGGACATAGATTGGATGGGATGATCACTACATCGATGTAGACAAATCGTTAAATACAAGCACCCAATGCCTGTGTTACGAAGCCGAGATGGCCCAGCCCGGTAAGGCGCGAGCCTGGAAAGCTCGTGGGAACTTTCCCTCGGGAGTTCAAATCTCCCTCTCGGCGCCATTCCTTTTTTTCACCACAGTTCAACATCCATCGCACACCGTTGATATCGACCCTTTTCTCCTTATATAACGCGTGCGTGCGAGATTTTATTATATCACATCGTGAGATAACCGACCGAATCGGTGCTCACCATGATAGTGAACGCAGAACTATATGTCAAAGACCTCCCCGGACAGCTCGTCGGATCCCTGGAACCCATATCCCTCGTGGATGGAAACATCATGGGAGTGGTCCACAACCGCGAGCAGATCGTCAACCACAGGATCTGCATCAACGTGACGTTCGAGGTGGACGACAACACCCAGCTGGAGAAACTCACGGAGATCTGGAAATCCAAGGACATGATCATCTCCAGGATGGGATCCGTCTACGAGACGTTCGCCATGGAGTACATGCTGATAGGCGAATTCGACGCCAACTACCTCGAGGGACTCATCAATGAGGCATCTGAGATGATGGCCATGGACTCCATGGACATGAGATACTCCTCGAAGACCACGACATCCTCCAAACGCACCGGCATGATCGCGGTGAAGACGCGCAGCGAGGAGGACCTCGACAGGATGGACAGGTTCCTCAGCGAGAAATGCAGAGAATCCAACATCACCTATGTGAGGGGTGTCTGAGATGAGGGTTTTCATCTGCGGATTCGGAACCGTCGGACAGGGCTTCGCAGAGGTCCTGGCCGCAAGGCGTCAGTTCTTCACGGACCGGTTCGGACGGGATGTGCGGATCGTCGGAGTGATGGACTCGAAGACATACAGGGTGGACCCCGAGGGCATCGATCCCATGGAACTCGTCTCGACCAAACAATCCACCCGCAGGGTCGGTGAGGACACATACGCCGAGTCCACCGAGGTCCTGGACATGGTGGACTACGACATCCTGGTGGAGGTCAGCCCCACCGATGTGAAGACAGGGGGCGTCGGATTGGTGAACATCCGCCATGCCCTGGAGAAAGGGAAGGATGTCATCACCGTCAACAAAGGTCCCCTCGCACTGAGGTTCAGGGAACTGACGGAACTCGCAAGGGACAAGGGATGCATATTCAGGTTCGAGGGGTCGGTGGGCGGTGCGATGCCGATCATCAACCTCTGCTGCGACAACCTCGCAGGGGAGAACATCAGGTCCATAAGGGGCATATTCAACGGTACCTGCAACTTCATACTCAGCAAGATGGACAAAGGTCAGCCCTTCGAACAGGCCCTGAAGGAGGCCCAACAGATGGGGTATGCCGAGACGGACCCCACCAACGACATCGAAGGTTATGACAGCGCGTGCAAGGTCGTCATCCTCGCCAACTCTGTGTTCGGAAGGGATGTCACATTCGAAGATGTCGAGATCACCGGTATAACATCAATCACCGAGGAGGCCATCGCCATGGCCGCATCACGCAACATGGTCATAAGGCTCATCGGAGAGGTGTCGGAGAACAAACTGGAGGTGGGCCCCAGACTCATACCCAAGGGACATCCCCTCAGCATATCCGGCACCCTGAACACAGCACAGATCCTCTCGGACCTGGCCGGCCCCGTCACCGTCTCCGGACGCGGAGCGGGACGCCTGGAGACCGCGTCGGCGGTGCTCAGCGACCTGATGGCCATCATGAACGAGAGGGTAAGAGGGGCCTGAGATGCCCGAGAAGGTCCTGATATATGACACGACCCTCCGGGACGGTGCACAGACCGAGGGCATCTCGTTCTCCTGCGAAGACAAGCTGGACATCCTGCGCAGACTGGATGATTTCGGTGTTGACTTCGTGGAGGGCGGATGGCCCGGTTCCAACCCCCGGGACGACGAGTTCTTCGAGAAGGCCGGAAAGCTCAACCTGAACAAGAGCAGACTGACTGCCTTCGGAAGCACCCGCCGCCACGGCATAAGGGCGGAGGAGGACCCCAACCTGAGGGCCCTGGCCTCATGCTCCGCGGAATGGTGCTGCATCTTCGGCAAATCATGGGACTTCCAGGTCACCGACGCACTGAGGATCGGCCTGGACGAGAACCTGGACCTGGTGGAGGACAGCGTCCGCTTCCTGGTGGAATCCGGGAAGAGGGTCATGTTCGATGCGGAGCATTTCTTCGACGGATACAGATCCAACAGGAGATACGCCCTGAACGTACTGAGGGCCGCCGAGAACGGAGGCGCGGAATGGCTGATACTGTGCGACACGAACGGAGGGTCCATGCCCTCGGAGATATCCGAGGCCGTGGAGGAGGCCCTGCTGTCGGTGAGCGTACCGTTGGGGGTACACTGCCACAACGACTCCGACGTGGCCACAGCATGCTCCCTGGCAGCTGTGGAGTCGGGTTGCTCCATGGTCCAGGGTACGGTGAACGGATTGGGCGAGAGGTGCGGCAACACCAACCTCTGCACGGTGATCCCCAACCTGGCGTTCAAGACGGGCAACGAGCTCACGGAGATGGACCTGTCCAAACTCACCTCCCTATCGAAATATGTGGGGGAGATGGCCAACATGCCCCCTGTGGGCAACATGCCCTATGTCGGATCGAGCGCATTCGCCCACAAGGGCGGGATGCACATATCCGCCCTGGTCAGGGACACCCGCACATACGAACACGTCGACCCCGCATCCGTCGGCAACGGCAGGAGGCTCCTGGTATCCGACATGGCCGGAAGGGCCAGCATCTCGGAGAAGCTCAGGGAGCTGGGGTTGGAGATCGGAGAGGACAGCCCGAACATCACGGACAAGATCAAGGACATGGAGTCCAAGGGATACCAGTTCGAAGGGGCGGACGCCAGCTTCGAACTCCTGGTGAGGAGGCTCAGGGATGACATGGAACCCATGTTCACCGTCTCCGGATACAGGATATTCATGGACGAGCGCGGCGAACACGAGGCGAGCATCAAGGTGTGCGACAGGGATGGCAACATCGAACACACCGCCGCAGACGGCAACGGACCCGTGAACGCACTCGACAACGCGTTGAGGAAGGCCCTCACACGCTTCTATCCCGAACTTAGGGATGTCAGGCTCACGGATTACAAGGTCCGTGTGCTGGATGAGAAATCGGCAACCGCGGCGAGTGTACGCGTCCTGATAAGGTCCACGGATGGATCCGAGAGCTGGACGACCGTCGGTGTCTCGGAGAACGTCATAGAGGCGAGTCTGATCGCCCTGGTGGACTCCATAGAGTACGCACTTATGATACAGACAGATATGAGGGAATGACAATGAGCAAAGTTATAGTCACACTGGTAGGAAAGGACCACCCCGGAATTATCGCGGCGGTCTGCAACTATTTCGCAGAGAATGAGATCAACATCCTGGACATCAAACAGACCACGGTACAGGAATTCATCAACATGATGATGATCGTGGATGTTTCGAAGTTCACCGGAACCTTCGACCGCCTCGCAGAGGACCTGGACAAAGTCGGTGAAAAGGTCGAATGCATAATCAAGGCACAGCACGAAGAGATCTTCGACATGATGCACAGGATCTGAGGGATTTCCTTGGTAGAGATGAAAGAGGTGTTCGAGACCATCGACATGGTCTCACACGAGAACCTGGACGTCAGGACCATCACCATGGGGATCAGCCTGCTGGATTGCATCGACCCCGACCTCGATGCCCTGTGCGGGAAGATCTATGACAAGATCACGGAATCCGCCAAGGACCTAGTGAGGGTCGGTGACGAGATCGGACTCATGTACGGGGTCCCGGTAATCAACAAGAGGATCTCCATCACGCCCGCCGCACTGGTGGGAGGTGCCGCTTGCAGATGTCCCGAGGATTTCGTCAGGATCGCCAAGACATTGGACAGGGCCGCGAAGGAGGTCGGCGTCAACTTCATAGGCGGATACTCCGCGCTCGTCCAGAAGGGTATGACCCAAGCGGACAGATACCTCATCGAATCCATCCCCCAGGCACTGGCGGAAACGGAACGCGTATGCTCATCCATCAGCCTCGGATCCACCAGAACGGGAATCAACATGGATGCGGTCAGACTCATGGGCGATATCGTCGTTAGGACCGCGGAGATGACCAAGGAGGCGGATTCCATTGGATGCGCCAAACTCGTCGTGTTCTGCAACCCTCCGGACGATAATCCGTTCATGGCAGGCGCATTCCACGGTGTGACCGAATCGGACCGCATCATCAACGTGGGTGTCAGCGGGCCGGGAGTGGTCAAGAACGCCCTGTCGAAGGTCCGCGGACAGGATTTTGAGGTCCTGTGCGAGACCATCAAGAAGACCGCATTCAAGGTCACCAGGGTCGGCCAGTTGTTCGCCAAAGAGGCCTCCAAAAGATTAGGGGTCCCGTTCGGCATAGTGGACCTCTCATTGGCACCCACGCCTGCCGTCGGCGACAGTATCGCGGACATCATGCACGAGATGGGATTGGAATATGCGGGAGCACCCGGCACCACGGCTGCCCTGGCCATCCTCAACGACCAGGTCAAGAAGGGCGGAGTTATGGCATCATCCTATGTAGGGGGACTGAGCGGTGCGTTCATCCCCGTGACAGAGGACCGTGCCATGGCCGAAGCGGCTGAGATCGGCGCTCTCACCCTCGAGAAACTGGAGGCCATGACCTGTGTCTGCTCTGTCGGACTGGACATGATTGCCATCCCCGGCAACACACCCGCAACCACGATCGCAGGCATAATCGCCGACGAGATGGCCATCGGTATGGTGAACCAGAAGACCACCGCCGTGAGGCTCATCCCGGTTATCGGAAAGGATGTGGGGGACTTCGCAGAGTTCGGAGGCCTTCTCGGAGAGGCGAAGATCATGCCCGTGAACAGATTCAGCTGTGCGGACTTCGTCAACCGTGGCGGAAGGATCCCTGCACCGATCCACAGCTTCAAAAACTGATTATCATCGCCGGGGGTACCCCGGCATCATTATGACATCCCGACAGAGGGACCACACTACAAAGAACGATGACGGAAAGGTCGCGAACGACTCAGAAGTTGTTGAAAATAAAAGATGAGAGAAATAAAAAGATTTTACGGCACACGAGGTGCCCAAGAGAATCAGTAAAGATACGCAAGGTGGGGGCAGAGGGATTTGAACCCCCGTCAGCGGGTTTCCACTACGGGAGGAGCTACCTCCCGCGGAATCAATGAGTCATCGCTCCAGTTAGTCATCAACCACTGTCAGCAAACCCATTTACAATCACGCTCAATAACTGGAGCCCGCCAGTCTGCCAGGTTAGCCTATACCCCCTGGAGTGTGATAGCGAGAGCAATCACTTCTTGCGCATCTTTGCTGCTCTCTTTCTTCTTCTCATTTTCTTCTTGCGCCATTTCCAACGCTGGTTACCGCGTTTCTTCCAGGCGCGTGAGCCTCTCTTCATGGTGTTTCCTTCCTTGAATGCGTCATCACCGAGGGTGATGCATCCTTGGCGGGCCCGCCGGGATTCGAACCCGGGGCGTCTGGCTTAGAAGGCCAGCGCTATATCCTGGCTAAGCCACGAGCCCACACTTCCCCTCCATCTACTACTATGATTTAAAGGTTTGGCCATTTTCAAAAATGTATGATGAAAAAAGCAGGCAATGGAGTGATCCAAAGCCTGCCTTTTGAAAGATTATTGCATCAGATGGTACTGATATAGTCTG
>CAZCMJ010000024.1:0-22176 GCA_964499845.1 uncultured Methanomassiliicoccales archaeon
GATCGTCTTCGACAACAAGAAGGCCAAGGTCCTCTTGGAGGAGATGAACCTCTGATGATGTCCATCGATGTGTATCTTTGAGATTACCCCCACCTAAGAACAAGGACGGGGCGGATGAACCGTTTCATTCGCCCCGACCCACCCATTTACCACTTATCTATTTATAGAAGTTCTAACACTAGCTCGAATCATGACTTCCGCCACCGAGCGGAGGAGGGGATTCACAATGGCAAAGAAACAGTTCAAGTCCGAATCCAAACAGCTTCTCAACCTTATGATCAACTCAATTTACACCCACAGGGAGATCTTCCTGAGGGAGCTGATCTCCAACGCCTCAGACGCCATAGACAAACTCAACTACAAGGCGATCACCGAGGGCGACATCCCCCTGTCCAAAGAGGATTTCAGGATAGACGTCTCCCACAACAAGGAGGAGCGCACCGTCACCATCTCCGACAACGGCATCGGTATGACGAACGAGGAGATGGAGAAGAACCTGGGGGTCATCGCACACAGCGGTTCCCTCGACTTCAAACAGAACATCCAATCCGACGACGTGGACATCATCGGTCAGTTCGGTGTCGGTTTCTACTCATCCTTCCTGGTGGCGGACAAGGTGACGGTTATATCCAAGCCCTACGGCTCCGAACAGGCATGGCAGTGGGTCAGCGAGGGCACCGACGGATACACCATCAAAGAATGTGAGAAGGACGATTGGGGAACGGAGATCGTCCTCCACCTGAAACCCGATGACAATGACGCCCAATACTCCGAGTTCCTCACCCCCTATGTCCTCGAGGACCTCATCAAAAGGTACTCCGACTACGTCCGTTGGCCCATCCACATGGAGATGGAGAAGGGCGAGATGGTGGACACCGATGAGAAAGATGAGGACGGAAACCCCAAGAGGGAGTGGAAGAGCCACATGGAGGACACCGTCGTCAACAGCATGGTCCCCATCTGGCAACGCCCCAAGGACGAGGTCTCCGACGAGGACTGCATCAAGTTCTACAGGGAGAAGTTCCACGATTACGAGGACCCCGTCTCCGTGATCAGGGTCAACGCCGAGGGTACCGTCAGCTACAGGGCCATGCTATTCATCCCCAAGGTCGCCCCTTATAACTTCTACAGCAGGACCTTCGAACCCGGACTCCAGCTCTACTCCGCAGGGGTCATGATCATGGACAAGTGCAAGGACGTCCTCCCCGAATGCTTCAGGTTCGTCAGGGGTATCGTGGATTCCCCCGATCTGTCCCTGAACATCTCCAGGGAGATGCTCCAACACGACCGCCAGCTGACCACCATCAGGAACAACCTGGAGAAGAAGATCAAGAACGAGCTCGTCAGACTCATGACCGATGAGCAGGAGAAGTACCTGGACTTCTACAGGAGCTTCGGAACCCAGCTGAAGTACGGCATAGTCGAGGACTACGGAATGAAATCCGACCTCCTGAAGGACCTGCTCATGTTCCACTCCTACGAGAAGGACAAGCTGATCACACTGAAGGAGTACGTGGACTCCATGCCCGAGGGCCAGGACAGGATCTTCTACGCCTCGGCGGAGAGCGTCACCCGTGCCAAACAGCTCCCTCAGACGGAACAGGTCAGGGACAAGGGATACGACATCCTGTGCATGACCGAGGAGGCCGATGAGTTCGTGGTCAGGACTCTCAGGAACTACGACGAGAAGGAGTTCTGCGACGTCGCTGGGAAGGACCTGGACCTGGAGACCGAGGAAGAGAAGAAGGAGGCCGATGAGAGGGACGAGTCCGAGAAGGAGGTCACCGACTTCGTCAAGGAGGTCCTTGGCGACAGCGTGTCCGAGGTCAAGCTCTCCCGTAAACTCAAGACCCATGCGGTCTGCCTCAGCACCGCAGGGGACGTCTCCCTCGAGATGGAGAAGTACTTCGCCAGCATCCCCGGGGACAGCAACGCCAACAAGGTGAGGGCGCAGAGGGTCCTGGAGATCAACGCCGACCACCCCGCATACTCCGCACTGAAGGAGGCGTTCAACAACGACAAGGACAGGGCCAAGGCCATGGCCGGGATCATGTACTCCCAAGCCCTCCTCATCGCAGGTATGCCCATGGATGACGTGCTGAAGTACTCTGAGGACGTCTTCAGCCTGTTCTGATACCATGATCGACTTTGAGAACGCCGAATACCTCAAGATGAGAAAGGTGGAGAAAGACGCCGTCGGTGCCAACACCCTCGGTCTCCTCCTCCCCACCGAGAGGATCCTGGGAGTGTACAAAAGCGTACGCGACCATGTCATCTTCACGGACAAGAGGTTCATCGCGGTGAACGTCCAGGGCATCACGGGGAAGAAGCAGACCATCACATCCATGCCGTACAGGAACATCACCTGCTTCTCCATTCAGACCACGGGGGTCCTAGACATAGACAGCGAACTGGAACTGTTCATCTCCGCCGTGGGCAAGGTGAGGTTCGAGTTCTCCGGAAGGTCCGACATCGTCGAAATCGGCCGCATGATCAGTCAGAACGTCTTCGGATGATCCTAGGGGGGACCACCTCCCCCAACCTTTTTCCCCACACCGCCCCATTCCGATCACATGGCCCATGCCGCAGGATTCGGCGGGAGAAACCCCGCATTATTGATCATAGACATACAGAACAAGTTCATCGAGGTCACCGAGGGCCTGGGCAGATCCATGCTCGGGAAGATCAATACGGTGAACGAGGCCATAGACCTGTTCCGTTCAAAGAACAGACCTGTCATCTACATGATGTTCGACGGAATGCAGCACATCGACAAACCCATCGACGACCCGGACGGACTGATACAGCAGATAAAGCAACCGATGGACGGCGAGCCCGTGATACACAAGACGGTCATGAACTCCTTCTTCGAGACGGATCTGGAGAAGGTTCTGAAGGACAGGGGTTGCGACTCCATCGTGATCGTCGGATTGGTGGCGCATCTGTGCGTGGCGGCCACATACTACTCCGCATACGACCACGGCATCGACCCGTTCATCCTCAAGGGGGCGATCGCGGCCACAGACGAATCCAACGTAGAGCATGTGGAGGCGATCCTGAACCGTGTCACAATGGATGAGCTTGTAAAGGGACTATAATCAAAGAAGCGTAGAGTTGAACATCCAGATTGTATACTTCTTTGTTGATTGATGGATCAGAAGGAGAATCTTCATGATGGAAACGTCTGAGGGGAGTAGTTACAGACGGACATTATGTCATGGTTTCATCTTCACAGGATTACGGTCAATGATTTTGTGACTGCGATAGCGAGATCGAGGATCATCGTCATCACAGGGAGGATGACCCTCCGGATAAGGGTCATCATCATTGTGTTTGTACATGATGTCCCTCCTGGGGCCATGCGTCGGCCCCAGGATTCCCTAACATCATTAAAGTCGCAATTGTGCCATGGTCAATCGAAACAAGCCCCGACCTTCGGATGAATGGACGCCATCGCCTCGGAGAGGACCTCTTCAGAGGAGCACATTATGAGGATCCTGTCCCTATCGAATACACCATGGTCGTAGACCGCACCGGCCATCTCCGCCAGGAACATCCCCGGCATGAAATCCCATATCCTGTTCACGAACCTCACATGGAGATCGGTACGGCCACATGCGAGATACGCGAAATCGATACAGGCCGCGCCCATGACCTTGAACCTGGCCACATCATCGTAACAATCACCCAACAGGACGGCCTGTGCCCTTCTGAACCTCTCGGACTTCCTGCTGAAGTCCCCGGCAGACAGGATGCACCTGTTAAGTGGCCTGGATTCCGAGACATGTATGGGCGAACCGTTGAGGAAGGCCCCGTCCGGTGATGCGGTGAACATCTCGTCCTGCACCGGAAGGTAGATGGCAGATGCCTTCGGGACACCGTCCTCCATGAACACCGCCTGCATCCCGAAGAGGGGGATCCCGCGTGTGTAGTTCATGGTCCCGTCGATGGGGTCGATGGCCCATGTCCTCCCGGATAGGGCGGCATCGGGGTTGGTCTCCTCGGATATCACCGTGTCCTCCGGGAACGCCTCCCTTATCCTGGAGATGATCAATTCCTCCGCGAGTACATCGGAACCGGTGACCACATCATAGGTACCGACAACGGTCTCCTTGGATTCGGCGGAACGGTCCCCTCCCATCACGATGAGGGATGCCTCCCTCAATGCCCCGGCGATGACGTCCAACTCCCTCATGGGATCAGTACCTGTTGTCGAAGATGCGGTTGGTCTTCTTCTCGCTCCTCGGAAGGTATCCGAGGTCCACCGCCCTGGGGACGACCGTGATGTTGATCTTCGATTTGATCCTCTCGACGAGCTCCCTCTCCGCCACAGGCCTGTCCGCCTCGGGGAGTTCGGTCTCGAAGTACACCGTAACGATGTCCTTCCCGTTGAGATGGTCGATCATCACCTGGTACTCCCCTGATGCGGACCCCATGGACGACAGGACCTCGTCGAACTGTGCGGGGAACATGTTGACCCCTTTGACCTTGACCATGTCGTCGGTCCTTCCGACGATTATGTCTATCCTGGGGAACCTGGAACCGCAGGGGCAGTCGCCGGGTATGATCCTGGTGAGGTCGTGGGTCCTGTACCTTATCAGCGGGGCACCCTCCTTCCTCAGGGTGGTGATCACGAGCTCACCCACGGTCCCGTCGGGAACCGTCCTGCCGGTCTTGGGGTCGATGATCTCGAAATAGATGTAGTCGTCCCACATGTGTATCCCGTTGCGGTAATCGCAGCTGATACCTATCCCGGGACCGTATATCTCCGTCAGGCCGTAGATGTCGTAGAACTCCACACCCAGATCGTCGGCGATGCTCTGTCTCATCTTATCGCCCCAGCGCTCGGAACCGATGACCCCCTTGCGGAGGCGGATCCGGTCCTTCATGCCGCGTCTCTTGATCTCCTCGGCCAGCAACAGCGCGTAGGATGATGTGGCGCACAGGACGGTGGACCCCATGTCCTCCATCATGCGCAACTGCTTGTCCGTGTTCCCCGGACCCATCGGGACCGCCATGGCACCGAGCCTCTCGCATCCGGCCTGGAATCCGATACCGGCGGTCCACAGTCCGTAACCGGGCGTGATCTGTATCCTGTCCCTCTCTGTGATGCCGGCCATCCTGTAACAGCGCTCGAACATCACCGCCCAATCCTCCACATCCTTCTTGGTGTAGGGGATGACCACAGGGGTTCCGGTGGTGCCCGATGACGAATGGATCCTGACGATGTCCTTCTCGGGGACCGCCGCCAATCCCAACGGGTATGCGGCCCTCAGGTCCCCCTTGTCCGTGAACGGAAGCTCCTCGAAATCCTCCTGCGTCCTGACGGAATCCAGGTCCACATCCGCGAACTTCCCCGCATAGAAGGGACTGCGCCCCTTGATCGACGACAGGAGGTCCATGATCATCTCCCTCTGATACTCGTTCATCCTCATTCCATTCCCTCCAAAATCGATGTGGCCTCCGAACTTCCGCGGACGGCCGCCTTCTGCAACCACTTGCGGGCATTGTTGACGCTTCTGACCATGCCCTCACCCGACAAGGACATCCTCCCGAGCATGCACATGGCATCCTCGGAACCCAGTTCCGCCGCCTTCACGAAGTACTTCGACGCCTTGTCGGCGTTGGCCTGGAACCCCCTGCCCTCCAACTGCATCATCCCGAGTCTGTACCCCGCCTTGGGGTATCCTCCCTCGAGACATCTCCTGTAACAATCCGCCGCCTTCGGAAGGTCAGGCTCCTTCCCGCGACCCTCCTCGTTGATCACACCGACCCTGTACAGGGCCATGATGTTGCCTCCGTCCGCCGCCTTGGAGTACCAGTACAGTGCCTTTTCCCAATCCTGGGGGATGCCCTCCACGTCGGAGTACATGAAACCGAGGTTGAACATCGCCCTGACGTACCCCAGCTCCGCGGACCTTGTGTAAAGGTCCATGGCCTTCTGCAGGTCCGCGGTCATACCGGCACCATGGGCCCTCATGTGGCCCAAGTTGCACATGGCCTCCGCATTCCCCTGGTCGGCGGCCAGACCGAACCAGCGTGCAGCCTCCCTCCGGTCCTGGGTGACACCGTCCCCCTTGTAGAACAGATACCCCATGGCGACCTGCGCATCGGGGTCCCCCTCGCGTGCGGCCTTGAAAACTGATTCGAACGACATGTCATCTCCTCGATTTCGTCCTGCGGACGTAGATCTCCGGATGGTCGATGTACCTCCCCAGATAGTAGAACGCCGGAAGGAAGCCGTTGGCGGCCGCCTGCGCATAGTAGTTCATGACCTGGTTCTCGTCCTTGGGCAGCTTGCCCTCATCATAAAGCCTCCCGAGGTAGAACTGCGCATCCTCCGAACCCGCACTTGCAGCACGGGTGAGAATCTCGAAGGCCTTCTTGTCGTTGCGCCTGACATAGATCCCGAAATGGTACATCATGCCGATCGTGAACATGGCCACCGGGCTCCCGAGACCCGCGGCCCTCTCATAGTATGAGAACGCCTTGGCCTCATCGCCCATGTCGAGGCACTCGTCGGCCATCTCCAATGCCGAATCCCTGATGTTGGTCTCCTTCTGGGTGTTGCACGTGGACAGCTTGTGCATCCTCACATCGATGGAGTCCTTGGTCTCACCGCTGAGACCCGCCATGAGCGCCCTCCAACAGATCATGCACTTCTCGTGCCCCATGTCGGCACCGAACTTGTACCATCTGCCGGCCTCCACCTCGTTGTGGATTATCCCGTTGAGACCGTACTCGTAGTTCATCCCGATCTCCAGGAAGAGCTCCGCATCACCTGTGAGTCCCGTGGACGAGTACCACATCTCCGCCTCGGTCCTGGAACGGGGGACGCCTATCCCCCTGGAGTAACAGTATCCGACCTTGAACTTGGCCGTGGACTCACCGCTCTCCGCGGCCCTCTTGAACCATCTGAATGCCTCGGCCTCATCCTGTTTGACTATGAAGCCCTCCAGATACTCCTGGCCCAACGCCAACTGCGCCTCGGAGTTCCCGAGCTCCGCGGACGCGCGGAGGTGCTCCACGTAATGGGACAGGTCCCTGGGCACCACCTCACCGTCCCTGTAGATCTTGGCCAGCTCCCAATGGGCCCTCGGACACTTCCCGTCCGCCGCCCTCTCGTACCACTTGATCGCGGTGGCGAAATCCTGCTCCTGCTCCTTGCCCGTATGATAGTAATATGCGACACCGAGGCACGCGTACGGGTCCCCCGCGTTGGCATCGCGGTAGATACGGTCCTTCACTTCGCCCTCTCCGTCTTGATCTTGTTGAGCAGTGCCATGGCGTCCCTGTCACCCTGTTTGGATGCAAGGCTCAGGAACTTCTTGGCACGGGGGATGTTCCTCTCCACGTACTTCCCCTCGTAATACAGCTTGCCCAGGTAGAACTGGGCCTCGAAGTAGCCCTGGTCGCAGGACTCGTTCAGGTTCCTGAGACCCTCCTGGATGTCCTGCTCCACACCTGAACCGGTGATACGCAACATGCCTATGAACGCCTTGGCGGCGGGATGTCCCTGGTCCGCGGCCTGATCGAACCACACGGCCGCCTCCTCCAGGTCCTTCTCCATACCGCGACCCTCGTAGCAGAAGCATCCGAGGCAGTACTGGGAGTTGACCTCCCCCATCTCGGCGGCCTCCCTGAACCACTTCAGGGCCATCTTGTCATCCTGCTCGTAGTAGAATCCGTTGCCGTACATGCATGCCAACGCATACTGTGCGTAACCGTTGCATCTGTTGGCGGCCACGGTGAACCAGTGTGCGGCCTTCTCCAGGTCCTTGGGGACCACCTGTCCCTCGAAGCACATGTTGGCGAAATCCACCATCGCCTGCTGGAAACCGCCCTCCGCGGCCCTCTCCAACCACTTCACCGCCACGGACGGGTCCCTCTTGACCCCCTGTCCGTAGGCGCTCATCATACCGATCTGATATGCGGCCTCCGCATGTCCCTGTTCGGCGGCCTTCAGGAAGAACTGCGCTGCATCCTTCTCGTTGGTGTACTTGATGCGCGGCGTGGAGTAGATGCACGCCAATGAGAACTGGGCCTCCATGTCCCCGGCCTCGGCGCCCATCCTGTACCATTGGACCGCACTCTTGAGGTCGGGTTCGGTATCGCACAGTCCCTGGTCGTACATCTGTCCCAAGTGGTACATGGCGGAACCGTTCCCGTTGTCCGCGGCCCTCTTCAGCCACATGACCGCCTTCTCCCTGTCCTTGCGGACACCCTTTCCCATGAGGTACATGAATCCGATGGTGTCCTGTGCCGAAGCATCGTCGCACTCGGCGCATGCGGTGTAGAATCTGATCGCCTCGGCATGGTCCTTCTTCACACAACCCTTGCCGTTGTCGTAGAGCTCGAAGAGCCTCCTGGAGGCATCCGTGTCCTTCTGCTCGCCTCTGAGCCTCAAGGCCAACAACCTGTCCATGACATCCTGGTCGTTCCTTGAGAACTCCATCGAAACGATGGTCGCCTCCCTGGAACCCCCCGACATGGCGAGGTTGAACGTCTCCTCGGCGGTCTTCCTGTCCTGGGCCACCCCTCCCTCTCCGTTGTACATGAAGAGTGCATGGAGGTACTGTGCATCGGGATCCCCTTCGGAGGCCCCCCTCTCCGCGGCCTCTGCGGCCTTCGACAGATCGTAGTCGGCGGATGAACAGTCGAGGAACCTGCGGGCCGGCATGTAGTGGCCCTCCTCAGATACGTTGTTTTGGGACATACCATTCTCCGATGAACGCGCGGTATAAAGGGGTTGTCCAGAACCCAGCGTTATTGTCGAAACGGGGAACGGCCGGTTGGAACATCATCGGTTATGTCTCATCTCACATAGTTGGATGTTACGGAGGCCATGGACAGGATATCCTTCGGATGGGCCCAGGTGAAGGTCGATACCATTATTACGGGCATTCCGATTCATCGTCGATGAAACCCAGCCCAGAGACAATGGAGCCCATGGAATGGGCGATATTTGTCATCCGCAACAAGAACGAGAAGGCGTATTCCGATGCCTATTCCACGTTCGTGAGGGAATCCAGACTGGGCAACCCGGATGCGGAGTACTTCCTCGGACTCATGTATGCGAGGGGACAGGGCGTCCCCAAGGACTACAAGGCCGCCAGGACATGGTTCGAGAAGGCGTATCATCAGGGCAACATGAACGCCGCGTACTTCCTCGGGAAGATCTACCAGACCGGACTGGGTGTGAACAAGGACATCATCAGGGCGAAGATCCTCTTCGAGAAGGCAGCCGAGACCAAGGATGTCAGGGCACAGTACGAGCTCGGATTGATCTTCTTCCGCAACGACACCGTCCCCCGCAACCTGGAGGAATCCTTCAGGTGGCTGAAACTCGCGGCCGAGGGCGGTCACACCGACGCACAGTTCGTCCTCGGACAGTTCTACAAGACCGGATGCGGCGTCGAGAGGGACATCGACAAGGCCGTGGACTATCTCGTCCATGCCGGGATCAACAGGCACACGGGTGCACAGATCCTCCTGGGCAACATGTACAGGCTCGGAGACGGTGTCCCGGTGGACAAGGAGGAATCCGACCGTTGGTACGACATGGCCGAGGGCAGGAGCAACGTCCAGTCCGAGAACAGAAGATGAGGGAAACCCCGCCATCACACATATGAAGGGCCGACGAGGGCCCGTTCCCCCTTTTGAAATGATATTGAAGTGGTTTCAGGGGTCCGAAGACCCCTTTTGTTCGACACTCACTTGAGTCCTACGATCCTTCCATCGGGGAGGAGGTCCATCCTCATGGCCGCGGGCACCTTGGGAAGTCCGGGCATCAGGGTGAGGGTTCCGCACACGGGGACGACGAATCCCGCACCTGCAGAGAGCTGTACCTCCCTGACATTGAGGATCCATCCCTTGGGTGCCCCCTTCTTCTTGGAGTCGTCGGTCAGGGATGCCTGGGTCTTGGCGATGCACACGGGCAGTTTCCCATATCCGTCGGCCTCCATTCCTGCGATTGCCTTGTCCGCCGCCGCAGAATAGGTGACACCGTCGGCACCGTAGATCTTGGTGGCGACGGTCTCGATCTTCTCCTTGATGGACATGTCCAGGTCGTAGAGGTAGTGGAAGTCCTTCTTGTCGTTCTCAAGGGCATCCAGGACGGTGTTGGCGAGCTCCTCGGCACCCTCCCCTCCCTTGATGAACGCATCGGAGAACGCGACCCTGACGCCCAGCTCCTTGCAGTGGTTGCGGACCAGGTCCATCTCCTCCTGGGAGTCGGATGCGAAGTGGTTAATGGACACCACGATGGGGACACCGTAGGATGTCATGTTCTCGATGTGCTTGTCCAGGTTGCACAGTCCCTTGCTGAGGGTCTCGAGGGTGAGGGTGGACTCGTCATCGAGAACACCTCCTCCATGGGTCATGAGGGCCCTGATGGATGCGACGATGACCACACAGTCGGGGCTCATGCCGGACTGCCTGCAGACGATGTCCATGAACTTCTCCCCTCCGAGGTCGGATGCGAATCCCGCCTCGGTGATCACGTAGTCACCGAGCTTGAGGGCGGCCTTGGTGGCCAGGATGCTGTTGGTACCGTGGGCGATGTTGGCGAAGGGGAATCCGTGGACGAACACGGGCTGACCCTCGATGGTCTGGACCAGGTTGGGGTTCACGGCATCCTTCAGGAGGACCATCATGGCACCGACGCACTTGAAGTCCTTGACGGTCACGGGCTTGTTGTCGTATGTGTATGCCACGACCATCCTCTCGAGCCTCGCGCGGAGGTCGTCCCTGTCGGTGGAGAGGGCGAGGATCGCGGAGATCTCGGATGCGGATGTGATGAGGAATCCCATCTCGTGAGGGACACCTCCGAGAATCCTGTCGCGTCCGAGTCCGGTGACGATGTTCCTGAGCTCACGGGCGTTGATGTCCATGGCCTTCTTCAGGACGATCCTGGTGGGGTCGATGTTCAGTTCGTTGTCCCTGACGAGCTCGTTGTCGATGATGGCGGACAAAAGATTGTGGGCGGCGGTGACCGCGTGGATGTCCCCTGTGAAATGGAGGTCGATGTCCCACATGGGGTAGACCTGGGAGTAACCTCCTCCGGTGGCCCCTCCCTTGATCCCGAAAGTGGGTCCAATCGAGGGTTCCCTGAGCGCTCCGACCACGTTCTTACCCATACGTCCGAGTCCCTGGATGAGTCCGATGGTGGTGACGGTCTTACCCTCACCTGCGGGGGTGGGTGTGATGGCCGTGACCATGACGAGCTTTCCGTCCTCCTTGTCCTTCAGTTTGTCGAGGCAGTTGAGGGGGACCTTGGCGACATACTTCCCATAGGGGCTGATGTCGTCCTCGGAGAGACCGACCTTGGCGGCGATCTCCTTTATGGGTTTGACGTTCGCAGACTCTGCGATTTCGATGTCAGTCATCATGGGTTTTTTCAATTCGGGAATGGCTTAAAAACCCTACTACAGAGACCTGCGAAACCCTTATCTGATACGCCCTTATCCGAATCGGAAAGCATCCCGACGGCACATCTCGCGGAGGTCCGATCGGGGTTCAGCATGATCAGATATGTTTTTATACACCCTGTCTCCGACAGCGCAGACCGTCATCGGAGAAGAACGGAACGTGCCTCCTCAACAAGGACACCGTCACCACCGACACGATGATACCGATGACCGCTCCGGCCAAGACATCCGTCGGCCAATGGACGAACAGATACAGCCTCGAGAACACGACGAACACCGCGAACGGCATCACCGATGATCCCAACCTCCTGTCGAACATGAACAGAGCAGTGACGGCGGAGAGGGCCACCGTACTGTGACCCGAGGGGAACGAATAGTTCGACGGAGGATCCACAAGGAGCGGGAAATCCGCGAAGACGACCGGCCTCTCCCTGCATATCATCGGTTTCATGATCCCGTCGCACAGGACCGCCCCCACCAGCATGCACACCAACATGGCAACACCCGCCGGACGGAGACGGCGATCGCACATAAGGGCGCAGGACAACAGGACCCACACCGCCCCATGGGAGGTCAGCACAGCGACGGCCTGCATCACCGGGTCCATCACCGGCCCGGAAAGCCCGTGGATGGCATAGAGGATATCCAACTCGGTGACCATGCCATCCCCCAGGTGCAACCTGTATAAGACCCACGGCAAAGGTGATATCAGCGGATACGATGGACCGTCCGATGTGGGAACTCTTCATATTCGACCTCGACGGAACGCTGCTCGACTCCACCTATGCGGAGAAGATGAGCTACATCGGTACCTTCAAGGGACTGGGGATGGGCTATGACGCATCCCGTCTGGATGCATACGTGAACCAAAGCCTCGAAGCGACATTCGCCGAATCGGACCATGACGGGATAGGGTACGAGGTGTTCAGAGACCGTTTCATCACCGAGGCCGCCAGATCATTTGATTCCAACATCGCCCCGTTCCCCGAAACAGAGGAGGTCCTGCGCAACATCTCCGGACTGGGCATACCAATGTGCATCGCCACCCGCATGGGCGGGAGGAGGGCGGAGGCACTTCTGGCATCGTTCGGATTGGGCGGATACTTCGATCAGATCATCGGTGCCGAGGATGTGACCAGACACAAACCCGACCCCGAATGTGTGTTCAGGGCATTGGACCACCATAGTGTCCGTAGGGAGGATACGGTGTTCGTCGGTGATTCGCCGAAGGACATGTACGCCGCGGATGCAGGCGGTGTAGAGGGCATCCTGATCGACCGTGGAGGAAGATACGATTCGTTCGGGGACCACCGCATCATCAGAGACCTGAGGGAACTCCTGCGGTGATGGGTGGAGTGCTACGATGATCCCTTGGAATTCATCTTGACAAATGATTCAACTGTGTGGAAGAATCATCTATAGTTGAGCATAGATCACATCTGCTGGATAATTGAGTAAAATGTCTGAGAGATCGAGGTATGAGGCTGGATATTTGACCTCGATTGGATCATACCTCAGTGGCTGTATATTGTTCTAAAGACTCTCCGAAGGTTTTTTTACCTTTCTTGAAGATATCTCACAAACTCGAGTATAAGCCGAGTTGTCTGAAGGATCAGGGTGATGATTTCCACGTTCTGCCTTGATCCTTCAGTACGTTTCTTCTTAGAACCTATCTTATCACCTCCTTTGGAGTTCCGAGACAGGTCCCCCGGGACCGACATTGTCCCGGCATCATGATGACAGATTCTCAATAGATAATGATGAACCAGTTTTTTACAGTCTAAATACCTTAGAGTACATCACACACTCCTGTTCCCAAAACAGCGGAAACAATCCGAATCTGTGATTATCAGAACTTATCGCCTATCCTAAATAAGTTTAGGAATCACTAAATGTTATATACTATTTAGGTATGCCTAATTCCTATGAGTCATAGTACTGAGCAGTCCCACATCTGCTGCGGCGATTGTGATAACTGTATCAAATGCAGCAACGAGAAGGAACATGCTCCCGGCGTCCCGATATCCCTGGCCAGGGTAGGCGAGCGCGGTACGATCGTCAGGATCTCCGGGAAAGAGGAGACCCGCAGATTCCTGTCAGGACTCGGATTCACCACGGGCTCGAAGGTCTCGACGGTATGTCAGATCGACGGCAACCTCGTCCTCGAGGTCAAGGGGTCGAAGATCGCCATCGACCGCAGCATGGCGTCGAAGATCATGTTCTGCCCGGAGAGTTGATTGGAATGAAGACGTTGAGAGACATCGAGTGCGGCAGAACCGTCAAAGTGGTGAAGCTGCACGGAGAAGGAGCCCTCAAGAGACACATCATGGACATGGGCATCACCAAAGGATGCGACATCTATGTCCGCAAGGTGGCCCCTCTCGGAGATCCCATCGAGATCACCGTCAGAGGCTACGAACTGAGTCTCAGAAAGGGTGATGCGGAGATGATCGAGGTCGAGTGACCTCGTCCCATCTCCATCTCCGGCGTCCGTATATCACGTGATAGCGTGAGCTATGGACCCGAAGACGAAGGAGGTTTTGAAAAATGACACTGACAATTGCATTGGCGGGAAACCCCAACTGCGGTAAGACCACCCTGTTCAACAGGCTGACCGGCTCATCGCAGCGTGTGGGCAACTGGCCCGGTGTAACCATCGACAAGAAGGTCGGTAAGATCAAAGGCACCGACGGTGCCGAACTCGTGGATCTTCCGGGCATCTATTCGATGTCACCATACTCCCCCGAGGAGATCGTCTCCAGGAACTACCTGATGGACGAGAACCCGGACGCGATCATCAACATCGTTGATGCGACGAACCTGGAGAGGAACCTGTTCCTCACACTGCAGATCCTCGATGCGGGGATCCCCACCGTCGTCGCACTGAACATGATGGACACGGTGAAGAAGAACGGTGACGACATCGATGTGGGCAGACTGTCCCGCGGACTCGGATGCCCCGTGGTCCCCATCTCCGCCCTCAAAGGCGACGGAGTGGACGAACTGGTGAGGAAGGTCGTGGAGACCGGTAACGCGAAGACGGGGTTCAACCCCGTCAGGTTCGAGGAAGACATCGAGGCCCTCGTCTCCAAGGGAGAGGACATCCTCAGGGGCAAGGTGCCCGACAACCACCTCAGGTGGTTCGCGGTCAAGCTCATGGAGAACGACGAAGCCGTTGACAAAGCGCATCCCGAAGCGAAGAGGGCCATCGCCGACGCCATCTCCGCCATCGAGAGGGACTACGACGACGAGATCGACTCCATCGTGGCGGATGCCAGGTACAACACCATCTCTTCCATCGTGTCCGACAGCGTGAAGAGGACCGAACGCGACGAGCGCGGAACCCTCTCCGACAGGATCGACCGCATCGTGACCAGCAGGATCTGGGGATTCCCCATATTCATCGCCGTCATCGGTGCCATGTTCCTGGGCATCATCGGATTCGGCGACATCACCGGTATCGGAACATACTGCACCGACTGGCTCAACGGGTTCATCGAGGACCCCCTCCAGAGCTCCGTGGAGGAGTGGTGCATCAACAACAACGTCAGCGAGGCGCTCACAGGACTCCTCGTCAACGGTGTGATAGGCGGAGTGGGAGCCGTCATCGGATTCCTGCCCCAGATGCTCATACTCTTCCTGGCCCTGTGCATACTCGAGGATATCGGGTACATGAGCAGGGTCGCATTCGTCATGGACAGGATCTTCAGGCACTTCGGACTCTCCGGAAAGTCCTTCATCCCCGTGATCGTGGGAACCGGTTGCGGCGTCCCCGGGATCATGGCCTCAAGGACCATCGAAAGCGAGAGGGACAGGAGGATCACCGCCATGACCGTCACCTTCATCCCCTGCGGTGCGAAACTCCCCGTGATCTCCATGATCGCAGGTGCCCTCTTCGGAGGCAACGGATTCATCGCACTGTTCTCCTACCTGCTCGGTATCCTCTGCATACTGATCTCGGGAATCATCCTGAAGAAGCTCAGATCCCTCTCGGGAACACCCGCACCCTTCATCATGGAACTGCCCCCCTACCACGTGCCCAGCTGGTTCAACATCGCCAAGGGCACCCTAGACAGGGGATGGGCGTTCGTCAAGAAGGCAGGTACCATCATCCTGCTCGCAACCATCCTGGTCTGGTTCCTCGCAAGTTACGACACAGGTCTGCACTTCCTCGGGAACGACACCACGGAGGGCTCCATCCTGGCCACCATCGGAGGTGCCATCTGCGTGATATTCCAACCCCTCGGATGGGGATCCAACTGGGAGCTCACCGTCGGTACCATCACCGGACTCATCGCCAAGGAGAACATCATCGGAACCTTCGGAACGCTCTTCGGCATCGAGGCCGGGGAGTCCGGAGAGGGACTGGAGGCGATCCTCCAGGCCATCATGACCCCTTCGGCGGGACTCGGATTCCTGGCGTTCAACCTGATCTGCGCCCCCTGTTTCGCGGCCATCGGAGCCATGCGCAGGGAGCTCGGGGACTGGAAGGCCACCAGACTCGCGGTCGCATACCAGTGCCTCCTGGCATACGGTATGGCCATAATCGTCTACGCCGTGGGCAGCCTCATCTGGGGAACTAAGATCCATCCCGGAAGCGTGGTCGCGGCAATGGCCATCCTCGCGGTGCTGACATACCTGCTCGTGGCCAAGGACCCGTTCCGCCAGCTCGGCGACGACATCCACAATGCCAACGGGGAGATGGACGCATGAGCGGAGGTGACCTGATCGTCGCCGGGGTCGTTGTGCTGCTGGTGGTCGTGGCGGTCGCCAGTCTGCTCAACAACCGCCGCAAGGGGATCAACAGCTGCGGTTGCAGATGCTCGGAATGCGGATGCTGCTCCGGCTGTTCCTCCGGGGAATGCGACGGCTGCTCGAAGAAGGAATGAAAACGCCAAACCGCCCGGAAGGGCGGCAAACCCCTTCCATCCATCATCCTTCAGAACCATGTCGCACGGTCCCGAACGACGTGTGGCAAGTTTTATCACCGGCATCGATGTTAACGCCGTTCATGAAATACAGATGCTCACTCTGCGGATACATCTACGACGAGGACGAACAGGGAAAGAAGTTCGAGGATCTCCCCGACGACTGGTGCTGCCCCGTGTGCGGCGAACCCAAATCCGAGTTCGAACCCGTCGAGGAGTGATCACAACCCATCGATATGGATGAGCTGTGTGTTCTGTCTGCGACGGAGGTTGTCGATCAGCTCAATGGCGGGCTGATTCCCTGCCTCGGCGGCACGGCCGAAGTACCCGAAACCCTTTTCCACATCCCTTTCCACCCCGATACCTTCGAGGTACATCCTTCCGACCATGAACAATGCATCACCGTCCCCGGTGTCCGCCACCTCCTTGTAGAGTCCGAAGGCCCTCTCCACATCCCTCTCGTCACCCACTCCGTCGTAGTAGAGTGTGGCGAGGTTGAACTTGGCGGGCATGAACCCGTTCTCCGAGGCCGCGGTGTACCACTGCACCACCGCCGCCCTCCCTCCCGGGATCGCACCGTCCGATGCCAACGAGGCCATCTTGAACTGGGCCTCCGGGACACCTCTCATGGCGGACATGCGGAACATACGTACCGCCTCCTCTCCATCTTTGACCGTTCCGATACCCTCGGAGCACATGTAACCGACCTTGAACATGGACAGTGGGTCGCCTGCATCCGCCGCCAACCTGTACCAATGGTACGCCCTCTCGGGGTCCTGGGCCGTACCGTAACCGTACATGTAGATCCCTCCGATCTCGGGATAGGCCTCGACCATCCCCACCTCCGCCGCCCTCTCGAACCATATCCTGCACTGCTCCGGGTCCTCCCGGAAACCGGACTCCCCGGAGTACAGGACACCCAGACGGTACATGGACGGAGGATGTCCCGCATCGGCGGCGACCCTGTAGAGCTCGACCGCACGGGCAGGGTCCTTTTGGACACCGTATCCCGACAGCGTCATCTCCGCCAGTCCGAAGAACCCGTTGGGATACCCCATCCCCGCAGCCTCCCCGAACAGGGAGTAGGACCTCTCCGGATCGGAGGCATAGCATTCGACGGCCATACGGCATAGTTCGGCTGGATCTTCCATGTCACCGTCGAACGCACTCAACATTCTTCAACCATGAGGTCGATTGCCTTAACATGCAGAAAGGACCACTGGTGTACCTTGCGGTGGTCTTCGCGGCACTACTCATGGTGCTGTCGATGGCCATCGTCCTGATGCCCGAACTCGTGGAGACACTGGCCGTCGTCTCGGGGATCGTAGTGATGGCCACGATAATCATCCTCCTGGTGATGCTCATGAAGATGAGGAAGGTTCAATGACCGACGAGGACATCTGCTGCCAATGCTTCACAGTCCATGAGGACAGGGTCGCCGAGGCGACGGGATGCCTTCCGGAGGACCGCTCCACCACCAGGCTCACTGATTTCTTCAAGGTCCTGGGGGACCCCACCCGCATACGCATCCTCTTCTCCCTGGAGAGGGGGGAGATGTGCGTCTGCGACATCAGCACCGCCCTGGGCATGACCATGTCGGCGGTGTCCCACCAGCTGAGGATACTCAGGGACGCCCATCTGGTGAACTCCAGGAAGGAGGGAAGGATGGTGTTCTACTCCCTGTGCGACGACCACGTCAAGACCATCCTCGACACCGGCCTCGAACACGTGGGTGAGGACCTCCGCTGACCATCCTACGGAATCCGTAGGAAAGGGATGGACCACCCATCCTACTCTTCCTTACACTTTATAAAGTTGCGAAATTCGTAGCCTCCTCCTTATTTCTTAAATATAACAAAAACGATGCCCGAACGATGGGATATGAAGGTTGGAATTGACCTCGGGACAACATACTCTGCAGTAGCTAGATACGACAAGAACACCAGCAAACCGGTGATCCTGCCCAATGCGTTCGGGAAGGAGATCACCCCCTCCGTCATCTGCTTCCTCGACGACGGTGACATCCTCGTGGGGGAGGATGCCAAGGACATGCAGTCCAACGGTACCGGTGTCAACGCCGCAGCCTTCAAACGCAACATGGGCGACGGTTCCCTCGCGGTGAGCTTCAACGGGAAGGACTACACCTCCGAGGACCTCTCCGCCATGCTCCTCAAGCACCTCATCGAGGATGCGGAGAAGGCGGCGGGGGAGAAGATCGACGAGGCCGTCATCACCGTGCCCGCATACTTCAACGACTTCCAGAGGACATCCACCATCCGCGCCGGAGAGGCATGCGGTGTGAAGGTGTCCAAGATCATCAACGAGCCCACGGCGGCCGCGATCTCCTACGGATACAAGCACTCCGCGGACAAGACCGTCATGGTCTACGACCTCGGAGGCGGAACGTTCGATGTCACCATCGTCAGGATCAACAAGGGGAACATCGAGGTCATCGGTACCGAGGGTAACCATATCCTCGGAGGGAAGGACTGGGACGCTGCCATCGTCAAGTACGTCTGCGACCAGTTCATCGACGAGTACGACGTGGACCCCAGGGACGACCTGCCCACCAAGAACGAGCTCATCGTCGCCGCCGAGGGATACAAGAAGACACTCTCCATCGCAGAGAGCGTCACCATCCCCCTGAACTACGACGGATACAGCGCCAAGTACACCCTCACCAGGGACGAGTTCGAGTCCATGACCGAGCACCTGCTCAGCGCCACCAAGGACGTGTGCAACGACCTCATCGGCTCCCTTCAGATGTCCTGGACCGACATCGACGAAATCCTCCTCGTCGGAGGGTCCACCAGGATGCCCTCTGTGTCCAGGTTCCTGAGGGACCTCACCGGACGCGAGGTCATCGCCCACAGCGACACCGACCTGGCCGTCGCCAAGGGAGCTGCGATCACCGCCGAACTTTACTGCAGCAGCGCCACCGGTATGAGGGCCATGCAGATCACCGACGTCACCGCCCACTCCCTCGGAGTGCTGTCCGTGTCACAGGACGGAAGGAAGTATGTCAACGAGATCATGATCAAGAGGAACTCCAAGGTCCCCGCCACCACCCGCAGGCAGTTCACCATCAAGAAGGGCAACGTCACCGACAAGATCGAGGTCTACACCCTCCAGGGCGAGTCCAGGACACCCCTGGACTGCAACGTCCTCGCCAAGGTGGTCATCTCCGGGTTCTTCAACAGGGGACAGGGCGTCATCATCGACATCGAGTACAACTACGACGAGAACGGAGTGGTGAACATCACCGCCTTCCAGGACGGGGAACCCCTCAACGTGGAGGCCCAGCCCGTTCCCGACGACATCAGATGGATGGGCGGAGACCCCCGCGACAAGCCCAGCGACGAGGCCATCCTGAAGAACATCGCCATCTGCGTCGACCTCTCCAGGAGCATGGAGATGGGCAACAGCGACGTCCTTCCCATCGATGCCGCCAAACAATCCATCCGCGACTTCGTCAACACGCTCCAGGACAAGGACACCTACTTCTCCCTCATCGGATTCGGTGACAAGATCAAGGTGGTCCAGGAGCTCACCAACGACGGTTACGCCATCCTCAACTCCATCGACGAACTGAAGGTCAAGATGGTCGGAAGGGGAACCGACGCAAGTCCCCTTGACATGGCCAGGAGCATCGTCTCCTCCAAGCCCGGCGTGGGGATCATCGTGGTCCTCACCGACGGGATATGGGGTAAGAAGGACAACGCCGTCGACCAGGCCCGCGGATGCCGCGACGACAACATAACGATCATCGCCGTCGGATTCGGTGATGCGGACACATCCTTCCTCAGACAGATCGCGACCGTCGACGACGGAGCCCTCTTCACGACCATCGACAGGCTCGGAGAGACATTCGGAACCATCGCAACGGCCATCTCATCCGGTAACATGGGTCTCCGCGAAGGTGCCGCCCCCGGCGGACGCACAGAGGTCTCCTCCCGCGACTGATCAGTGATTGGATATGGCGGACAAGAGGAACAACTACTGTCAGCTCCTGGGCCTCAACCCGCTCAAGGAGACAACGTACACGGTCGAGGCCATCCTCAAGAAGATCGAGACCAAGAGGGGCAAGTGGGCCAACGAGAGTAGGAACAAGCAGAACGACACCGAGCAGCGCTTCAAGGCCGAGAGGCTTGTGACCGCCACCACGGACATGGAGAGGGTCATGAGCGACCCCATCCTCAGGCGCAGGGAGTTCACCGAGGCCGCCCAGGAGCTCAAGGGCAAGGCACAGAAGATCAGGCAGGACTGCGTGATCCTCACCGACGGGACCTATCTGGTCCTCCCCGGTGTGGCCGACCCCTTCACCAAGAAGCTCCATTGGGAGGGCGTCACCAAGGCGGATATCGTCAAACTCTCCGGTGTGAAGGAGGGACAGCCCCCGAAACCGGTGAGCGACAAGGTCCTAAACGCCTACAAGGGGCTCAGAGGGGTGGACGTCTACTCGCCCATCGAGCTCCTGAACAACCTCATCACCCACCCCAACCTGGAGATCGACCTGGCACCCCTGTCCGACGGGAGCTCCCCCGCACAGATCAGGAACGCCTTCGAGATGTGCGACAAGAGGGTCAACAGCGTCAGGCCCGACATCCTGCCGGAACAGGACTCCTATATCCAGACCCTGAGGGTCGTGAAACTGGTCCTGGAACCCGACAAGGAACTGGACAGTCTCATCGCATACGGAAGGTGCAACAAGGCCCTGGTCCCGGTGATGGACACGATAGAGGAGGAGTACAACAACCAACAGCTCACCCGCAAGTACATCGACGAGCTGATGAGCGTCCACCTCACCAGGAACATCGACAACGCCATGGCGGTCCAGATCCTCCAGGCGTTCTGCTTCAAGAAGAAGATCGCGGCCAACTTCTCCCACACGGACAGCAGCATGATGAGATGTCCGGAGTGCGGACACATGGTCTCAGCGGGACCGGACACCGCATTCTGCCCCGCATGCGGGAAGAACTTCAAGACCGTCTGCCCCGCATGCAACACCGCCCAGCAGTCGAACAACGCCCGTTGCATAAAATGCGGATTCGACTTCAAGGAGGGACTCCAGAAGGCCAAGGGCCTAGAGATGGGCTTCAAGATGGCCATGCAGGGGGGACACCTCGCCAAGGCGGAGAAGGACCTCAACACACTCAGGGACACCTACGCATCCTATCCGGGACTGAACGGTCTCATGGGACAGCTCACCAAGGCCCAGGCCCAGGTGACATCCATGACCAAGAACATCGGGGACTCCTACAACAAGAAGAAGTACTTCGATGTGAAGACCGCCACCGAATCCCTGATGGAACAGTATCCGGAGATCCTCAAGGAGGACCCGGAGCTCAAGCACAGGTACGAGGATGCGGCGAGACGCTTCGATGCCGCCGAGATGTACTGTCAGAAGGCGGCCGTGGCGGACACCAGGGATGCCAGGATGAAGCTCTACGTCAACGCGGTGGAGATCTGTTCGGACCATCCCACGGCCAGGAACAAGCTCAGGGAGCAGCCTCCCCAGGGGCCCGCCGACCCCGTTGGGAAGATCGGGGAGAAGAACTTCATCCTGAGGTTCGAACCACCTACCGACAACAGCAACCTGACGTACTGCGTGTTCAGGGAGAGGAACTCCCTCCCGTCCAACATCACCGAGGATTCCCGCCCCATAGCGGAGATCCCCTCCACATCATTCAACGACAGGTCCGTAGAACCCGGAGTGGAGTACTACTACTCTGTCTACTCCAAACGCTGGGGCGTCCTCTCCAGAGAGGGTGCCCACATCGGCCCCGTCATGATCCTCTCCGAGGTCGAGAACGTCCACA
>CAZCMJ010000025.1:0-21710 GCA_964499845.1 uncultured Methanomassiliicoccales archaeon
GTTGGATGTGGCGAACCCCGCCAGGGAAGGCTCCATGATCCTGGTGCACGTCTGTCTGCCGGGATCGAAGGTAACCGACCACACGGTCACGAAGTTCCCCTTCATCTCCTTGATCAGCACCATGGAGTTCTTCCTCCCGGTCTGGAGCTTGGCGTCGTTCAGTCTGAATATGTCCCCGATCCTAGGGGTCTTGTGCTTCACCGGGGGTCTGATGTAACCCAGGTCGTCCCTCACGGGTTCCCTCACATCCATGGAGTACTTCGGCCTTATCGGGTTCTTGGAACCCTCGTTCTCCGCCAACCATCTCAGTGCCTTCTCGTCCCCCTTCACGGCCATGCTCCTCAGTGCGTCCATGGACTCCGGCAGTTTGGCGGAGCGTATCAGCCACTTCCTGGCCTCGTCGGGGTCGGATTCCATGAGGAGCATCCCCAGTGCGTTCTGGGCCTTGATGTCCTCGTAGTCGGCCTTCTTCCTCAGCTGTGCGATGGCGGCCCCATCTCCCTTCTTAGCTTTGGTGACCGTCTGCTCGTGGGTGTCCGGTTTCGGGGGTTCCGGTATCCTGGTGGCACGGGTCACCGGTTTCGGCGGTTCCTTCACCGTCTTCAGGACCCTCCTCGCATCGGGGTCGGTCTTCGCCAAAGCCTTGAGCTGTTCGTATGCGGCGTGGTTGCCTTCGTCTATCGCCTTGGTGAGTCTGATGATACGGAGTTGGACGGCCATCTGGGATCACTACCGAGGATGGTGGAACGGGTACGGTGATATGAAGGTGTGCGATGGGATTCCGATAATTTTGTCCGTTTCATCCATCCGGATCAGAATCGATAAAGGGGTTGGGAAGAGGAGGGGGAACGATCCCTCGGAGTCATCATCTCGTGCAGACCGAGTTTGGGTCCATGGGCGGACAGTCCGCACACTCCGGATCCTTCAGGATCACATGGGGTGTTCCGTTGTCGTCCACGATGGTGGAGTCCACACCGTACACCGTTCTGATGTTCTCCGGTGTGATGACCTCCTGCGGTGTCCCCACGTCGTAGATCCCTCCGCCGTGCATCATGATGATGTAATCCGAGTACTTCGCGGCGATGTTCAGGTCGTGGCTGATCATTATCACCAGTATCCCCTCCTCATGGGAAAGCTTCCTGAGCATTCTCGAGATCCCCAACTGGTGCTTCACATCCAGGTTCGACGTGGGCTCATCGAGTAACAGCACCCTCGGATTCTGCACCAACCCCCTGGCTAACATCACCTTCTGATGCTGTCCCGCAGAGAGTTCGTTGAAGAACCTCATGGCCAGGTCCTCAATGCCCAGTTTCCTCAGTGTGTCGTACACCATCCTCAGGTCCTCATCCGTGGTCCTCCAATTGGCGTGGGGATGTCTCCCAAGCAGCACCGTGTCCACCACGGTGAGGGGGAAGGAATCCGACGAGGAGTACGGCACATAACCTGTGACCTTCGCCATATCCTTCAGGGAGTACTCCGTCACATCCTTTCCGTCGAGCATGACGGTACCTCCGGTGGGGGTGAGGATCTTGTTCATACAGTGGATAAGTGTGGATTTCCCTACACCGTTGGGCCCCAGTATGGATACGAACTGCGGTCCGCTGATATCGAGCCCGATGTCATCGAGGACGGGTGTCCCCGTGTAATCGAACTTCATCCCTTCGATCTTTATCTCCATAACAATCAGTCTCCCGATACGGACATGCTCACCATGTCCCCCTCCTCTGTCTGAACAGGAACAGCAGGAACAGCGGCCCTCCGAAGAGTGCGGTGACCACTCCCACGGACACTCCCGTGGGTCCGAGCATACGTGCGACCACGTCGCTGAATATCAACAGCAATCCTCCGACCGCCGCGGAGCAGGGGATCAGGTATTTGGCATTGGACCCCACCATGATGCGTGCGATGTGGGGTGAGACCAGTCCCACGAACCCTATGGTCCCGGTGAAGCACACGGCGATGGATGTCGCCAGTGAGACCATCACGAGACAGATTATCCTGATGCGAGATGGGTCCTCCCCCAGTGTCCTTGCGGGGTTCTCCCCGGTGATGAGGACGTTCAGCTTGTTGGACATGAACATCATCACAGCGAGGATCATCACGAATGCGAAGATCAGGTAAGGGACACTATCCCATGTGACGTTCCCAAGTGTTCCGACCGACCAGGCGTAGATGACTGATATGTCCTCGTCAGACGCCGTGTACTTCAGCAGAGTGGTCATGGCCGAGAAGATGTACATCACCGCGATACCGATCAGGATCATCACGGTGGGTGTGACCTTCTTGAACATGGAGAACAGGACGATCACCGCAACCGGGATCAGTGAGAACAGGAAAGCGTTCAGCATCAGGCCGAGGTCATAACCCAATCCTGTGAATCCGGCACCGAGGACGATGAATATGGTGACACCGAACATGGCGCCCGAGGATATCCCCGTGGTGTATGGGTCTGCGACGGGGTTGCGGACCAGGGTCTGCATGACAGAACCGCCTATGGCGAGGATGGCCCCCACCAGAATCCCCGCGATGGCCATGGGGACCAACCCCTCCCATACGAGGAAGCTCTTGAGACGCTCCTGATATGTGCCGAACTCCACGCCGCATATGTTGTCCCACACTATGCCGAGTGCCTCCGTGAAGCCGATCTCGTACTTCGAAACGCAGATAGAATACACACCTATCGCCACTGCCATCAATGAGATGCCGACGGTGAGTGCGATGTTCCTTCTGCTTATTCTATGATAATCTTCCATCCCCATCCGATCACCACATCGAACGTTTCTGTCTGATCACCAGGATCAGGAAAATGGGTGCACCGATGAATGAGAGTACGACACCCAGGGGGATGGCGTCCATTGGTGACAGGAATCTCGCTATGACATCTGCACCGATCATCATCAGGGCACCGAACGCAGCCGAGGCGGGGATAACGAACCTGTTGTCGGAATGGACCACGTAACGCACGATGTGTGCAGAGACCAGTCCGATGAATGAGATTATACCAGCATAGCAGACAACGGATGCGATCATCATAGAGATGACCAGCATGCAGACGAGTCTCATGTTGGACACGTTCAGTCCGAGGCTCTTGGCGCTCTCATCTCCCAAAGCGAGGACGTTAAGCTTGTTCGCCAGGAACATCGCCGCCACCATCCCCACGATGTTCACTGTGGCCATCAGGGGAAGGGAACTCCAGGTGATCTCCGAGATGGAACCAACCTGCCAGCGGTAGACCACGGCCATGGTCTCCGCATTGGTGGTCATCATCAGGAGTGTCGTCAGTGCGTTGAATATGTATGAGACGGCCACTCCGGCAAGGATGAGTGTGGCCGGTGATGAGTTCCTCTTCGGGGCCATGAGGATGATGAACATCATCGGGATCAGCGCGAAGATGAACGCGTTGAGCATCACCCCCATGTTCTCGAACTGGGAGGTCATACTCACTGTGAGCCCCAGGATCACCGCGATGGCGACACCGAAGCATGCACCGGATGATATCCCGGTGGTGTATGGGTCCGCCAGGGGATTGTTCATGACGTTCTGCATGACGGCACCTCCGACGGCGAGACCTGCTCCTGCGATCAGGGCGAAGACGGCACGGGGCAGCCTGACGTTACAGACGATGTAATCACTGATCGCCTCATAGCTGCCCGGCTCGTATTGGACCCCGGTGATGTGGTTCCATATTATCTTGTACACATCTAGGAACGCTATGTTGCGCGCCCCTACACATACTGAGAGTCCCAGAAGTGTGAAGGCGAGCAGGAGACAGATGGAAACGAAGAGGACCTTGCGCTTCGTATATCTGCGGTACTCGGACAACTCTCCGGACATTTCGTCGGCCATCTGTCCACCTGCTCTGTTTATGATCAGTTGGCTCCGGTCGCCATCTCGTAGGAGATGTAGAAGTGGAGGTCGCTGATATCGAGTGTGGACTCCGTGAAGAGCTCCAGGTACTCCTGGTTCTTCTGGTCTGCCCACTCCATGGGGAAGATGTCGGGGTACATCACTGCGGCCGCGTATGCAAGCCTGATCGGGATGGGTGCATCCCCGGTGATGACGTACGCCTGTCCGTTCTGGTAGGCCTCCGTCTCGGAGAAGATTCCGACGCTGTCCTCATACTTGGCCGCATTGTCGACCGTTCCGCTGTACCAGTCGTTGGTCCTGATGTTGATGATCTTATCCACATCGTAGTTGTACAGCCATCCGTCGGTCTTCTTGAAGTATGCTCCTCCGGCGTAGTCCGTGAGGACCTCGTCACCGAGTGCGTATTCTCCGCCAGCTGCGACCACGAGGGCCTTGTAGTCGGAATTTCCTGCGGAAACCCAGATTCCATTCTTTCCAGCGTTTCCGTTGCATGCGACGACCTTGACCTTCTCGACACCCTCGAGCTTGTCCTCGATCTCCTTCTGGAGGGATCCCCACCATTTGGCGATGTCGACGCACTTGTCTTCGGTCTGGAACAGGAATCCCAGGAGGAAGAGCTGTGCACAGTAGTTGTCGATGTCGACTATGGCCGCCCCTACCCTGATGATGTCAACCCCTATATCCTCATAGACGGGTTCCACATCCTTCTTGCTGATAGTGGACTCGCTCTTGTCGGAGATGATGGCTGTGACGCCGTATTCCGAGATCCACTTGGATGCGTTGTCGACAGGCATGGTGGTCGATGATCCTCCGATCGACTCCATCTTACTGAACTGGGGGAACAGTGAGGGGTCGGGAGGGGATGAGAGGCTGTATGTGATGCCGTGGATCTTGTCGCTGATCCCGGCGGCGGTGATGAGCCAGAGGTTGTTGGCGGCCGCTGTTGCGAGGGCGGACTTGACGGGCCACTTGGTGCTCACGACATAGTTCTGATTGTTGCTCTCGTTGTAATGCCAAACGGTACAGGGTTCATCTCTGACGATCTTCTTGACGAGTTCTAGGTCCTTCTCATTGAAGTCCCCATCGTAATTGGCGTCAAGGAGGGGGTTGGCGGCGAATTTCTCCGCTCTGTCCTCTTCGGTCATTTTCAGGTACAGTTCCATGGTCTTGACGTCATCCTCATCGATCATGTAGTCTTCGTTTGCGTTCCCGAACACTCTCAGGCACGCTCCGATCTCGACTTCATCGTCGGATGATGAATTGTTAACGACCACGATCGCTGCTGCAGAGATCACGATGATCAAAACTGCGGCGATTGCGATGGGTTTGGTTGGATTCATTGATTCACCGTTTATACAATCTCCGAATTGCTATTTAACCAGTTGGATGTAATCTCCAATTGATATTGGATGTAACATCCTACAACCCTAAAGTTCATGGAATCGTACCGATACGGTGATTCTGAAGGTGTAGAGAATGGAAAGTGGGGTGTCGACACCCCGTTTGGAGAGGATCACCTGAGGTACTCCGGCACGGTCTCCTCCTTGTCATGCATTTTCCGCACCTCCTCGTTGGACAGATAGCTGTCCAATATCACATGGGGGCGTCCGTTGTGCATGACTATCTCCGAGTCCACCCCGTAGACATAGCGGATGACATCCTTCGTGATGACCTCCTCCGGGGTCCCAATGCGATAAATCACTCCAGGGGTGCTCATGACAATGACCTTATCCGCATACATCGACGCCAGGTTCAGGTCGTGGCTGATCATCAGCACCAGGACATCATCCTCCACGGCCAACTTCCTGAGGATGTCGATGGTCTGCATCTGATGCCTGATGTCCAGATTGGATGTCGGTTCGTCCAGGATCAGGACCTTCGGCTCCTGGGCCAATCCTCTGGCGATGGCCACCTTCTGATGTTGTCCTGCGGACAGTTCGTCGAAGTTGCGCATCGCGAGATGGAGGATGTTCAGGCGCTTCATCACCTCGTAGGCAACATGGAGGTCCTCGCGGGAAGCGTGGACCTTCTGATGAGGATGGCGTCCCATCAGGATGGTGTCCAGCACCGTCATGGAGAACGTGTCCGTGTTGGATGCCGGGACGTAACCCATGAACTGGGCCATCTCCTTGAGTTTGTAATCTTGGACGTTGCGTCCGTTCACATACACCACTCCGTCCGTGGGTTTCAGGAGTTTGTTGATGCAACGGATCATGGTCGATTTTCCGACACCGTTGGGTCCGATGATGCACACAAGACCGCTCCCCTCCAGGTTGTAATCCAGATGGTGGAGGACAGTGGAGCCGGACTTGTACCCGTATGACATGTTCTCGAACTTTATCTCCATGTCACCACACCTCCTTCTTCTGTTTGATCAGCAGGTAGATGAGCATCGGACCGCCGATGAACGCGGTGATGACCCCCACCTGGAGAACGGCGGGTGCGATGATGGTACGTCCGATGAGGTCCGCGATTAGGAGCATGGCGACTCCGAACGCTGCGGATGCGGGCAGAAGGTATCTGTTGTCCGATCCGATGAACATACGGGCCACATGGGGACAGACCAATCCGACGAATCCGATGATCCCGGTGAAACTCACGATGGCTGCGGCCACCAGGGACACGACAACGAGGCACAGGATCCTCAGACGGTCCGCATCGATACCGAGTGTCTTGGCATTCTCATCACCCGATGTGAGGACGTTGATCTTTCCAGAGAGGGCCCACATTATTCCGAATCCGATGATTGTGACGACAGCCATTATCGGTACATCGCCCCAAGTGGTGATGCCCAGGCTTCCGACCTGCCACGAGTACACCTCCGCCATATCATTGGGGTCGGCCATGAGCATCAGTAGGGTGGTCATGGCGTTGAAAATGTTCATGATCGCTATACCTGCGAGGATGATCGTCGTGGGTGATGCACGTTTCACCGCTGATATTGCGACGATGGCTGCCGTGGGGACCAGGGAGAACACGAAGGCGTTCAGAACGGTTGAAAACTCTCCGCTGACGATCGTGATCCCGGAGATCATCGCGATGGTTGCACCGAATGATGCTCCAGACGAGATTCCGGTCGTGTACGGATCTGCAAGAGGGTTCTTCATGCAGCTCTGCATGACCGCTCCCGCACATGCCAATCCAACTCCGGCAATAATCCCTGCGAGAACTCTGGGCATACGGATGGTCCATATGACATAGTCCTTGGTCTCGGCGAGTTTGTCAACAGGTGGGTTTCCGACGATGTGGTCGAATATGATACGATAACATTCGAAGAATCCGATATCGTACGATCCGATGGTCATGGCATAACCCGCGACCACCACCGATACGACTATGCATATCAGGATGAAGAGAACCTTCTTCCACAGATACTGGTGGTAGTTCTCGACCACCTCTTCCTCCGAAATGAAAGACATGTCGGAAGGTGGGTCCGTGCTCACCAGTTCACTTTTCTTTCTCAAAAACGGGACCTCCAGAATAAAAATGGGAAGATGCAGGGGTCACCCCTGCTGTTTGTCACATCATGCGAGCTTGGGTTTGTGCACGATATGGTCGTAGTCGATCTGGAAGTCGTCGGGAACGTTGGTGAAGTTCTCGAGGTAGTCCTGGACGGTGTCGATGACGTACTGCTGGCTGAAGGATTCCTCATAGAGGAGGGATGCTCCGACCAGTGTGATCAGACAGAAGGGGAACCCGTAGTCGATCGAGATGACGTTTCCGTTCTTGTATGCGTTCGTCCCAGAGAGGTTCTCCACCCACTCGTTGGCCCTGCTGTCGAACTTGGCCTGCATGTCATCGGTGGTCATCTGTGTCATGATGTAGTAGGAGAAGATGATGTACTCAGGGTCCTTTTCGAGGATTGCCTCTTTGTACTCCACGACCTTGGCAGAGGAAGCCTTGGGGTTCGTGACGAGCTCGTTTCCGACGTTCCTGCTTCCGGTCAGGTCGAATGCGTTGGACACTCCGTCCTGCTGGATCTGGATGTATGCAGGGGAGCTTACGAGGAGGAAGCTGGTCTTCTCGCTGTCGGGAATCTTGGAAATCGTCTTCTCGATGTCCGCATAGAGGTCATCCATCCACTTGGCGTACTTCTGTGCGGTCTCCTCGGAATCCATGAAGAATCCGAAAGTGAGTGCCGCACTCTCCATTCCACCGTTCTCCCATGTGGGAAGTCTGATGATCTGCTTGTCTCCGGCCTTGTTGCCCTCGACGTTCTTCAGGCACTTGCTGGCCTGTCCGGTGATAATGGTGTCCGCATCGATGGATGCGATCATCTCGAGGTCTGGCTCGCCTCTCTTTCCGACATCGGGGATGTTCTCACAGCCCTTGTATTCGTTGTCGTCCCAGTAAGCTTTCAGGTCACTGAGTGTCATTGCCTTGATCCTGTCCTCGACATCGATCGCGATGGCAATCTCAAGTGCACGCTGAGTGTTCGCGAGGACAACGTTTCCTACAGGGTACGTCGCCTCCTGGACCTTGTCATCCACATCGATGTAGTGGACCTGAACCTTCTCCTTCTGGTCGAAGCTCTTTCCCTGGTTCTTGGCCCTGGTGTCGATGATCTTCTGGACGAGTTCCGCATCCTCTATGGTGATCTTATCGTCATGGTTGGCATCGGCCATCAGACTGTATGCTTCTTCGTCGGTGATCATTTGCTTGATCCTTACAACGTCTTCTTCATCGAGATAATCATTCTCATCGGCATTGCCGAGGATTTTCAGACGGCAATCGGTGTTGGTGGACCTATATTCCTCTTCCCCATCGCCACTGACGACGACGTAGGCACCGACAGCTGCTATGACGAGAATCGCCACTACGGCGACGGCTAGCATCTGTTTTTGCTCCATGTTCCTGTTGGATGATATATCCAAATAAAAAAATTCCCATATGTGTATATGGTCAGGAATCCGGGGATTTGGTCTAATACCGTCACTTTGATGTACTGATCTCATCATGTTGGATGTATATGCCAATAAGGAACATCAGGTGGTCCCAATGGTGAAGCTCATCAACATCGACATCCGCGTCAGGGACGGGGTCTCCCTCCGCGACGCATCATCCTATTACACATCCCTCGGCGAGGACATCGATCTGAGGGAGTTCTCCTCGGACACCGCCGACTACGATCCGGAGGTTCTGTCCTCCCTGCTGGACTCCGTCCCCTGCACCGACCTCATCACAGTCCGCATAACCGGTGATTTCTCCCTCTTCAGGGGATGGGCCGAGGTCCGTGACAGGGCCGAGGGGAATGGTGTCCCCATCCTCATCGTCTTCAACGTGGTCTCCCAGTCACTCCCCCACAGGGAGCTCTCCGGTCTGGAGGACGGGGACTACGACAGGGCCCTCGGATACCTTTCTCTGGGCGGTCCCGCCAACCAGAGGGCCTTCATCGCCTGGTGCCTCAACCGTTTCGACGGTAGGGATTACGATCTCCCAGAACCCTTCGTCCCTCCCGGACAGGGTGCATACATCCCCGGAACGGACATAGTGGACATCGACGAGGCCATATCGCTTCTCGATCCATCCAAACCCACTGTCATGGTCATGTTCAGTCAGAGGAAATGGGTATCCGGAAAGGTCCCCGCGGTGGACAGGATTTATATGGAGTTGAGGGGCCGCGGTGTCAACTGTCTGTGCATCTTCCTGAACTACGCTGCCAACACCAACACCGGCAGCATCGGGATCCGTAGGATCATAGACGACCATCTTGTGAAGGATGGGAGATCCGTGGTGGACTTCGTCATCAACTTGATCTCATCCTCCGTGACCAGGGAGGCCAAGGCCCGTTCCGATGATCCCGATGACCCGTTCATGGAGAGGTTGGGCATACCCATGATGATGGTCCCCACCCTGGTGAGCTCCGAATCCCAATGGAGGGAGAGCATCTACGGACTTACCAACGCGGAGATCGCCTACGACGCAGCATTCCCGGAGTTCGACGGTCAGATTGTTTCTGTACCGATAGCATCCACCGAGACCGATCCCCTCGGCACCAGATACCACAATCCTTTGGACTCCAGGGTCGGTGACATAGCCGAGATGGCCATCCGCTGGGCCGCACTCAGGCATAAACCCAACAGCGAGAAGAGGGTCGCCATCCTGTTCTACCAGTATCCGCCCACTGCGGGACATGCGGGCAGCGCCGCCGATCTCGATACCTATCAGAGTATGAGGGATCTCCTCCAGAGACTGTCCGAATCAGGTTACACGGTGGACCATGTCCCGGAGACATCGAAGGAGCTTACGGACATGATTCTCGACGGTGTCACCAACGACACCACCATGCTCTCGGACAGGGACATAAGGGAACGCGCTATCGATGTGGTCCCCAAGGACGTCTGCGATGGATGGTTCGGTTCCCTTTCCCAATCCCAGAGGGACTTCATCCGCAGGGACTGGGGCGACCCTCCCGGGGAGGTGCTCTCAGTGGGGGACGAGATGGTCGTCCCCGGTATCGTCAACGGTAACGTCATGCTCAGCTTCCAACCCACCCGTGGGAAGGAGGTCCAGGCCGCATACCACAACCATAACTGCTCCATACCCCATCAGTACCTAGGATTCTACAGATGGCTCCGCGACGTCTTCAAGGCGGATGCGGTGATCCATGTGGGGACACACGGGACATTGGAATGGCTCCCTGGGAAGGGTGTGGGCCTCTCTGAAGACTGCTCCCCGGACTACGTCCTGGGCCAGATGCCCAACCTGTATCCGTATGTGATAGGCAACCCCGGTGAGGGGACCCAGGCCAAGAGGCGCAGTTATGCCGTACTGGTGGACCATATGATCCCGGCGATGGCACGTTCCGGCTCCTACGACGAGGTCGAGGAACTGGAAGGCGTTCTCCAGAACTACATGCGCACAGGCAACATGGCCACATCCGACCAGAGGGAGGTCGCCGAGAGGGACCTGTACGACGTCGTCGTCAGGATGGACCTCCTGTCCGACATGGGGCTTCCGGAGGATGCCGGGGTGGAGGACGTGGCCGCTGTCGCCGACGAACTGTACGATTACGTGGTGGATTTCAAGGGCAACCTGATCAAGGACGGACTCCACGTGATGGGGAGGCCTCCCGAGGGCGACCGTCTCCTGGAGATGGTGTACTCCCTGTGCAGGCTCAGGAACGGTGATGTCCCGTCATTGCCGGAGTCCATCGCCAAGGCGGAGGGGTACGACCTGAGGGGGTTGAAGGCCGACCCCTCATCCGTTGATGCGGGGGCAGGGTGTCTCAATGGACAGGTTGTGGACAGGATCGAGGATGACACCATGGCGTTCATCACCCGTCTCCGTGACATCGGTTTCGACCCCGACGCTGCATCGGAGTTTGTATCATCGGAGTATCCGGATGACGATGGTTCCGTCAGGGATTCGGCGGATTACATCTGCCGCATCACATACCCGAACATCATGAGGATCACCGAGGAAATGGATTCCCTCATGGATGGTCTCGACGGGGGCTACGTACGTCCTGGACCATCCGGTTGTCCCACAAGGGGCAACGCGGGCATCCTCCCGACCGGCAGGAACTTCTACACCTTGGATCCGGAGGCCGTACCGTTCCCGACGAGCTGGGAGCTCGGTAGGAGGATGGCCCAGCAGATGATCGACCGCTTCAACTCCGAGAGGGGATGCTTCCCGGACACCGTGGCCGTGGTCCTGTGGGCGACGGATGCCATGAAGACCGGCGGTGACGACATCGCCTATGTCCTATGGCTGCTGGGCGTACGTCCCAAATGGGCGGGATACGGGAACAGGGTCATGGGTCTGGAGGTCGTCCCACTGGAGGAGCTGGGTCGTCCCAGGGTGGATGTCACCGTCAACATCACCGGACTCTTCAGGGACACCTTCCCGAACCTCACGGACATGATCAACGATGCCGTCCGCATGGTGGCGGAACTGGACGAATCCGATGAGGAGAACAGGATCCGCGCCCATTTCAGGGAGGACATGCTCAGGGACATGGACGAGGGTATCCCCGAGGAGGAGGCAAGGAGGAACGCCCTGTATAGGGTGTTCGGATCGGAACCGGGCCAGTACGGTGCCGGCGTTAACGTCCTGATCTCCATGTCCAACTGGGACACCCGGAAGGATCTGGGCGATTATTACATCGACGTGGGGTGTCATGCATATTCCAAGGACACTCCCGGGGTGAAATGCGAGAGGACCTACCGCAGGAGACTATCCACAGTGGATGTCACTGTCAAGAACAGCACCAGCCGTGAGTACGACCTATTCGACAATGACGACGTCTTCCAGTACCTCGGAGGACTGAACTCCGCCGTGGAGGCCGTCCAGGGCGAGAAGCCCATGTTCTCCTTCATAGGTTGTTCCGCGGACATCGATGATCCCGTGCTCAGGACCGTCTCCGAGGAATCCCACTATGTGTTCCGCAGCAAGGTCCTGAACCCGAAGTACGAGAGGGGACTGAGGGAGCACGGTTTCAGAGGTGTCACGGAGGTCCTGAAGATGTTCGAGTACATCTACGGGTGGGATGCAACATCCGATGTTATAGAGAACTGGATGTACGACAGGCTCGCGGAGCACTACATCCTGGACGACGAGGTGTACCAATGGATCTCTGAGGCCAATCCCTTCGCTATGAAGGAGATGATAGACGTACTCGCGGAGGCCGCATCCAGGGGGATGTGGGAGATGTCCGAGGATATGATGGAAAGGCTGAAGGATGCGGCTCTGAAAACGGAGGAGCTGTTGGAGGAGGTTACCGATAGGAGGTGAATGTTGAGAGGGAGGTGCGTCCTCTCAGGATGATCCGTGACGACAACCGCAAGGTCGTCATCGTGATGGAGAGGTCTGTGAACACGGACCGTGACGGCATAACGGAGATTGGTTTCAGGGAGTTCCTGTTCGGTGCGGAGCCGTGATCCCCGGATACGGTGATGATGAAGGAAAAGGTCGGGGGATCCCTCCCCCTGTGTTTGTGATCAGATGGTCAGTTTGAGGTTGTCGTACTTGTAGACCTTCTTGGGGCAGCTGAACTGGCACCTGAAACAGGCGGTTCCCAGACAGTTCTTGGTCTTGACGACGATCTCGTTGCCGTCGGCCACGGTAAGTGCGTTCTCGGGGCATTCCTGTTCGCACTTCTTGCACCCGATGCAGCCCTCCATGTGTCCGCGGAGTTCGGTTCCGATGTCGTGGAGGATGTACAGTCCCTTCTCTCCGAGGTCGGGGATGTCACGCTGGACCATGCGGTGGACCGTGGGTGTTCCCTTGGGCTTGGGGAGCTCCTGGATGCCCATCATGGCGTTGTTCTTGTTGTACATCTCCATGCTCATGCCCTCGTCGCACACGGCGAGCTCCTGCATGTAGATCTGCTCGAAGATCTTGTCACCGGCGAACATGATGTGGTTGGCCCTGATGCCGTTGGCGATGTCCTGCAGCTCGTCCAGCAGTTCGGGGTCCTTCAGGATGTCCGTGGCCATGGCCAGGGATGTGTTCCCGTACTGGTAGATGGTGTTACAGGAGGGGGGCAGGAGTCCGACCTGTCTGGCCTTCACGGCGTCCACGTACGTTCCGGATGCTCCGGCCATGTACATGATGTCGAGGTCGCTGAACTTGATGCCCGCATGTTCGAGCAGGGTGAAGTGTCCGGCCCTCATGGCCCCGATGGCCTTCAGGGCCTCGGAGATGTCGTGGGAGTCGATGTAGACGCCGTCCTGGAGGTGGAGCTTGCCGTCGGATGTCTTGAGCTTGCCCTTCCTCCACAGGTGGTCGTCCATGGCGGCCGCGACGGCCGCGATGACACCGGTACCGGTGATACCGGTCGCCTTGCCGTGCATGGGTCCGTTGGGCTCGATGATCTCCAGTCCGAAGTCCACCTTGTCCCCGTCCTTGGGGATGATGTCCTCGTCCAGGACCTTGCAGATCCACTTGAAGTCATACTCCAGATCGGAGATGGCACCGGGTCCGGCGAGCATTCCGCATTTGATGGACTGTCCCTCCATGGCGGGTCCCGCGGCTGCGGAACCGGTGTAGATGTCGTCCCCGATCTTCAGGGCCATCTCAGCGTTGGTACCGTAGTCTGTGACGAGACAGTTCTCCTTCTGCTCGAGGAATCCGCTCTTGTACATCATGGCCAGGGCATCGGCTCCGATCTCGTGCCTGATGGACGGGGGAACGTAGAGTTCGCATCCGTCCTTCACGTCGAGTCCGACATCGACTGCGGAGAACACTCCTGCGTCCCTCTTCTGCTCCTTGATGCCCCTGGCCTTGTGTGCGTTCTCCCCGGCGAAGGCCAGGTCGTCCACGGGGATACCCTGGAACAGCGAGAGCTGGATGGGGTTTCCGCAGATACTCACCTTCTCGACCTGCTTGAGGTCGATGCCCATGGTGGCGATGAGCTTGTTGACTGTGTCGATCAGGATCTTGTGCGCCATGTCCGTTCCGACGTTGATACAGAACGTCAGGTGGTCCATGATGTTCGCACCCGGGAGCGGGTGGCATTCGGTGACGGAGGTCGAGATGATCTTCCCGGTCTCCAATTCTACTGCATGTCCCCTCGTACCGCTGGTTCCGATGTCGAGGGATATTCCATAGGTCATTCCTTTTTCCTCCTCATCCAACCGAACAGGGATTTCTTCTCCTTCTTCGGCTGTTCCTCTTTCTTCTTGGCCTCGCACTCGGCGCAATGACACTCGCCGTCGTGGTGGTCGTGTCCATCATCGTGGTGATGATGCTCATGGCAGTGGCACTCCTCCCCGTCATGGTGATGGTGGTGTCCGTGCTCATGGTCGTGATCGTGGTCATGGCAGTGGCACTCGCCGTCGTGGTGGTGATGGTGCTCATGGTCATGGTCGTGACAGTGACATTCAACATGCTCGTCCAACTCGTAGTCGAGTCCCGAGTCGTCCACGGCATGGTACATCCTGTGCCTGAGCTCGTGCTCGTCCACGTCGAGGACCGCGCACATGAATGTGAAGTTCACCCTTTCCTGGGGCTCCATGGTGCCGTGGTGTTCGACACCGTTATCCAGGTCGGTGAGGTTGAGGGTGATTCCGGAGCCGTCGTCGAGGGTGATGGCGGCCTTGATGTGTCCGAGCAGGCAGCCGGACTCCTTCTGGACCCACTCCCCTATGGAGAGGAGGGCCTTCGCGAACCTGGCCTCGGCATCGGCGTTGAAGCAGTTGATCTTTCCGGTGAGTCCGACGGCGCATCCTCCTGCCTCCTCGATGGAGGTCTTCTCATGATGCTCATGGTCGTGATCGTGGTGGTGCTCGCTCATTGCATCATCTCATATACCTTGTCGAGGTTCTCGTCGTTCTTGGCGGAGATGGCCTGGACGGGCTTGTCCGGGAACTGCTCCTTCATCCATTTGGTGATCTCGTCCAGCTGACCGGGTTTGGCCAGGTCGGATTTGTTGATCAGGACGAAGTCCGCGTTGGACATCTGCATCTTGAAGAACTGCTCCTTCTTCTTGATGAGGTCCTCAAACCTCTGGACGTCGCAGACGCCGATGATGTATGTCTCGTCCTCGTCGATCATGGCGAAGTGGACGAGCTCTTTGACCTTGTGGGGAAGTGCGAGTCCTGTGGGCTCGATGATGATGATGTCGGGATCGATGTCCCTTTTGATGTTCTTCAGTGCTGACTGAAGGGTACCGGACAGGGAACAGCAGATGCATCCGTCCGGGAGCTCTATCGCATCATATCCCTCTGCCTTGAGGGTGGCGCCATCAACACCGATCTCTCCCGATTCATTGACCAGGAGAGCAGTCTTCTCACCGCGTTTGGTGTACATCGATGCCAATTTCATCAGAAGTGTTGTCTTCCCACTTCCGAGGAATCCGCCTAATATGTATACGTACATGATTGATTGGATGATTTCCTCCTATATAAGAATCGGTCGGGGTTACCACCGATGTAAAGTGATGTAATGGTCGTCCCTTCCCTCCGGCCGTTTCCCCTCCTTATAATAATATAAAGATAACTCAAACAGGCGGTTCCGCCGTTCCTTAGCCAGACGTCTGTATGGATACTTGTTGGATGGATATTGGTTACATCCATCATTCTGCGCGATTCCGAAATATCAAGTATGTTGGATGTATCCTCCAAATTTTCATGATTGTGATAATAATAGGGGAATTTATCTGAAAAGGATAATCGAAGCTCTGTTTAAATACTAATTCTAAAAACCATCGATATTTGATATTTAATTATAAAGGATTCAGAGGGTTGGATGATTCCTGGTAGTTTTTGAAAAGTTTTCTTTATAATACTTTTGGTTTTGTATATAAACTATGGTTACATCATCCATCCTGGAAATCGATTAAATACCCAACTCTCCGATGAGGAATCCAGTGAAGATCGGCAACGATTGACACGAAAAGGAGGAAAAAAGATGATTGACTACAAAGGTGTAGATTTCGGAACGATCCTCAGGCGTTACGACATCGAGGCCCAGAACGAGACTTCCCCCGAGGCAGTCGCAAAGAAGATGCTGCCCGCAGATCCTGTCCTCAAAGAGGTTGCAGAGACTGTCCTGTACATGAAGTTCAAGGACGTCGGACCCGCCACCACCAAGGCACTGCAGACCCACAAACCCCTGGACATTATCAACAAGGGACTTGTCGTCGGAATGGAGTGTGTCGCAAAGCTGTACGCCGAGCACATCTACTACCTGCCCGAGATCATGATGGCCGCCAAGACCATGGAGATCGGAATCGCAATCGCTGAGAAGCAGATCCCCGGTGGAAGGGAGACCAAAGGAACCGTCGTCATGCACGCAGCCGAGGGAGACCCCCACGACATCGGTAAGAACATCGCCGCTGTTATGATGAGGTCCTCCGGATACACCATCATCGATATGGGTAAGGATGTCGCAGTCGTCGACGTCGTCGCCAAGGTCGAGGAGGTCAAGCCCCTCATGGTTACCGGAACCGCTCTCATGACCACAACAATGACCGCTTTCCCCCGTGCAGCTGAGATCCTCGTGAAGGACGGAGTGAACATCCCCTTCATGGCAGCTGGAGGAGCAGTTAACAGGGACTTCGCAGAGTCCTTCGACCTCGGAGTCTACTCCGAGAAGGCACCCATGACACCCCCGATCGCAGACAAGATCCTTGAGGGATACGACTGGAAGAGAATCAGGGAAGAGTGGGAGAACATCGTTGGAGGTGAGTGATCATGGCAGCAACAAGATACACAAAAATGGCATACAGCAGCGCTGATGAGATGGTTTTCGGAACCGCAAAACAGCCTGTTTCATACGGATTCGGAATCAAAGTCGGAGCAGGAAGGGTCATCCCCGAGCTCAACTATGCACCCAGGCCCGGTTCTGAGAAGGACCCCGCCAAACTCAGGAAGGAGTACGTCGACTACATCTCCAAGGATGTCCTGAACAGGGCAGTCACCCTCGGATTCCCCGACGTCCAGCTCGAGACCGAGTGGGTTTCCCAGATGGGTAACCCCAAGATGTCCACCCCCGTCGTCGAGGGTCAGAAAGAGATCTGTGAGAAGTTCCACGAGGAGTACGGAGTGAACTGTGCAGTCAGGCACACCATCCCCGACCAGCGTGAGGCAGAGGAGGGACTCAGGACCGGAATGGGTGGATCCCACGCATACCCCGAGGCTCTCTTCAAGGCAGCCGAGATCGCATGTGAGAACGGCGCAGATGTCCTCTCCTGTGAGACCATGGGAGGAAAAGAGCTCGCAGACTACGCAGTCACCAACGGAGACATCACCGCCTTCCTGTTCGGAGTCGGATACCTCGGATCCATCGATATGGAGTACGTCTGGTCCGAGTTCGTTGACATCGCCAAGAAGAACAAGGCCGTTGCTGGAGGAGACACAAACTGCTCCGGAGCAAACGTTTCCATGTTCATGGCCGGTGGATACCTCGACAACGATGTTCAGAGGACCTTCTCCGCAGTCACCCGTGCAATCTCTGCTGCAAGGACTCTCGTCGCTTGGGAGTGCGGAGCAGCAGGACCTGACAAGGACTGTGGATACGAGGGACCCATCGCAAAGGCAATCGCAGGAAAGCCCTGTGCCCAGGAGGGAAAGAACTGCCAGTGCGCACACGCCGATCTCCAGGGTAACCTGATGGCTCAGGTGTGCGACCTCTGGTCCAACGAGTCCGTCGAGTACCACCCCGAGTTCGGAGGAACCTCCGTCCAGTGCTGGCTCGGATCCCTCGGATACGAGGTTTCCCTGATGAACACTGCAATCGCAACCGGTCAGGAGAAGACCCTCAGGGACCTGTACATGATCTCTGACAGGGCACGTGGACCCGAGGGATACGTCCTCGCCTACGACAACGCCTACAAGATCGGTTCCGCAATCGCCGAGAACGGAAACGACCTCTACCTCAGGGCCAAGGCCGCAGGATCCACCGCAGCTGGAATCATCAAGGCCGGATACGAGGCAAAGGAGATCGCGCTCACCAACAAGCAGCTGGACGTCCTCAACTCCGTCATCAAGGAGCTCGAGGGACTTCCCGACGACACCGACAAGTTCGTCGAGTACTGCACCAAGAAGTACACCGACGCGGTCCCCAACTTCAACATCAAGAACTACGGTCTCTGAGACCCGGGTCCTTGATTCCCAAACCTTTTACCCAAACCCCTTAACCGTGTGTTATCTCCTCAAAAAGGCGGTTCCGGTTTCTTCTCCGGGGCCGTCGGAGATCTGACATCCTTCCTTCTCCCCTAATATAGATATTACATCGGATCCCTCTGGATCCGGTCTCGGGTCATATCACCGTATCCTTCTTTCGGATCCTGTTATCTGTTGGATGTAACCTCTTCGCAGGCTGTCCGAGATGCCTTTCGGAACCTTCTCCGAGTAACAGTTAGATTTAAATATGAACAATTAACGGAGCCGTTTTAGGACACATTAACACGCTGAAATCGATGGTTCTGGTATGGATGTATTAATCGTTGTTAATGTGTATCTTTAAATATGAGTGGTAACAACTGACGAGTTGGATATTGAAAATAATTTTTATTTAAATATAACATCAAAAAACATGATGGATATATCAAACAACCATCAAACCGACTATATACTACATCGTGGATTGCAGAATCAACGGGGACGAAAGCCCCCGTTAAAGAGGAGATTAAAATGCTTAGCAGCGAAGGTGCAGACTTCAGCAAAGTTCTGAAGCGCTACGACATCGACCTCCAGGTCGAGGCAACCCCCGAAGAAATGGCAAAGAAACTTCTGCCCACCGACCCTGTCTTCCACAAGGTCGCAGAGGAAGTTATGTTCATGAGGTTCAAGACCGTTGGACCCGTCGTTATGGAGGCACTCAAAGAGAGGAACCCCCTCGACGTCATCAACAACGGACTCGTTGCCGGAATGGAAGTCGTTGCAAAGCTCTACGCAGAGCACGTCTACTACCTGCCTGAGATCATGATGGCCGCAAAGACCATGGAGATCGGAATCGCAATCGCCGAGAAGCAGGTTCCCGGTGGAAGAGAGTCCAAAGCAACCGTCGTCATGCACGCAGCCGAGGGAGACCCCCACGACATCGGTAAGAACATCGCCGCTGTCATGATGAGGTCCTCTGGATACAACGTTATCGACATGGGAAGGGACGTTCCTGTCGTCGACGCAGTCGCAAAGTGCGTCGAGGTCAAGCCCCTCTTCATTTCCGGAACCGCTCTGATGACCACCACCATGACCGCTTTCCCCGCAGTCGCCAAGGGACTTCAGGAGAACGGACTCAACATCCCCATGATGGGATGCGGTGGAGCAGTCAACAGGGACTTCGCCAACTCCTACGACCTCGGAATCTACTCCGAGAAAGCACCCCAGACCCCCGTCCTCGCTCAGAAGATGCTCGAGGGCTACGACTGGAAGAAGATCAGGGACGAGTGGGACAACATCATTGGAGAGTGATTCGAATGGCAGTTACAAGATACACAAGCATGGCATACAAGGATGCAGACGAGCTCGTCTTCGGACAGTCCAAACACCCCGTTTCCTACGGATTCGGACTCAAGATCGGAGCAGGAGAGGTCATCCCCGAGATCAACTACGCCCCCAGGCCCGGAACCGAGAAGGACGCCGAGAAGCTCAGAAAGGAGTACGTCGACTACATCTCCAAGGATATCCTCAACAGGGCCGTCACCGCAGGATTCCCCAACGTCCAGCTCGAGACCGAGTGGGTTTCCCAGATGAACCAGGAGAAACTCTCCGCACCCGTCGTCGCAGGCCAGAAGGCAATCTGTGAGAAATACCACGAGGACTACGGAGTCAACTGTGCAGTCAGGCACACCATCCCCGACCAGCGTGAGGCCGATGAGGGACTCAGGCCCGGAATGGGAGGACGCTCCTACCCCGAGAAGCTGTTCGAGTGCGCAGAGATCGCATGCGAGAACGGTGCAGACAACCTTTCCTGTGAGTCCGTCGGAGGAAAAGAGTTCGCAGACTACGCAGTCACCAACGGAGATATCACCGCCTTCCTGTTCGGAGTCGGATACCTCGGATCCATCGATATGACCTACATCTGGCAGGAGTTCGCTGACATCGCCAAGAAGAACAAGGCCGTTGCTGGAGGAGACACAAACTGCTCCGGAGCAAACGTTTCCATGTTCATGGCCGGTGGATACCTCGACAACGATGTCCAGAAGACCTTCTCCGCTGTCACCAGGTGCATCTCCGCTGCAAGGACCCTTGCAGCATGGGAGGCCGGAGCAGTCGGACCCGACAAGGACTGCGGATACGAGGGAATCATCTGTAAGGCTGTCGCAGGAAAGCCCACCGCTCAGGAGGGAAAGAACTGCCAGTGCGCACACTGCGATCTCCAGGGTAACCTCATCGCACAGGCTTGCGACCTCTGGTCCAACGAGTCCGTCGAGTACCACCCCGAGTTCGGTGGAACCTCCGTCCAGTGCTGGTTCGGATCCATCGCATACGAGGCTGCACTCATGAACACCGCAACCCAGCTCGGCCAGGCAAAGACCCTCAGGGACCTGTACATGTATGCTGACAGGACCAGGGGACCCGAGGCATACGTCCTCGCTTACGACCACGCCTACATGGTCGGACAGGCAATCGCCGAGAACGGAAACGACCTGTACCTCAGGGCCAAGGCAGCTGGACTGACCGGTGCCAAGATCATCAAGGCCGGATACGACTCCAAGGAGCTCGGACTGACCAACAAGCAGCTCGACACCCTCAACAGCATCATCAAGACCCTTGAGTCCCTGCCCGACGACACCGACAAGATCACCGAGTTCTGCGGCAAGGAGTACAAGGACTCTGTCCCCAACTACAACCCCAAGAACTACGACCTCTGAGTCTAGTCTGGGATTATTAAACCTTTTAGGCCCGGGAGACTACTCTGTCTCCTTCCGGGCCACCTTTCTGTTCTTCATCAGCATTGTTCGGCATCTGTAACCCTATGATGCCAACTTTTAATATCCAGCTATGTGTGCGTTTGGTTGCAATGACAATCCTCATCGCATACGACGGAAGGCCCAACACGGAGAGGGCCCTTGATTACGCAGTGAGACACTCCGTCAACTACAACGAGCCACTCTACATCCTCACCGTTGTATCGAAGGACCAGATGGATCCGGAGGATCCCGATACGTCGGTACGCGAGTACATGGAGGCCGCCCAGCGCAAGGCCGCTTCAGAGGGGGCCGTCGTGCACACGATCATCGAGACCGGAAAGCCAGATGAGACGGTTCTGGAGACTGCAGGGCGTTTCAAGTGCGATACCATCGTGGTCGGAAGATCCAACAAATCGTCATTGGACAGATTCATCCTGGGCAGCGTTTCGAACTACATTGTGAAGAAGGCTCAGTGCACCGTTATTGTGGTGTCCGATCCGGAGGAGTGACCTCTCACCTCGGTCGGAATAATTGAGAAAAG